>NZ_CAXREX010000170.1:0-22467 GCF_964229645.1 Nioella sp. | reverse complement strand
CCTGAACCGCGCCGATCTCGGCCAGAAGCGCGGCATTGGCGTCTGCGACAGAGGCCCGTTCATAGGCTTCGGCACGGGCGGTGAAGGCTTTCTTGCGCAGGGCGGCCTTTCGGGCGGTCAGGTCCATTGCGGTGTTTCTCTTGCGCTCGGGGCACGCCCGGGGTTTCACTGGCGCAACACTAGCCCAGGGACCGCGCCGCACATGCTGACTTTCGACCATCTGGCCATTTCCTGCGACAGCCTTGCCGAAGGCGTCGCCCATGTCGAGGCCACCCTGGGCGTTGAACTGGCCCCGGGCGGGGAACACGCCGCCATGGGCACGCATAACCGGCTCTTGTCACTTGGGCCGGATGAATACCTGGAGGTCATCGCGATCAACCCTGACGCCCCCGGCCCCGACCAGCCGCGCTGGTTCGATCTCGACGATTTCGCGGGCAGCCCGCGCATGACGAACTGGATTTGCCGCTGCCCCGACCTTGACGCCGCACTGGCCGCCGCCCCCGAAGGCGCAGGCCTGCCATGGGACCTGGAACGGGGCGACCTGCGCTGGCGCATGGCAGTGCCGAAAGATGGCAAACTGCCCTTCGCCAACTGCTTTCCCGCAATGATCGAATGGCAGGGAACGGCCCATCCTGCCCCGCGCCTGCCGGATCGCGGCATCCGCATGACCGGGATCACCCTGACTCACCCGGATGGCGAGGGTTTGCGCGCCGCACTCACCCCCATGATCGCCGATCCACGCCTCAGGGTCGAGACCGGCCCCGCCCCCGCGCTCTCGGTCGACCTGACCGGTCCAAAGGGGCGCGTCCGGCTGTGATCCGTCCAGCCCGCCACGAGGATGCCCCTGCCATCGCGGCGATCTGGAACCGGGTCATCCGCGACACGGTGGCGACCTTCACCACCGCCGAGAAAGACCCCGCAGCCCTGGCGGCCGGGATCCAGACCCAGCCCTACTGGGTGGCTGAGGAGGCGGGCGAGATCCTGGGCTTTGCCACCTATTTCCAGTTCCGGGGCGGGCCGGGATATGCCCATACGATGGAGCATTCCGTCCATCTCGACCCGAAAGCGCAAGGAAGGGGCCTGGGTCGTGCACTGATGGCTACGCTAGAAGATCACGCCCGCGCCCACGGGGTGCATTCCCTTTTCGCAGGCATTTCCGGGGAAAACGCCGCCGGTATCGCCTTTCACGCGGCGCTTGGCTACGCCCATGCCGCGCGACTGTCGCAGGTGGGTCGGAAATTCGGGCGCTGGCACGATCTTGTGCTGATGCAGAAATTCCTCTGACATTCCCGGCCCATCCGGGGTAAAAGCGCCCCATGTCCCTATGGTCCCGTATCAGTGACGCGCTTGCGGCCCTCGCTTCCGGCGAAGGGCTGGGCGCCATGTTCGACAAGCTGCGAAAGCCGCCCGAGTTGACGGTCGGCTTCGCCATTGCCGTGATCGCGCTTGGCGCGAAGATGGCCAAGGCCGATGGTCTCGTGACCCGCAACGAGGTCACTGCCTTCCGCGAGGTCTTCGCCATCCCGCAGGCCGACGAAAAATCTGCGGCCCGCGTCTTCAACCTGGCGCGCGAGGACGTGGCGGGCTTCGAGGATTACGCGCGCAAGATCGCCGCCATGTTCGATGCCGACAGCGCCGTGCTGACCGACCTTCTGGACGGGCTTTTTCACATCGCGGTGGCCGATGGCGAATATCACCCCGCCGAGGATGCCTTCCTCGAGCGGGTGGCCGAGATCTTCGGCATGTCGCCCCGCGCCTTTGCGAGCCTTCGGGCGCGCAACGTGCCTGATGCCGACCCAGACCCCTACACCGTTCTGGGCGTCGATCCGTCGATGTCGATGGCCGAGATCCGCAAGGCCTGGCGGCAATTGGTGCGCGAGACCCATCCCGACCGGATGATCGCACGCGGCGTGCCCGAGGAGGCGGTGCAACTGGCGCAGTCGCGCCTCGTGGCGATCAATCGGGCCTGGGAGGAAATCGAGGCCAACCACGGAGCCTGACGCCCATGCGCATCGCGACCTACAACGTGGAATGGTTCGCCAACCTCTTTGACGACGAAGGCAAGCTGCTCAACGACATGCAGTGGTCGGGCCGGCAGGACGTGACACGCGGCCAGCAGATCGCGGCGCTGTCCTACGTCTTTCGCAAGATCGATGCCGACGCGGTCCTGGTGATCGAAGCGCCCGACAGTTCGCGCCAGCGCAACGGGTCGATGGCGCTGGAAAAGTTCGCGGCCCATGCAGGCATTCGCGCGCGCAAGGCGCTGGTGGGCTTCGAAAACCACACGCAGCAGGAAATCATGCTGCTCTATGACCCTGACAAGATCGAGGCCCGGCACGCGCCCGTGGGCGAGGAAACCGGCAAGAAGGGCTCTCGCGTTGCGCCACGTTTTGACGGGGCCTACCGGATCGACCTCGATATCGACGCGACCGAAGATATCGTGCGCTTTTCGAAGCCGCCGCTGGAGGCCGTGATCGACAGCGCCGAAGGCACATTTCGCCTGATCGGTGTGCATGCGAAATCGAAGGCCCCGCACGGTGCGCGCAATCGCGACGAGATGATGCGTCTTGCCATCGCCAACCGGCGCAAGCAACTGGCGCAGTGTATCTGGATCCGGGAACGCGTGGACCACCACCTTGACATGGGCGATCCGCTGATCGTGGCGGGCGACTTCAACGACGGCCCGGGACTGGACGAGTTCGAGCGGCTTTTCGGGCGCTCGGGGCTGGAAATCGTGCTTGGCACCGATCTCGACCCGCAGGATCAGCTTTATGATCCCCATGCCGACCAAGCGCTGGAAAGCCGGCTCGGGGCACAGCCCTCGTCGGCGCGGTTCTACATCCGGGACGAAGACCGCTTCCTGACCGCGCTGCTGGATTACATCATGGTTTGCCCCCGGCTCCGGCCGATTTGCCACGACTGGCGCATCTGGCATCCGTTCGAAGACCCGGCCTGCTGGCGCAACGAGAAACTGCAACATGCGCTTCTGACCGCGTCCGATCATTTCCCGGTGACAATGGAGCTGAACGGGCCCATCACCGCGCCCCTTCCAAGTGGTCCTCCTGCATCCTAGATATGAAGGCATGAAACACGCATTCGCCGCCCTTGTTGTTCTGAGCCTTGCCACCACCCCCGCGCTTGCGCAGGAAGAAGGCGAGGGAAACCGCCTGAGTGAAGGCTGGGGGCTGCTCTCGGAAGGCTCCCGCCTGTTGCTGGAGGGTCTGGCCGACGAGATGCGCCCGCTGGTCGATGAGCACCTGATCCCGATGATTGCGGCCCTTGGGGAACTGATCGACGACGTGGCGCTCTATGAATTGCCCGAGCGTCTGCCCAATGGCGACATCATCATCCGCCGCCGGGTGACAGAGCCGGAGGCAGATGGCGAGGGCGCGCCAAGCGACCCGGTTGACCTGTAATCCGCCCACGATCCATTGCACTTTCCCCGTCGGGCTGCCTATCTGTGGCCTGACGCAGTCCCAAAGAGGTTCCCATGCAGTTTGCCACGCTTTCCCTGCCCTTCCCCCTGTCTGATGCCAATGCCTCTGCCGGCGGCAAGAACCTGGGTGACCTGCCGGAATGGGACCTGAGCGACCTCTACACCGCGCCCGACGCGCCCGAGGTGGACCGCGACAAGGCCTGGCTGGACGCGGAATGCGCCGCATTTGCCGCCGATTACGAGGGCAAGCTGGCAGAGCTTTCGGCAGATCAGATGCTGGACGCCGTGCAGCGCTACGAGAAGATCGACATGGTGGCCGGGCGGCTCATGTCCTATGCGGGCCTGCGCTATTACCAGCACACGACGAACCCCGAACGGCTCCAGTTCATGTCGAACATGCAAGAGGCGATCACCGTGGCCACCACGTCGCTGGTGTTCTGGGGGCTGGAATTCAACCGGCTGGAGGATGCACATTTCGAAGGTCTGATGTCCGCCAATGCCGATCTTGCCCGCTATCGCCCGATCTTCGACCGGATGCGCGCGATGAAACCCTACCAGCTGTCCGACGAGCTGGAAAAATTTCTGCACGATCAGTCGATGGTGGGCGCCGCCGCGTGGAACAAGCTGTTTGACGAGACCATCGCCGGGCTGACCTTCGAGGTCGAGGGCGAAGAACTGGGCATCGAGGCCACGCTGAACCTCCTGTCGGAACAGGACCGCGCCAAGCGCGAGGCAGGCGCGCGGGCACTGGCCGCAACCTTCGGCGAAAAGATCAGCCTCTTTGCCCGTGTGCACAACACGCTGGCCAAGGAAAAGGAAATCGAGGACCGCTGGCGCAAGCTGCCCTCGCCCCAGATGGGCCGGCACCTGGCCAACCACGTGGAACCCGAGGTGGTCGAGGCACTGCGCAACGCGGTCGTTGCCGCATACCCCCGACTCAGCCACCGCTACTACGCGCTCAAGGCCAAGTGGCTGGGGCTCGACACGCTGGAAGTCTGGGACCGCAACGCGCCCCTGCCGATGGAAGATGACCGGCTTGTGCATTGGGACGAGGCGCGCAAGGTGGTGTCCGAGGCCTACGCGGCCTTCGATCCGCGCATGGCGGAACTGGCCGAACCCTTCTTCACCGATGGCTGGATCGACGCGGGCGTCAAAGAGGGCAAGGCCCCCGGCGCTTTCGCCCATCCGACCGTGGCAGATGCCCACCCCTACGTGATGCTGAACTACCTTGGCAAACCGCGCGACGTGATGACCCTGGCCCACGAGCTTGGCCATGGCGTGCACCAGCGGCTGGCGGCAGGACAGGGGGAACTTCTGTCCTCCACGCCGCTGACGCTGGCCGAAACCGCGTCGGTCTTCGGTGAAATGCTGACCTTCCGCAAGATGCTGTCCGAGGCCAAGGATGACGCCACCCGCAAGGTGATGCTGGCGGGCAAGGTCGAGGACATGATCAACACGGTGGTGCGCCAGATCGCGTTTTACGATTTCGAGTGCAAGCTGCACGCCGCCCGGGCCGAAGGCGAACTGACGCCCGATGACATCAACGCGCTGTGGATGAGCGTGCAGGCCGAAAGCCTGGGGCCTGTCTTCAACTTCATGGAGGGGTATGAGACCTTCTGGGCCTATATCCCCCATTTCGTGCACTCGCCCTTCTACGTCTACGCCTATGCCTTCGGTGACGGCCTCGTGAACGCGCTTTACGCGGTCTACGAAGAGGGCGGCGACGACTTCCAGGAGAAGTATTTCGAGATGCTCAAGGCGGGCGGCTCGAAGCACCACAAGGAATTGCTGGCCCCCTTCGGGCTGGATGCCTCTGACCCGGCCTTCTGGGACAAGGGCCTGTCGATGATCGAGGGCTTCATCGACCAGCTTGAAGCCATGGAATGATCCAGATCGGCGATCTGCCGCGTGACCGGGTGGGCGAGGTCCTGCATCTCGCCCTCGGTCCCGGACAAGCGGATTTCGTGGGCCCGATCGGCGACATGGTAAAAGACCCTTACCCCGCCCGGGATTTCCACGTGGTTCGAGAGGGCCGCGATGTGGTGGGTTTCTTCAAGATCGACCGGGACTATGCCCCGAGCCATGATTTCGCCGAGCCTCATGGATGGGGCCTGCGGGGGCTGTTGATCGGCGCGCAGTTCCAGGGGCGCGGGATTGGGCGGGCAGTGCTGGCGTTGCTGCCGCCATACCTGGCGCACCGCTATCCGGGCCAAACGCTCTATTACCTGACCGTGAACTGCCGAAACGAGATCGCCTATCGCGCCTATCTGTCAGGGGGCTGGCGGGATGAGGGTGGAATTTATCACGGCGGCAGCGCCGGGCCACAGCACATCAAGAGGCTCGACCTGCCATAGACGCAGCGGCTTGCCCCCGTTGTTATTTCAACTGGCTGTCCTTCGACCCGCGTCGGTTGATGCCACCGCGCTGATCCGGCCTTGCGTCGCGCTCCGAGGCGCAGTCGATGCAGAGCTTCACGCCGGGAATGGCAGTGCGCCGCGCCTGTGGGATCTCTTCTTCGCATTCCGCGCAATGGGTCAGGCTCTCGCCCTTGGGCTGCGCCTTGGCCTTCATGCGCGCGAGTTCGTCCTCGATCGAGGCTTCGATCTGCTCTGATACCGCGCCGTCGCGCGCCCATCCTCCGGCCATGGCAGGCCCCCTCTCCGGTTCGTGCCCCGCATCCTAGCAGATGCCCCGCCCGGCAGGCCAGATCACGTCACAACAGGCTGACGCTGTCATCCTCATCCGCCGTCGCGGCGACCAGAACCTTGGGCGGGGCCTGCCCCGGCATGGAAACGGTCGGGTTGGCGAGCGCGAAATTGGCGACCGGGGCAGGTGGCGCCCCCTCTCCGCGCAACTCGCGCAGCAGGGTGTAGTGATCGGCCATGTGGTGAACCATCTGATCGATCGTGCCACGTGCTTTCTTGAGGTATTGCGACCATAGATCGGCACGCATCTCCAGGTTGCGCATGAAGCCGGGGGCGGCAAAGCCGGTCTCGTAGACACGCTTACCCATCAGAACCGCCTGGTAGGTGCCATAGGAAAAGAGGGAGTCGAACTCCAGATCGTAGGGGCCGGGAAGGGTGTGGCGCCACAAGTCGAGGTTCTCGGCCAGGCTGTCGGGAACCTCAAGCGCCTCGCGGGCATCAATCCAGTACTGGCTGTCCGTGCGGTTCCCGAGCGCATAGTGCAGGCAGATAAAATCGCGCACCTCGTCATAGAGACTGTTCATCAGCTTGTTGTATCGGTCGCGCAGCGGGTCGGGATAATCCCCGTCGGGAAAATAGGTGATCAGCCAGCGCACGGCAGTATCGATCATGTGGATCGCGGTGGATTCCAGAGGCTCGATGAAGCCCCCCGACAACCCAAGCGCCACGACGTTCTTGACCCAGGCATTCCGATTGCGCCCCACGCGCATGGGGATCACCCGCGGTTCGACCCCGTTCCAGGTATCGCCCAGATGGGCAACGAATTCATCCCGTGCCTCCTCGTCCGTCCTGTGCGCCGAGGAATAGACATAGCCGGTGCCAATCCGGTTATAGAGCGGCACACGCCAGACCCACCCCGCGCCAAGCGCGTAGGACCGGGTCAGCGACGGAATCTTGTTGGGGTCTGGATGCGGGATCTGCACGGCCATCGCGCGATCATTGGCCAGGTAGCGCGCATAGGAGACAAAGGGTTCCTTCAGCACTTCGTTGATGATGATGCCCTTGAACCCGGTGCAATCGAGCACGAGCTCGGTCTCGTGCCGCCCGCTTTCTGCAAGCTCTAGGGCAGAGATGTAGCCGTTCTCATCCTGCTCCACATGCACCACGTCTTCCAGGACATGCTTCACCCCTCGCGAGATGCAGATGTCGCGCATCATGTTGGCGAATTTGCCCGCATCGAGGTGATAGGCGTGCCCCACTTTCAGCGCATAGGGCTTGTCGCCAAGGGGGCGCGGCCCCTTGTTGGCGCGGGCCAGATCGACGGAAGGCGAGAACACCTGGGTGAAATCACAGGCCCCTGCCCCGTGTTGCAGAAAATAATAGGCCGCTTCCAGACCGCCCACGGCCTGCGGGCTGGCGAACGGATTGACGTAGTCGATCGGCTTTCCGGCCTTGTCGACGTTCCAGTTGGCAAAGAGAACTCCGAGCTTGAAGGACGCGTTGCAGGTCTTGAAGAACGCGCTTTCGGAAATGCCCGCGCTTCGCAACGTGCGGGGCATGCCCGGCACGGTGGCCTCTCCCACGCCGACTGTGGGCACGTTGGGCGACTCGATCAGGGTGATCGACATCTTTTTTCCGGCCCGCATCTTCTGGCCGAAATAGTTGTTGAGGATCAGTGCCGCCATCCAGCCGGCTGTCCCGCCCCCGACGATGGTAATGGAATTGATCGGCTGTCCCACGCGCCTTTCCCCCCTTAACAAGCAACGGGGGAAGCCTAGGCAATTTTCTCCTTCGAGTCCAAAAATCCCCGAAAGGAGGTTACGTCAGGATCTTTCGCCCGCGAAGGCCGCCTCCAGCGCGGCCTGGGTGCCGCGCGAGAATTCCAGCGGCACCGGATACGGAGCACCATCGCGAACCGTGCGCCCGAAGGCTTCCACCTGGTTCACGTATTGCCGCGCCGTGGGGTAGCGGATCAGGCGCTCTTCGCCGTCGGCGCGCACCAGCCGGACCGAGGCTTCACGATGCACCTGGGCATTGAACGGGGCCACCATCTCGATGAAGCCACCGGTGCCGTGATAGACCGCAACCTGTCGGTTGGGGGCTTCCATGCTCATGAAGATGGAACAGGTGGCCTTGCCGAAATTGGCCCAGATCCGGGCGGACACATCGACCCCGTGTTTCCAGCCAAACCGGGCCTCGACATTCTGGGGCTCTTGCCCCGTGACCAGCCTGGCGGATCCGAGCGTGTAAACACCGATATCGCGGGTGACTCCGCCGCCGAGGGCGGGGTTGAGCCGGATATTGCCGTCATCGGTCAGCCGGAAGGTGAAGTAGCCGTCGATATGCAGGAGGTCTCCGATCTCGCCCGACTGCACCATCTGGCGCACCAGTTGCCACTGCGGGTGATGGGGAATCATGTAGGCCTCGGCGATCAGCACCCCGGTTTCGTCGCGCAGGGCGATCAGCCGGTCGATCTCGCTCAGTTCCAGAGCAATGGGCTTTTCCGTCAGAACATGCTTGCCTGCCCTTGCGGCCTTCTCGGTCCATTCCACATGCATCGCATTGGGAAGCGGAATGTAGATCGCATCAATCTCGGGATCAGCCAGCATCGCCTCGTAGCTGTCATGCACGCGCAAACCCGGTGCAAGCGCCGCGAAATTCGCGGCCTTCTCGGCGCTTGACGTGGCCAGCGCGAACAGCACGGCATTCTCGGCATCGTGAATGGCGGGCGCCATGGTGGTGCGGGCAAAATTCGCGGCGCCAAGCACGCCCCAACGGATCGGATCGGTCATTTCGGCAATCTCCCTGTTAGCGCGAACAAGACCACAAAAAAGACCCGCCGAAAAGGCGGGCCTTCACTATTGGTCCATTCAGGGGGTCAGGCCGAAACCAGAACGCCCTGCTCGCGCGCCAGTTCACGCATGCGCTTTTGCAGCTTCTCGAAGGCACGCACCTCGATCTGGCGGATACGCTCGCGGCTGACTTCGTAGACGCCCGAGAGATCTTCCAGCGTGACCGGCTGATCGAGCAGCCGGCGCTGCGTGAGGATATCGCGCTCACGCTCGTTCAGCACGTCCATCGCCTCCTGCATCAGCGCAAGACGATGCTGCATCTCGTCCTTCTCGGCATAGTCCTCGGCCTGGTTGGCGTCCTCGTCCTCCAGCCAGTCCTGCCACTGGGTCGCGCTTTCGCCATCGCTGCCCACCATCGCGTTCAGCGAGGCATCGCCACCCGACAGCCGCCGGTTCATCGAGATCACCTCGTCCTCGGTCACGCCGAGATCATGGGCGATCTGCGCGACGTTTTCGGGACGAAGGTCGCCGTCTTCCAATGCGCCGATCCGGGCCTTGGCCTTGCGCAGGTTGAAGAAAAGCTTCTTCTGCGCGCTCGTTGTGCCAAGCTTGACCAGGGACCAGGACCGCAGGATGTATTCCTGGATCGAGGCGCGGATCCACCACATGGCGTAGGTCGCCAGACGGAAACCCTTTTCGGGGTCAAACCGCTTCACGGCCTGCATCAGACCGACATTGGCCTCGGAAATCACCTCGGCCTGCGGCAGACCATAGCCGCGATAGCCCATGGCAATCTTGGCGGCGAGTCGCAGATGCGACGTCACCAGCTGATGGGCGGCCTCGGTATCTTCGTGGTCCACCCATCGTTTCGCCAGCATGTATTCCTGTTCCGGCTCCAGCATCGGGAACCGGCGGATTTCCTGAAGGTAACGGTTCAGGCCCTGTTCCGGCGACGGTGCCGGGAGATTTGCATAGCTGCTCACGTGTTCGGATCCCCTGTTCGACATCCTCAGATGTAAATCTGATTAACTTTAACCTAGATGGGAGCGATAACAGCCCCGTTCAAGGGCCATAATGCGATTTCTCTGAACAATATCTTACCAGCCAAGCGCACCGCAACAGATGTTACACTCGACTCACGTGCAATTGCGCACAGTTTAACCGGCTGTTTTACGAAGCTTGTCGAGAATTTGCGCCATGTCATCGGGCAACGGGGCCGAGAAGCTCAGGGTGTCACCGCTGACGGGGTGCAAGAACCCAAGCGTCGCCGCATGCAGGGCCTGCCGGGGAAAGGCGTTAAGCTCGGCGGCCAGGGCATCGCCGAGGTCTTTTGCCGATACCTTCCGCCGCCCGCCATAGGTCTGATCGCCCACAAGCGCATGCCCAGCATGGGACATGTGCACGCGAATCTGGTGGGTGCGGCCCGTTTCCAGCCAGCAGTTGATAAGCGCCACCGCCCCGAAGCCTTCTTCGACGCGGGCCCGCGTAACCGCATGGCGACCCCCGTTGAACAGCACCGCCTGGCGCTGACGGTCGGTCTTGTGGCGGGCAAGCTGCGTTGTGATCTTGAGGATATTGCCCGCTTCGAAGCTCACCCCCCTGACCCCGCGCAGCCGCGGATCCGACGGGTCGGGCTCCCCGTGGCAGATCGCCAGGTAATGCCTGTCAACCGTGTGTTTTTCGAACTGCGCGGCCAGCCCGTGATGGGCCCGGTCGGACTTCGCCACCACCAGCAGCCCGGACGTGTCCTTGTCGATCCGGTGCACGATCCCGGGGCGCTTTTCGCCACCGACGCCCGACAGATTGCCCCCGAAATGATGCAGCAGCGCGTTGACCAGCGTGCCAGACGGCGTGCCGGGAGCCGGATGGACGACCATGCCCACGGGCTTGTTCACAACGATCAGGTCGTCGTCCTCATGGAGGATTTCCAGCGGAATGTTTTCGGGCCGGGTTTCCACATCGACGGCCTCTTCGACGGTAATCTCGACCAGGTCGTCCTCAACCAGCTTGGCCTTGGCATCCGTCACCACCGCCCCGTTCACCCGCACCGCGCCCTCGACGATCAGGCGCGCAAGCCGCGAGCGGCTCAGCGACGCCTCCTCTGGCACTTCGCGGGCCAGTGCCTTATCAAGGCGCGGCGCAGGGTCCGGGCCGATACGGACCGAGACGATCTTGGACGAAAGGCCGGACATGCAGGACGCTCCGCTGACAGAGGACGACAAGGACCCGCTGAACCTCAGGGTGCTGCGCATCCTCGTAACGGTCCTGACGGTGGTGATGATTGTCGGGCTGATAGCGGTCGTGATCACCTTTGTCACCCGTTTCCCGGGCACGGGCAGCGTCAGCCTCCCCGATCAGGTGGTTCTGCCAGAGGGCGTGGGCGCCAGCGCGGTCACCCTTGGCCAGGGGTGGTATGCAGTTGTCACCGATGACGATCGCATCCTGATATTCGACCGCGACAGCGGCGAGCTGCGCCAGACCGTCGAGATCAGCCGTTAATCGTCGAGAGCTGCGGCCGCGGCCCGGGACATCGGGCCGATGATGCCGTCGATGGCGCCAAGGTAGAGCCCGCGTTCCTGAAGGATCAGCTGGAAGGCAATCGCGGTCTCGCGGTCCCATTGCGGCGTGTAGCCGCCAATCCGCCCGCGCAGATCGTCGAAATCCACGTCGCCGGTTTCCAACGCCTGAACGTAGAGGGTCGCGGCCTGCTCGGCGCTGGCCTCCACGCCCCGGCCCCGTTCGTAGAGGAACCCCAGAGCCGCAACCGCGTCGGGCAACCCCGCCTCGGCGGCGCGCTCGGTCCAGATGAATTGCTGCCCGGGGTCGCCCTCGCCTGCCCCGTCCAGTTCTCCATAGTAGCGCGCCAGTTCCAGCACCGCTTCGATATTGCCCTGCTCGGCGGCCATCGACAGATAGCGCGCGGCAAGCTCGCGATCGGGAATGCCGAGCGAGGCGTCTTCGCCCCCCGGAATGCCCTCTCCTGTCAGGAAGATCTGACCGATGCGGTATTGCGCGAAGTGATAGCCCCCATCTGCGGCAGCCCGCATCAGCTCGACCATCCGCCCCAGGTCGCGCGGCACCCCGGCCCCGAGCCTGTGCATCAGGCCAAGGGTCATCTGGGCGGGCGCGTCGCCTGCTTCGGCTGCGGCTTCGAAATAGTCGGCGGCTTCCTCTGCATCGCGACGTAGGGGCCCGATGCCGAACAGGTGGTAATCCCCCAGCTTGGTGTTGGCCGCTGCAAGCCCCCCCGCAGCCGATGCCTCGAAGGCTGCGACGGCGGCATCATGCTCGCCCTCTGCCTGCCGGATCACCCCGATATAGAACAGGACGACCGGATCTTCCGAGCCCCCGGACAACGCCTCTTCGCAATGCGGGGTCGCCAGGGCAAGCGCAGCCTGGGCCGCCTCTTGTGCCTCGGGGCTGACGGGCACACCGGCATCGGGCTGACCCGCGAGCTCGACGCAAAGGGCAGCCGCGGTTTCTGGGGTGGTCTGGGCGGACAGGGCCAGGGGACTGGACGCAAGAAACAGCGCCAGGGAGGTACGAAGGGCTTGAATGGCAATTCGGGAAGGCATGGCAGCAACCGGGTAGTTATTGAAAATCAAGGCAAAGCCTAGCCAATTCAGGGCCGGTCTGTCGACAGGCTAGGCCGCGATCTTCCCAAGAAAACCACAGAAACGGCTGGTCAAGGCCGCATCCTCGGTGCAAGTTTTCGCAGGCCCAAGCGGCCAACCATGTGGATCAAGAGCAGACAAGAGGCCGCACGGATCAGATCCCTGCGGGCAAGATACGGCGAAACATGCGCGATTCCGGCACCAAAGACTGTGTTTTGGCCGTCGATCTGGACGGGACGCTCCTGCGTTCGGACATGCTGTTCGAATGTTTCTGGGCCGCCGCCGCCAGTGACTGGCGCACCCCCTTCGTCGCGGTTCGGGCCCTGGGCGACGGCATTCCCGCGCTCAAGCGGCGCATGACCGAGGCCGCGCAGCCCGATGTCACAAGCCTGCCCTACAACGAAGACGTGATCGCCCATATCGAGGCCTGGCGCGCCGAAGGGGGCAAGGTGGCGCTGGTCACGGCCAGCGACCAAATCCTGGCCGACAGCATCGCCGCTCATCTGGGCCTCTTCGACGAAGTGTTCGGGACCGAGCCGGGCCACAACCTCAAGGCCGAGCGCAAGGCCGATTTCCTGGTCGATCGCTACGGCGAGGGCGGGTTCGTCTACATGGGCGACAGCCACGCGGACCTCGCGGTCTGGGCGCATGCGCGTGCCGCTGTCACCGTTGGCGCCACGGGCGCGTTCCGCACAAAGGTCGCGGCCGTGGCACAGGAGGCCACGCATCTCAGCCCGCCAGAGCCGCTGATCCTTCCCGTTCTGAAAGCCATGCGCCCGCATCAATGGCTGAAGAACATGCTGATCTTCGTGCCGATGCTGGCCAACCAGACCTTCACTGGCGCGGCGCTGCTGCAATGCGTGCTGGCCTTTGTGGCATTCGGGCTGGTGGCCTCCTCGGGCTATGTGCTCAATGACCTGCTCGACCTCGGCCCGGACCGCACCCATGCCCGCAAGCGCTTTCGCCCGCTCGCGTCGGGTCGGTTGCCGGTGCCGGCCGGAACCGCGCTATTTCCGATCCTGCTGATCCTGGGGCTTGCGGTCGCGGCCATGCTCGGATCGGCCTTCTTCGGCGTCATCGCCTTCTACTTCGTCATGACCATGAGCTATTCGCTATGGCTCAAGCGCAAGGTCATCGTCGATATCTGTATTCTGGCCGGGCTTTATACGTTGCGTATTCTCGCCGGGGCCGTGGCCACGGGGATCACGCCGTCGATCTGGCTTTTGGCCTTCTCGATGTTCCTCTTCTTCTCGCTCGCCGCCGTGAAGCGCATGGCCGAGCTTGTCCATCTCAAGATGGAGGGCGGAAGGAAGGCCGTCGGGCGCGGCTACCGGCTGGACGACCTGCCGATCGTGTCGCAGATGGCGACCAGTTCGGGCATGATCTCGGTTCTGGTGATGGCACTCTATATCAACGCGCCCGAGATCCAGCGCCACTACGGGGCACCGATGCTGCTTTGGGGCGTCTGCGTGCTGCTTCTGTTCTGGATCACGCGGGTGATCTTCGTCACCCACAGGGGCAAGATGACCGACGATCCGCTTGTCTTCGCCGTGAGCGACAGGGTCAGCCTGGCAGCCTTCATCCTGATGACGGCGCTCGGTGCGGGGGCCGCGCTGCTATGACCGGACCCGGCCTTGCCCTGCGCTACACCCTGTTCGCGGTGATTGCGACACTCGCCAATCTCGGCACGCAGCGGCTTGTTCTGACAGCGGGGGACTCCGGGGCGGTCTTCACCGCGGCGATCGGGGCCGGGACGCTGGTTGGGCTTGTCGTCAAATACGCGCTCGACAAGCGATGGATCTTCTACGACAGCTCGACCGGTCTGCGCGCGCATGGCCGCAAGTTCGCGCTCTACACCGCCATGGGGATTGTCACGACCTGCATATTCTGGGGGTCTGAAACCGCCTTCTGGCTGATCTGGGGAACCGACACGATGCGGGAGCTCGGGGCGATCCTGGGCCTGATGGTGGGCTACGTGACAAAATACATTCTGGACCGTCGCTTCGTCTTTACCGACGCGCGGTTGCAGGCAGAGGGGGCGTGATGCAGCTTTCCGGATGGGGCAATTTCCCCAAGGCCGAGACCCGGCTTGTCGCCCCTCGCAGCGAGGCCGAGCTTGCTGCGCTGATTGCGGAAGGCCGCGTGGTGGCGCGCGGCCACGGCCGGTCCTATGGCGATACGGCCATCGGGGCAGCCACGACGCTCGACATGCGCCGCTTTGACCGGATGCTGTCTTTCAACCCTGCCACCGGGCAACTGGTGGCCGAGGCCGGGGTGCTTCTGTCAGATGTCATCGACAGCTTCCTGCCACGCGGCTGGTTCCCGCTGATCACGCCGGGCACCAAGCTCATTACCCTCGGCGGCGCCATCGCGGCGGATGTGCATGGCAAGAACCACCATGTTGATGGCAGCTTTCGCAGTTGCGTTGACTGGATCGACCTGATGGGGCCGGACGGCAGTGTCAGCCGCTGCTCGCAGTCGGAAAACCCCGATCTGTTCGGCTGGACAATGGGCGGCATGGGCCTGACCGGGGTGATCCTGCGCTGCGCCATCCGGCTGCGTGCGGTCAAATCGGCCTGGATCCGTCAGCAGATGATCCCCGCCGACAACCTCGATACGGCGATCTCGATCTTCGAACGGACGATGGACACCACTTTCTCGGTCGCCTGGATAGACTGCGCCGCGCAGGGCGAGAAGATGGGGCGCAGCCTGGTCATGCTCGGCGAGCATGCCGATGCAGGAGAAGTCCCCCCGCGCTACCGCGCAACCCCCTTGAAGGCACGCCGCCACCGCAACATCACCTTTCCCATGAACGCGCCCGGCTTTGCCCTGAACCCGCTGACGGTGCGCGCCTTCAACGCTGCCTATTTCGCCATGGGCAATCGCAAGGCGGGCGAATCCATCGTCGATTACGACAGTTTCTTCTACCCGCTCGACGCAATCCTGAAGTGGAACCGGCTCTATGGGCGGCGGGGGTTCATGCAGTTCCAATGCGTCCTGCCCAAGGACAGCGCGCGTGACGGGCTGTCACGGCTCCTGACCGCGATCACGCAGTCGGGGCAGGCGTCGTTCCTGTCCGTGCTTAAACGCTTCGGCGCGCAGGACAGCCCCATTTCCTTCCCGATGGAAGGATACACCCTGGCGCTCGATTTCCCGCATAACCGCAAGTCGCTGGCCCTGATGCCGGAACTTGACGCGATCACGCTCGACCATGGCGGGCGTTTCTACATGGCCAAGGACTCTCGCGTTCCGGCCCAAACCTTCGCCGAGGCCGATGCCCGTGCCGCAGACTTCGCGGCCTGGCGGCGTGATGCCGGCCTTGCCGGGGCCTTCGCCTCGGCCCAATCCGAAAGGCTCAACCTGTGAATTTGCCCGTTCTCATCCTCGGTGCCCGATCCGACATGGCCCGCGCCACCGCCCGTGCCTTTGCCGCGCGTGGTTATCCAATCCAGCTTGCCGCGCGCAATGCCGCCAGCCTGGCTGAAGACAAGGCCGACCTGGAAACGCGCTATGGCGTCGAGGTCAGCCTGCATGACTTCGACGCGCTGGACACGGACGGGCACGAGGCCTTCGTCGACAGCCTGCCCGTCCTGCCCGGGGTCGCCGTCTGTGCCGTGGGCACCATGGGCGAGCAATCGGAGAACGAAGCCGACGCGGCCAAGGCGGTGCTGGAGCTTCGGTCGAATTTCGAGGGACCGGCCATCCTCCTTGGGGTTCTGGCCAATCGTTTCGCCGCACGCGGATCGGGCACGCTGGTGGGAATCAGTTCCGTCGCGGGGGACCGGGGCCGGGCCTCGAACTACGTCTACGGATCGGCCAAGGCAGGCTTCACCGCCTTCCTGTCAGGGCTGCGAAACCGCCTCGCAAAGCAGAATGTGCACGTGGTGACCGTGAAGCCGGGCTTCGTGAACACCGCGATGACCGCCCATCTCGACCTGCCCGAAAAGCTGACAGCCGAACCGCAGGAGGTTGGTTTCGCCATCGTCTCTGCCGTCGAAAAATCCCGCAATGTCATATACGTACGGTCGATCTGGTGGTTGGTGATGCTGATCATCCGCGCGATCCCCGAGGCGATTTTCAAGAAAACCTCGATCTGAGCACGCGCAGAAATTCGCTCGCACCCGCAGCAAAACGGCAGTTTTCCGCCGCAATTGTGGCAGGCCTGCCTTATTCGGCTTGCTCGTATTGTTTCGTTAATCGCCCGAGTGTATCCCTTTTGCCATGAGGGACAGAAAATTTGACCTGCGCCGGCCGCGGGCAGTTGACACCAAGACCGAGCTATTGGAATCGCCCGCAGCCGTCATCGCGACGCTTGCGGTCTCCGCACTTGTCTGTGCCGGGCTTCTCACGCTCACCGTTACACGGATCGCCCCGGCGGTTCGCCTCGCAGGGGTCGAGGTGGAACCTGCACGCGTGGACATCCCGCAGGTCAGCCTGGGCAGCCTGCCCGTGACCGAGGGCGTTGGTGCCTCGATCGCAGGCGCCGACCAGGGGCCCGAGCGGCTGATCCCGGCCTCTCTGCCGCCGGTCACCGCCGGCAATGATCGGGTCATCGTGGAAACCGTGCCCGGCCGCCCCGAGCCTGCCCCCACCATCATCGCTGGCCGCCCGCCCGTCGAGGCCATTCCGCGCCCGGCCCGGATCGAGGCGCTGGCCGCCGCCGCGCGTGCCCTTGCGGATCCCGCGGCAGTTGCCGCCCTGCGCCCCGCTCCGCGTCCCGAAAGCGAAGCCCCGGCTGTCGAAGAGGCCAGCATCGAACTGGCCGCCGCTGCCGTGTCGCCACTCGCGACGCAGATCAGCCCGCGCCCGGCCCTGCGCCCGGCGGGTCTCGACACCACGCCAACCGAAAGCTTCGTCGCCCGCGCCCCCGCCGCGTCCGAGGAGATCACCCTCGCCGCCGCCCCTGCGCAGGAGCCGATCATCGCCCTGCCCGGTTTCGATCGCAGCGCCAATGCCTGCTCGCGCCGCCTGGCCCGCGAAATCCCGCGCCGCCCCGGCAGTGCGCCCGACGGATCCGATTTCATCGCCACGCTTCAGAACGCGTCCGGCACCACGCGTGACGCCGCCATTGCCCGCGAAATTCTTCGTGGCAACGTGCCCGCCTTCCTGCGCGACCTGGCCCCCGTCACCTTCAACGGCGTTCTGCCCAATGGCCGCACCGCCCAGATCACAATCTGCGTGACGCCCGACTACCTGGCCGTGGGGGACGATCGTGATTTCGTCCGCGTGCCGCTTGGCCTGTCCGCTGCTGCCCAGATCGCCGAACAGTTCAACATGATGCTGCCCACGACCCGCATGGTTGACGCGATCTATGCGCAGGCCGACGTGCGCCTGTCGCCCTCGCCGATGACGCCCGGCGCGCAGATGTCCTCGACCAACTACTTCCTGCAGCACAACGCCACCGTGCAGGGCCAGCTTGGCAATGCCGGCGGCCGCCTCGGCATGCTGGTGTCGGGTCACAAGAAGGACCTGGTGCTGACCAACCGCCTGTCCAGCGCCCCTGGCCGCGTCGCGATCTACGGCTGGCACCGCCCGGGCGGCAACCCGATCCAGCCGCTGTCGACGGTGCATGGCGCGGAATATGCCGACTATAGCCACGGCATTCGCCTGGTCAGCCGCACAGCCTTCGTCAACGGGCAGGCCGTCGATCTGCAGGATCTGCTGATGGATGGCACCTATGCCGGGCTTCTCAATACCGATGGCCCGATCGGTCGCCCCGCAATCCAGATCGCCTCGCGCTGACCCCAGGGATTAGAGCAGCACAATCAGGAAACCCCGCCGCGTCCGGCGGGGTTTTTCGTTCTGCGTTGCGCGCCCTCAGGCGTGGCGTGGGTGGGTGGGTGGGCCACGGGTGAGGGCGCGTTTTTCCCTTCAGTCCACGTCGTAGAAGCAGCGGAAACCCAGGTGGTAGTTGCGGTGGCTCGACGGCGACAGCACCCGGCTGCCATGCCAGAACGGGGCCCGCCAGCGTGCCCAGTGTTCATGCGCGCGCACCGTGTCCCAGATGAACCAGCTGCCCTTCATTTCCGTCACGCCAAGCGTCGTCGACCCACGGCTGGCCATCTGGTCCTCGCTGAGCGGCAGGTTCATGTGCTCGGCGGCATTGCCGTCGATATCATAGACCCCGAGCGGGCTGTGGCACTGGGGAAATGACCCGGCAGGGTAGGTGTTCGATCCGCAACCGGTAAAGCTGCCCCCGTTGCAGCTGCCGGATTTGAAACTGCCAGTTGCACAGACACCGGACCGCCACGGGCCGATGCTGTAGACGTTGGACGTGTGCGCCCAATGGGAATTGTGCCAGGCCCGCATCGCCTGCTGGCTGCCAAGCTGGAACTGGTAGTCGGGCTCCAGCAACGCGCCGGCGGCGGCCCCTTCCCATTCATGGGCATCACCGATCCGGCCCCCTTCGGCAGCGCAGAGCGCGTGGGCCTCGTTGGCCCGCACCCAGACAACCGGGTAGACCATCGGGATGTTCGGATATTCGAACATATCCACGCAGACCTCGGCATCTTCGGGCCGCTCGGTCGCCGGATCGTAGAGTGGTGCCCGGTAAGGGCCGCCGCAAATCCGTTCCCACCTTGCATTGCGATAGCGCTGCTGGACGCTGGACACCGACCCGCCGACCTGCGCAGCCGCCTCTTCGGGCGTCATCGCATGGCGGGTGACGGCCGGGTTGCCCTGGCCGATATAGGAGGACCCGGCGAAGATTTCCCTGATACGCCGGATCTCGGCATTGGACACTCCACGCACTTCCTGCATCTGGCGGAACATGATCTCGTTCAGCTCTTGCAGGCTCTGCGCCACCCCCGCCCCGGCGCCCATGACGCCAAAGATCAGGGTCACGAACAATCGGGGAAGAAGTTTCATGGGGGGTCCTCCTGGGTTGGGTTACTCGCGTCTGAGCAGATAGAAGAAGTCGCGATTGTCGGCGAAGCCCACGAAGCGCGGGATCGAGCCATTGCGTGAATCCTGGTCGACATAGCGCATGCCATCGACAAGGTGCTCAGCCTCGATCCAGTCGTCATCCTCGTTTTCCGGGTAGAGCGCCATGTAGGTGTGCTCCTGGCTGTTCATGTCCATCAGCATTGCGTAGTCGCAGTGATACGCCTGGAAGGTGCGGGCCATGGCCGAGGGCGTGGCGGTCGAGAAATAGGCATAGATCAGGAACTGGCGGCCATCGACCTCGCGCAGGCAGGCCCCGGCGCGCAGGGTGCGCAGCTGCGCATCGGCAGAACCCGACCAGTTGCCCGCCCCCCACTGGGTCACGCGGTCACCCGGCACGCCTTCCCCGGTTTCCGGATCAGGGTTGATCAGCGGAACCCCGTTCTGACGGGCAAAGCGCAGGTGCGGCAGAAGTTCCTCGTTCAACTCCTCGGTCCAGGTGGTCATGCCGAAGGTGCCGTCGGTGGTCACGTAGATCGTGGACAGGCCCGGCCAGAGCCGGCTCAGCACCACGCCATTGACCATGAACCCGTAGTGATGACCGTGGTTGAAGGTCGCCATGTCACCATAGCGAAACGCGCCATGATCGCGCTTGTAGCCGCCGGTGAAGGTCGCGGCCACGCGATCGGTCAGAGAGGGGCTCAGCATCCCCACCATGACCAGCGGAAAGGGGGAATCGATCCCGTCAGGCCCGTCGATCGTCCAGTCCCGACCCGCGCCATGCGGGCGCGAGGACCATTCGAAACCGGGGTGATCGGTGCCAAGTTCGTAGCCGATTTCGAACTGACGCATGTCGAAGGCCACCAGGTAGACATTGGCGCCGCTTTCCACGCCGTCGAGCCAGTTGACCTCTCCGCGACGGCTCAGGATTTCGTCGCTGATCATGCCGGGCTGCATCATCGAAGCGTAGATGCCGGGGGCATCCTCGACGGCATACCAGCTGCCAGCCTCCATGCCGCCCTCGGCGCCGACGAGGTCGAAGCCCGGGGCCGCCCGCATGACCGGAAAGCGGTCGAGATTGGCCTGGCCAAGCGCCTCGACCACCGCGCCCGGGTCCTCGGTCTCGGCCTCGTCTGAAGATTCCAGATAGGCATCCTGGAAGAAGGTGCCCTTGATCAGGTTCACGATGGAATCGCCGAAAATCACGTTGTCGCGGAGGAATTCGGCAATCGCCTCACGGGTGGTGCGCGACCCCGACACGCGGTTGCGCAGATACATGGTGCCGTCGCAGATCGGGGCGTAGGGCAATGGCTCGTCCGCCGCCTCCTCCAGCTCGGACTCGCGCCCCTCCCAAGGGCTGCACTCGACCGTGTCATCCTCGTTCTCGATCAGGATGATCGGCGCATCCCCGTCCATTTCGAGCGAGATTTGCCAGATGTCCGGATAGGCGTTTTCCAGGTGGTAGTGGCTGGGGCGGGAACTGTCTGGATCCTGCACCGAAAGGATGAACCACGCGTTGATCGTCGGGTTCATCGAGGTCAGAGTGACTTCCAGCCCATCCTCGCCGGTCAGCATCATTGCATTGCGGAAAGGCTGCAAGGCGTAGATCGAGCCCGGGGAGTCGCTGTTGTAGACTTCAAGCTGCGCCGCGATCGTTTCCTCGTCGGGCAGGTCGATCCCGGTGGCCGCCGAATGGCCTGCCATGCCCAAAAATAGGGCAGTCGATATTGCCGTGATCCGCGCGCGTGTCCTGGTAAATGCCATTACGTGTAATTCCAGCTCCAAAAAATCGATTCCAGGCAGGGATTCGGCCTAAAACGAGGCCAAAAGCGCCTTGGTTTTCCGAGTCTTGATGCTGCAACAATTCCCAAGGTGGCGCAATGGCGCACACCCTCGATCATCCTGTGCCAGAGAGGTCACGAAAGCGTGAGAGCGTCAGGTAACCTGCGCCCGCTGATCGTCGCGCCTCATGGAAACCAGAAGCCCCGTCTCGGCCTGAACGGCGTCGAAACCGGCCCGGTCTGCCATCCCGCGCCAGCCCGCCAGCACCAGCGATTGCGCCACTGCGCCGCCAAGCGTTCCGCCCGGTCCGGTCACGATGAAGAGGTCAGGGGCAAATTCCCGCGCCGCCGTGCGGATCGCGGCGGTGAAGTCATAGGGTTCGCAAACCTGCGTGTCGAATGTGTAGCGCCAAAGCGCGTCAACATCCGTCGATCCGGGCCACCAGGTGCCCCCCCGACCGTCGATCATTGGCACCCTGGGCTGACCAAACAGCGAAACCGGTAAGGCTGCGCGCCCAAGCTCGGCAACCGGGGCCTGCATGGCGGTGTGAAAGGCGGCGTGATTGGCAAGCCGCATGGGGAAGCGCCCACCGATTGCGGGCACGGCAGCCTCGAAGGCCTTCAGACCGGGCTCGTCACCAGCCAGAACCAGCATACCGCCAAGGTCGATCGAGAGGTGCAGTTCCTGGCCCGTACGGGCATTGATCGCAGCCACGATGCCCAGCAACTCGGCCTTGCGCGCGGGATCGGGCCGCCAGTCCTCGCCCATCCAAGGGTAGACCAACTGACCCCCGATCAGGTGGTCCTGCATCAGGCGGCCCATCGTGTCGACCACGCGGAACCCGTCCACTGCCGACACCGCCCCACCTGCGGCAAGCGCAAGGTACCAGCCCATCGAGTTGCCGGTCACCGCCACGACCTCGATGTCCCCGGCCAGCGCAGCCGCATCGGCCAGCGAACAGGCGCAGATGAGAGGCGAGGCAACGTCGCCGCGCGAATATTTCGCAACGCTGAACCTGTCCGCCCCATCGAGCGCGGTAACCGTTTCCCTGCCCGCGCTCGCCCGGATGGCGTCGAAACCTTCGATCAGCTCGGCGCGCGCGCCATGGTGACGGGCAAGGTAACCCAGTTCCGGCGCATTGTAGGTGCCCCGGCCGGGGCAGATCAGAACCGCCGTGCGCGTCATGCCATGCCCCCCGTCAACGTCTTGGCCGCGTGGTATATCCCGTCAGCCGAAGGCAGGGTCGCTCCGTAAGCGGGCCCCGTGGCGATGAAGCTGTCCTCGGCGGTGATGCGGGCGAAAGACCCGATGCCGGC
>NZ_CAXREX010000169.1:0-12872 GCF_964229645.1 Nioella sp. | reverse complement strand
CCCTGCCGTTCCAGCATCACATGCACGCGCCGATAGCCGAACCGACGGCGCTCTGCTGCCACGGCCTTCATTGCCTGACGTAAGTCGGTATCGTCAGGTCGCACGCTGCGATAGCGCACGCTCGAACGATCAGTTCCAAGGGCAGCACACGCCCGCCGCTGGCTCACCGGATGCGCTTCGCACAGATGTGCCACGGCCTCCCGCCTGGCAGCGGGCGTCACCATTTTTTTGATGCAACGTCTCGCAGCATCGCGTTGTCCAGCATCTGTTCGGCCAACAGCTTCTTCAGCTTTGCGTTCTCATCCTCGAGCGCCTTCAGCCTGCGGGCATCCGACACTTCGAGCCCGCCGAACTTCGCCTTCCACTTGTAGAAAGTCGCCGAGCTGATCCCATGCTCGCGGCACACGTCCGCCGTCGCAACGCCGCTCTCCTGCTGCTTCAGGATCGAGATGATCTGCTCTTCGCTGAACCGTGATCTCTTCATTCTGTCCGTCTCCTTCGTTGGGACGGACTCTAACTCAAACTGGAGGAGAAAACGGGTCTCAGGTCAGGATTTGCACGCTCGCCTCGTGGCGAGAATGCAGGACGTGACCCGAGTTGCCCCGCCTTGTCTCTCAGCGCGAGTTGACTACGCAAAGAGTGAAGAGAGTTCGTCGGACTGGAATGTATCGAAGCGGTTCCGGGGAAGGCCGAACCAATCGGCAAGCACCGCGTGATAGACGCTGCGATAGTCCATGGTGTGCGTAAGGTCGCCCGCGTTGAGCGCGCCGAGGTTCGGGGTTGTGCCCCAAAGGCCACCGCCGACCCGTCCGCCCAGCAGGAAATGGGGGGCCGCCGCCCCGTGATCGGTGCCCATCGAGGCGTTTTCCTCGGCCCGGCGGCCAAATTCGCTGTAGGTCATGATCAGCGTGTTGTCCCACTGACCGATCTGGCGCAGCCCCCTGCGGAAGGCGGCCAGCCCGTCGCCAAGCTGGGTCAGCAGATTTCGGTGCTGCCAGAGCTGGTAGTCATGGGTGTCGAACCCGTCCAGCCGGACCTTCAAGACCGGTGCCTCGACGCCTGCATCAATCAGGCGAAGCGCGATTGCGAATTGCTGGGCGAATTCGCCATAGGGCATTCGGAAATCAGTGGGGCCGCGGGTGGCGATCCGTTCGGTTATTCGCTCGATGGACTGGTTGAGGCTGTTGGCCCTATCCAGCAGAAGTTCCATCGCAGGGTTGCCGCCGCTTTCGGCGCGCGACTGCGCATTCATGCGCTCAAGGCTCATCAGCTGGTGCATCGAGGTCATCGACAGCCACATGCCATCGCTGGAGGCAAAGACGCCCATGCCGCCATCAAGGCTGATCCCGTGGGCATCGAGCGCTGTTGCGTCGAAGCCTGCTTCGATGTCTTCCGTCAGCCAGCCCGATCGGCCCTGCCGCGTGCCATCGCCCCCGGTTTCCCACAGGGCGATGGACTGGAAATGGGAGCGGTTCTGTTCCGGGTAGCCCAGGCCCTGAACGATGGCCATCTCGCCAGCCTGCCAGGCCTCGTCGAGGGCGCGCAGGCCGTCATGCAGGGCCATGTCGCCACCGATATCCAGGATTTCCTGCCCGGACAGCGCAATATTGGGGCGTAGCGCCCGGTAGCGGTCGTCACGATGGGGCACCACGGTGTTGAGTCCGTCATTTGCCCCGGACAGTTCCACCAGAACCAGCCTGCGTCCCGTCCGGACCGCGGCCTCGGCGAGGCTTAGCGGGGCCAGCGGCAGGCAAAAGCCCGAGGCGACGATGCGGGTCATCTGGCGTCTGCTGATCATCTCAACTCTCTCCCGTCATCTCAGGTTATAGGCCGGATCGCGCAGCAGGTCTGCCAGCGTCACGTCTCGGGGCGATCCCGCCGAAGGCTGAACGGGCAGGAACAGAGGCAAGAGCGTCTCGGCTCCGGCCTCTTGCAACTGACCCATCCAGCCGGTGCTTTCCGCGATGCCGCCGACGATGGGCTGGCCGGGGGTGGTCTGCGCCATCATCATGCTCATGACGGGCACTTGCGGCAGCAACACCAACATCTCGTCGCTCCAGCCAGTCGCGTGCCGGCTTCGCGGCAAGGTTGTGCGGATCAGGCCAAGCGTCGGCTCCCATCCTGCCAGTTGTGCAACCGCGTTGCGATCTTGCCAGTTACGCCCTTGCTGCGCGGCCTCAAGCAGGTGCGGAACGGACATCCACAAGGCAGACACCAGGGCCCGTTCATCCTCTGTCAGCGCCCTGTAATGGGCAGCGTGGCGCCCGAAGCCGTCCTGCAAGGTGAAGTGCATGGATCTTTCGCCCGTTTCGGATCGGTCGGCGATGGTGGGCCAGGTCTCGAAACAGTCGGGCGCGCAGTCTTCACTGCGCAAGGTCAAATGGATTTCACCCGATTGCCGCTGGACGATCTGAAGTCCGAGAGCGCGGAAGTGAAACTGCCGGAAGCTGACGTTCAGCAGGCCGATTTGCAGCGAGTTCCAGTCGCCGTTCGGCCTCATCGGGGAAGACCACTGATACACGGACCGTTCGACCAGCAGGCGGTTCCCGACATTCGGTGTCGCCTCGGAGGGCACCTGCGGTTCAAAGGGCACGCTTTCGCTGATTGTCACGCTCCCTGCACAGTAGAGCGATCCGGGGGAATTGGTGTTGGAACAGTTTGAGACCTGCTCGCCCAGGGCGGCGGGATAGACTTCGTCGCCCACCCGGACCCAATCCACAAAGAGGTTGCGATCACCGCCATCCGCGCCCCCGGGGCCACAGCAGTGATCGTTCATGAAGGTCACCTGGACATGGTCCCATTGCGGGACATCGCCGGGATGGAAGCGGGCTTCCTGCCATACGAGATCCGAGGCGTTTTCCGCCCGTCCGAAGCGCAGCGTATCCAGCCCGCCAAGCGCCGTCGTCCTGTCGGAGCGCCAGATCGTGCGCCGATTGGCGTCCAGAAGGCGCAATTGGAAGATGGGTGCGCCTTCGAAATTCTCGGCGGCGTAGCGGACGATGAAGGCGTCGTGCGGATCCATGTCGCCGGCCATCATGCCGTTTCCTTCGGCCATCATGCCTGCCATTCCGGGGGAGGGCGGGGCGTCTGTCGAAGCGTTCGCATCGAAGGCCGCCATCATGTCTTGCCTGCGCAAGAGCAATCCGGGGCTGACCCAACTGGCCCCGCCCGGCCAGCCCGCGACATTGGGTGGCGCGAAGAGGTCCTGGCCGAGATTTGACAGGTAAAGAGGCAGGGATTGCCAGTCCGAGGGCACATGCCCCGTGGTCCGGATGGTGCCGACGAGCAGATCGATCGGGGATTTGACCACGGTGCCCCGGTTGTCGGCCGCCCAGAACGCATCGGAAGCCAGGATGCCATGCAGCAGCGCCAGAAGGTCGAAGTCGCTGTCGCGCAGGATCTGCGACAGGCGCTCGATCTCGGCGTCGTCCTCGTTGAATTCCGACACCATGTGGCGCCAGAGCTTGCGGGTGACGAAGCGGGTGGCACCGGGCTGTTCCAGCACAAGATCAAGCGCAGCTTCGGGGCTGAGCCGCCCCCTGCGGCCAAAGAGGCTGATGGTGTCGGTGTCGTGATCCCAGGGGTGGAATGCGAAAGTGAGATCGCCCATGCGATTGACGCCATTGCCGGTGAAGGCACGGGCCAATTCTCGCACGCCGGTCTCGTCGTAATTGCCTTCGCCCAGAACGAAGAGTTCCATCATCTCGCGGGCGAGGTTTTCGTTGGGGTGTTCGCGTCGGCTGTCGTCATTGTCGAGATACATCAACAAGGCCGGGTCCCGCAGCATCGCCTGTGCCAGCATGCGGAAGTTGACCAGCCCAAGGCGGCGGAAGGTCTGGTGCTGGCTCAGCATGGCGTGGGTCATCTCGTCGACACCCGCGTAGGAGCTGACGAAATGGTTGTGCCAGAACAGCGCCATGCGCTCGACCTGCGGGGTAGGGGTCTCGATCATCTGCCGCAGCCACCAGGCGCGCAGCTCTGACAGTTCCTGTCCTCGCGCGGTGTTGAAGGCATCGCGGTCCGGGTCGGAGAGATCCGAGCGCAGCCAGTAGGGCGGGACCGGCGCCGCAGCAAAGGGGGGCAGGTCTATCGTATCGCGGGACAGGTATCCGCGCAGGACATGGGCAATCGCCTCGGCACGGGTGAGCCCCAGGATCGCCGCCACCGACCCCGCATCGGCCCCGATGCCCGTGCGCTCCAGCAGGTGCCGCGCGTCGGACAGATCGACCGGGGTCCGCAGATGGGGCTGGTCGGGATCCGCGCGCGTCAGGGCCTCAACCCAGGCCAGGTCAAGCGCCTCGCGCAGATCGCCCAAAGCGTCGCGAGAGGCTGTGCCTGGCATTTCCTGCGAGGCGAGGAAGGCGTTTGCCGCGCCTTCGGTCCGTCGCCCCCAAAGGCCATCGGCGGGACCCGGCTGAAACTGCAGCAAGGCTAGGCGGCGCTGGATGATCTCGATCTCTTCGGGGTCCGCGTGGGCCATGTCCGCCGCAAGCTGTAAGACGAGCAGAACCAGCATTGCCAGGGTGGCAAAGATCTTGGGTCTAGCAGGTCTGGCCTTGCCTGGCTGTGTCACGGGCCCTCGCGGTGGTTGCGATCGACATGGAGAATGCCAAAAGTTCGGCTCACATCCTCCATGTTTTTCGGCGCCGCAAGCCACTCTTTCGATGCGCACCGCCCGCCGGGCGCGCTTTTCCGCCCATGCAACAGATGCCGGCGCTAGCCGATCACCTCGTCGGACCGGTCGTCGGTTTCACCGAACCGCTTCAGCACGGCGGGCTTCGTGCCTTCGTAGACCCTGTGCAGGTTTTCCGCGATGCGCGCGTTTTCCCGCTCGAAGAGGCAGTTTCCGTCCAGATCGGACGCCACGATGAAGGGACCCATGCGACGGCATTTCAAAACCCACATGGCCTGGGCGATCCCCAGTTCCTCGTGCCAGTGCACCGCCTCGACGTTTTCCACCCCCCGTCCCAGAAGCGCCCCGGTGCCGTAGCCCACGGTCGACAGGTAAACCGCGCCATTGGGCACGAAATAGGACTTGTAGTCCTTCGACGACATGCCGCCCTTGCCGATGATGAGCTTGGCCCCGGTCTTGGCCATCCATTTGGGCAGCCACTTGGCAAAGCGGAACGAGGCCGTGGCCGTGACCGCCCCCATGTCGAAACTGCCATCGGGCCGGATGCTGGCGGCGGGAGAGCAGTGGAAATTGGCTGCGCTTTGCGATGGCAGTTCCATCGGGATGTTGGCCTTGTCCTCCAGCGCGCGCATGTAGACGCCTTCGCGCGCCGTGTACATCAACCCGTCGAGATAGACGATGTCACCAAGGCGCAGCGCGGCAATCTCTTCGGGTGTGGGGGTTGTGCTGAGGACGATCTCGCGGGGTTTCATGCCACGCCCTCCGCTGCCTCGGGCGCCCAATCCACCGTTTCGCGGCGTTGGTAGTCGGTGAACCAGTCGGGGTCAGTGCGATGTTTCACCCGCCCGTCGGGGAAGATGCGGGCCACGGCCCGGCGCGAGGACAGGCAGAAGGCATGGACCGACATCTGCATGCCGCCGGTGTGGCAGTAGCCTACCTCGATATTGCAGTCGATCACCATGTTCTTGCCGACAAAGCCCATGGCCCCCATGCCGATGGAATTGCCCAGTTCCTTGAATTCCTCCTCCAGCGCGGCGATGCGCGGGTCGGAATTGCGGCTGCCCACGGTGCGCAGACAGGCCGCACGCTTGCCCAGGACCATGCAGGTATCCTTGCAGCCGCCAAGCCCGATGCCGATGATCGCGGGCTGGCAGGCGAGACCGCGCTTGCCGAAGGCCACCAGGCTGTCGAGGTAGAAGCGCTTGATCCCCTGGATACCGTCCGAGGGAAAGAGCATCCGGTAATCGGTGCCGAAAAGCCCTCCCTTGTGCACGGTGATGAGGTCGATCCACTCGCCCCCTGGCTCGTAGCCATATTCGATTTCGGGCGCACCGATGCCCACGTTGTTGTTGTGATCCGTCCGCCAAAGCGGATGCACCCGGTTGGGCCGCAGTGGCACCCCGGTGGTGCGGTTGGCGGTGGCGCGGCGCAGGGCCGCTTCCAGCGCGATGGGGCCGCCCTCGATCCGGGTGTCGTTGCCCATCTTGACATACCAGCGCGGCGTGCCGGTATCGCCGCACATGGCGCGGCGATCCTCCTTGGCGGCCTTGTAATTCTCCAGCATCGCCTGCAACACGAAGGACGACAGGTCGCCATCCTCGGTCTCGGCAGCGGCCTTCAGCCCGTCGAGGTAATCCTGCGGAATCTCGATGGCAGCCTTGTCCATCAATGTCTCGGCGGTGAATTGAATGAGGTCGATCGGGATCATCAGGTCGCTCCCACAAGCGTTTCGGGTTCGCCCTCGGGCAGGATGGTTTCGCCGGGGCGGACGATGGTGAACTGCACGTCCTCGCGCCCGACCTCGACCGTGTCGCCCGACTGGCGCGCCACGGTGAAGTACGAGCTTTCCAGCGCGCCGGGTTCGGGGAAATCCTCTCGGAAATGAGCCCCGCGAGAGTTTTCACGCGCGAGGCCGGCCTTGGCGATGACCTCGGATATATCGGTCAGCGAGGCCATGTTGAGCCAGTCGTGCCAGGTCAGGTTGAAAGCGAGGTTCGAGCCGTCCACCCCGGTTTCGAGGAGTTCGGCGCGGATCTCGGCGATCTTGGTCAGGCCGCGCTCCATTCCGGGACCGGTGCGCATGACGCCCACATCGTCCCACATCGACTCTTGCAGCTTGTGGCGCAGTGCCTGCACGTTGCCGGGCGTCCTGGCCAAGGGGCGGCAGGCGCGGGCGACCTCGGCGGCCAGCACGTTTTCGTCGGGATCGCGCAGCGCGCCCATCTTGCGGATATCGGCCCCCATCACGTCGCCTGCCACGCCGCCATAGACGGTGGAATTGGCCACCCCGTTGCCACCGAGCCGGTTCGAGCCGTGCGCGCCGCCCGCATCCTCGCCCGCAACGTAGAGCCCCTCCATCGCGGTGCGCGTGTCTGCATCGACGATGACGCCGCCCATGAAGTAATGCGCGGTCGGCACAACTTCGACCTTGCCGCCCGCCAGGTCAAAGCCGCTATCGGCGCAGCGCTTGACCATGCCCGCGAACTTGCGGCGCACGTTGTCGGGGCCAAGGTGGCCCATGGAAATGAACATGCCCACCTGATCGGGGTCGTTGGCCTTGCGCATCTCGGCATAGATGCCGCGGCTGACCACGTCGCGGGTGGCCCGCTCGCCAAGCGCGTCATAGTCGAACATGAAGCGCTGCCCCTGGTGATTCAGAAGCTGCCCGCCCGCGCCGCGCAGGCCCTCTTCCAACACCGTGCCCGTCATCCGGGTGTGATCGCCCGCCAAGAGCCCGGTGGGGTGAAACTGCACCATCTCCATGTCGCGCAAAGGCAGGCCCACGCGCAGCGCCATGGCCAGCCCGTCCATCGTCTTGTCGCCCGAGGGCGTGTGATATTTGTACATGGTCGGCCCGCCGCCGGTGCCCATCATCACCGTCTTGGCGCGCACGAAGCGGAAGCGGCCGCTGCGCATGTCGATGAAGAGAACCCCCGCCAGGGCGCTGCCGTCGCGAGTGGGAACAAGCCCGATGGCGCGATGTTCCTGAAGCTTCTCGACCGGGCGCGCCAGAACCTGCTCCATCAAGCGGCTGATGATCTCGATCCCCGTCAGGTCGCCCTTGTGTACGGTGCGGTCGGCGGTCTGTCCGGCAAAGGCCTTCTGGTGGACGCTGCCGTCGGGGTTGCGGTCGAAATAGCATCCGATCTCGTTTTCAAGCTCGTGGATGCGCGTCACCGCTTCCTTGCACAGTTTCCAGGCCATATCCTGGTTGGGCAGCCACTTGCCGCCATTGATCGTGTCCATGAAATGCCGCTCGACGCTGTCGCCGCCGCCAAGCGCCACGTTGTAGCCGCCCTGAACCATCCGAGTGCAGCCGCATTTGCCGATGAGCCCCTTTACGGCCAGCGTGACCCGCGTGCCCTCGGGTGCCGATTGCAGCGCGTGAAGCGCGGCAAAGAGGCCCGCCCCGCCGCTGCCCAGGATCAGGATATCGGTGTCGTGGCGGTCTATCTGGGTCATTGCGTTCATGGATCACACCGCGTTCAGAAGAAAGGCGCCCGAGACCAGGAAAGCCCCGGCCAGGGCGGATGCCGCCAGCGTCTTCTGCCGTCCGGTCCAGGGCAGGAATTCCAGCGCCAGAAGGCGCAGCCCGCCGAAGAAATGCACGGCCAGCAGGAAGACGAGGCCGAACTCGGCCAGTTTCACCAAAGGCATCTCGGCCCAGTGCATGAAGGACTCGAGCCGGTCGGGATCGGTCAGCGCCAGCGACAGCACGTAGAAATGCGCGGGCAGGAACAGCGCCAGCCCCAGCCCCGACAGGCGGTGCAGCAGGTAGGCCAGGCCAAGCGGATGGGCGAGATGGGCCTTCATGGCATCACCGTCACGGCCCACACGGCCCGCGCGCCCAGTGCCAGAAACGCCAGCCCAATCCCCCAGGTGACGCCCGCCAGCGCCCCACCGCGCAGCCCCGTCGCCTCGTGCAGGATGACCCGCAGGCCGATCGCGGAATGGATCGAGACGGCCAGCACGAAGAGCCCGTAGAACAGCATCCAGAAGAGCGAACCTTGCGTGCGCGACAGGATCTCGCCCGCGCTCAGCCCGCCCTGGATGGCGTAGATCATCACCCCGATATGCGTCAGCACCAGCGGGGCCATCACCATCGCCGAGAGCCGTTGCAGCATGTAAAGCCTCAGGTCCAGCATCTCAGTTCCCCCGCCCGAAGAAACTGCGTGCCGAGGCGCGCTTCAGCCCGGCAATCGCCCGCATCGGGTCCAGTTCGTTGGGGCAATGCATCGTGCAGCTGCCCTGGCTGTGGCAGTTGTGACAGCCGCCATTGCCCGACACGACATCGAGGATCGCCTGCCGGTCGGCCTCCTTGGCGTCGTTGAACAGGGTCCAGGCCCGTTGCAGCGCGGCGGGGCCCAGGTAATCGGGATTGCCCGCCACCGTGTCGCAGGCCGCGTAGCAGACCGAGCAGTTGATGCACTCGATCGCCGTGTTGGCTTCGGCGCGCGCAGGCTCGTCGGGGCGGATCGCGGGCATGGGGTCGTGCCGGGAGGCCGTCGGGTGATGGCGTCCCCCGGCCTTGACCCATTTGTCGAAGAACGGGTCCATGTCGGCGGCAAGGTCCTTGATCACCGGCAGGTTGCGCAAGGGCGCGATTGTCACCCGGTCATCGGCCAGCACCTTGTTGACATGGGTGCGGCAGGTCCAGCGCGGCTTGCCGTTGACCATCATCGCGCAGGATCCGCACATTCCGACGCGGCAGGCGAAACGGTAAGACAGGGTCGGGTCGGCGTTTTGCTGGATCCAGCTGACCACGTCGAGAATGGTCTGGTTGTCCTGGGCGGGCACTTCGAAGGTCTGGTAAGAGCCCCCCGCCTCCGTCCCGCGCCAGACCGAGACAGAGAGCATTCTTGGCGCCTGCGCTACATCCATGACCGGGCCTCGTCTGTATCAAGGGGCATTGCGTGTCGTCCTCGGCGTCTTGGCAGGTCAGTCCTGACGGGATGGAAGGTTGCCGCACAGGGTGTTCAGGATGGCCGACCAGTCATTACCGGACAGGCCTTGCGCACGCGAAAGCGCGTAGATCTGGGCGGCGGCTGCCCCCACGCTCAAGGGCACGTTCAGCCCCGCCCCGTAGCTGAGCGCGAGGTTGAGATCCTTCGACGCCAGGCCGAGCGCGAATTCGGGCGTGATATCGCCGCTGAAGACCTTGCGGTCATAGGCCCCCGCCAGGAAGCCCTTGCCTGCGGCGGTTCCCGCCATGATCGTCGCGGTCCGCATGCGGTCGAGCCCTGCTGCCTCGGCGAAGGCGAGGGTTTCGGCGGTCAACGCATTAAGAGCGGTCGACATGTAGTTGTTGACGATCTTGGTCCGGGTGCCGGTGCCGTTCGTCCCGCAATGGATCGTTTCGCGCCCCATCGCGTCGAACAGCGGGGCGGCCCGCGCGATGTCGTCTGCATCACCCCCTGCAAGGATCAGCAACGCGCCCTTTTCCGCGTATTCCGAGGTTCCGCCGACCGGGGCGTCGATCATCCGGATGCCAAGGGCAGACAGGCGGCTTGCCAAGCTGTCGGTCATTTCGGGGGCGACCGTGCTCATGTCGATGAAGAGCGTGTCGGCATCCATTGCCGCCGCGACCGCGTGCCGGCCAAAGAGCGTGTCTTCCACATCCGGCCCGTTGGGGAGCATCGTGACCACCACGTCGCGGCCAGACGCGGCCTCCGCGGCGCTTTTGCAGGGGTGGCAGCCATGCTTCGCGGATCTCTCGACCGCAGCGGGGGCGATGTCGAAGGTCCACACCTCGTGACCTGCCTCGACAAGGTTCCGGGTCATGGCATGGCCCATGCGCCCAAGTCCGATGAAGCCGATTCTGGCCATGCGATCGCCCCCTTGGATTAACGCGTTGCCGCGATCTTATTCGTAATCATTTCGAACAGAAAGTCAGTAATGATTTACAGTTTTGAAAGCTTCAATTACATGTCGTGACCGGTTCGCCGTGGGGCGGAAAAAACTCGGGAAGAGGTGCCCATGTCCATCCGAATGCTCAGAACCCTGATTGCCGTGGCAGAAAACGGCACCTTCAGCGCTGCGGCAGACGCGGTTTTCGTGACCCATGCAGCGGTCAGCCAGCAGATGCGGGCGCTTGAAGAAGACTGGCAGGTGTCGATCTTCGATCGCTCCACGCGCAGCCCGACTCTCACCCCCATTGGCCGGGCCCTGGTGGCGAAGGCGCGCGAAGTGGTGCAGGCCTATGACGACATCGTGCCCTCGGTTCTGGGCGATGACGGGCTGCGGGGGGACTTCAGCCTTGGCTCGGTGCCGACCTCGCTTACCGGGCTTGTGCCCTTTGCGACCGCTTTGCTCAAGGCGCGCTGGCCGGGCCTGCACGTGCGGCTTTTCCCGGGCCTGTCCATTCCGCTGATCCACCAGGTGGAACGCAACGCGCTGGACGGCGCGCTGATTTCCCGCCCGGAGATCCTGCCACGGGACCTGGTCTGGACGCCCGTGTCTCATGAAGAGCTGGTGCTGATCTGCTCGGACCGGGTCGAAGGTGACGATCCGACCCGCATCCTGCGGGAGTATCCCTTCATCCGCTTCACGCGGGAGGCGGTGGTCGGCTCTCTGATCGAGAACTGGCTTCAGTCGCGGGATATCCAGGTCGATGACACGATGGAGCTTGGTGGGCTGGAAGCGATCTACAGCATGGTGCAGGCGGGGCTTGGCGTGTCGATCGTGCCCGAACCTTGCGTGTCCGTGCCCTCGCTGCATGCCTTGCGGCGCCTTCCCCTGTCGAGCTCGGGCGAGCTTCAGCGGCAACTTGGGCTGGTCCAGCGAAAGGACAGCACCAAGGGGCAGGTCATGCGCGAGATCAGCAAGGCAATGACCCATGCCGTGGCGGCACGAACCTTCGACCCCTCTGGCCCGAACTGGTTGGGCGAGATCGCGGATAGCCCCGAGAGCGACTGACGCGGCTTTCACGGAGCTTGGGGACGCCGCGCCTCATCCCGTCAGGGCAAACCGGCGATGAACATGGAAATGTCCGGCCTCGTCTTCGCCCATCAGGCAAAGGCTGTCGATTGCGAATGGGCGGCGCAGGGCCGGCGCGACATGGGCCTGAAGCGATTGTGCAACCCGGTCGGTATCGGCCCCCAGCCATCCGGTCAGGGTCAGGTGAAAGCGAAACTCCTCCAGCACATAGGGGTAGCCCCATTGTGCAAGCATTGCCTCTTGCCGCTCGCTGAGGCCCGCCTTTCTGCGGCGTGCAAGCTCCGCTTCGCCAGGTGCTTCGCGATACCTGTCCAGTCCCGTCACAACGGCCGCGGCAAGTGCCGAGAGCGGCGGGCAGTCCGAGGATGGAACAAGGGCCAGGAACCCACCCATGCGGCGCAGGTCGAGTGGCGGCAGAACAACCGGAGCGAGATTGGAACTTAGCCGGGACGTGGCCGCTTCCAGGTCGCTTTGCGTTGTACCGTGTCTCAGGCGGAAGGGGGGCTTCAGGGTTCCGTGAAACCCGTATTTGCGGGCGCGCGCAGTGATCCGGTCGATCGGGAGATCCAGCCCGGCAATTCGAGGGTGGGGCAGGGATTTGCCATTGACGCTGTCCCACCCAAGCCAGGACGCGCCGGCGCGGTAGAGGTCCCCCTCGGGCACGGCAAACAGGGCAAAGCGGCGAAAGGCTGTCATGGTGCTCTCCACATGGCCCGAAGAGGACATGATCCGCCCGTGGATGCAATGGCCGCATGGTATCAGACGCGGCAGGAGGTCATGCCCTCCTGGGGCGACCTGGCGCCGGAAGCGCAACGGCGCAGGGCAATTTGTGCTCTGCGCCGTGCTTTTCTGATCGGCTGGTGGGTCTGAACAGGGCGCTCAAACCCTGCCGACCCAGCCTTGGGCTCCGGTGTCCTAGAAATCCCAGGCCATGTCGAACGGATCGTCACCGGTTCCGCCCGAGACATGGTCGGAGTCCGAGACCGGCCGGGTCATCAGGGCCATGACGTCGTTTTCCGTAATCGGGTCATCGTCATCGTGATACCGGAAGGTCGGCAGAGCTTTGCTGGCGTGCATTGCCTGATGCCCGGTGCCGCCCTTGGTTCCACCCTTGGTGCCACCCTTGGTGCCACCCTTGGTGCCGCCCTTGGTGCCACCCTTGGTGCCACCCTTGGTTCCACCCTTGGTGCCACCCTTGGTGCCACCCTTGGTGCCACCCTTGGTGCCACCCTTGGTGCCACCCTTGGTGCCGCCCTAGGTGCCGCCCTTGGTGCCACCCTTGGTGCCGCCCGAGGTGCCGCCC
>NZ_CAXREX010000168.1:0-2614 GCF_964229645.1 Nioella sp. | reverse complement strand
TCCATCACCGCGCGCAGCGGCGCGGCCTCGGGCGCGTCGGTGGACCAATCCACCCCGGACCCGGTGAATATCGCGCCGTCGATTCCCTCCAGATCGGCCTCGGTCACCTCGGCGTCATAGGGATGCACGGTCCGGGTTTTCACCGAAGGATCAATAAGCTGCAGCGCATCCACGAACTCCGGCGCGGCGGCGATGCCGCTGGCCGGGTTTGATTCCACGATCAGGATCGTCGTCATTGGCCACCAAGGATGGGTTCCGCCCGCAGCGAGCGCTCGAAGTCGCCGTCGCAATCGCTGAGCAGGACGGTGAATTCCGTGGGGAAGCCGGGTTCGTCGAAGGCGATCACGGCACGCCCCCAGGTCAGGCTGGCGACACCGCCGGGGCGGCCAAGGCCCGCGTCGCAATGCCAGTCGCTCTGCCCGATCCAGTAGCCGTGATGCACGTCCCGCTCGGTGAAATTCCCTGCAAGGCCTGGGAAAACAAGCTCTCCGGTCATGCCGTCGTAATCGGTGAAACTCAGGATCGCGGCGCCGTATTCATCGGCGAGATAGACGATGTTGCCGGTGTCGGAGGACCAGACCTCGTCGGCAAGGACGGGGCTGGCAAGCGAGAGGGCGAGAACGGTGGAAACAAGGGCTTTGCGCATGGGAAACCTCTGGTTGCGAGATGCGAAAGCCTAGCGCGGGATGTGGATTCCACAAAGCGCGGAATGGCCGGAAACAGGGGGGTGCCATGCGTACACCCCCCGTACACCCCCTGTGCACCCCCCGTGCAGACGAAACGACGTTTTGAGGGAGGATACGCCCCTTGCCGATGGCGCGGGGAAGAAGGCGAGGCGATCGGAGGGGGTGCGGGTGTCAGCCGCCCGTGCCGCGCATCGACGGGCCGCGGTGCGGCGATCCTCGGGTCGTGTAGGGCGCTTTATCGTGGGGCATCCGTGAGAGGGTTGAGGGGGGCGCAGGTGGCAACCAAATCGCCGTGCCGGGGGGCGGCCCGGCGATGCGCGGCGGCCGAGAGCTTCGCCAACAACCTGCTATCCAACCAGTTCTATTGCTTACCTATGTGCCGCCTACTCCGAGTAGCATCTGTAGGAGGAGATATATTATCCCAATCAAGCCACTGAACATCAGAAAGGCAACAATCGCCGTCACGAACACTCCGAACTGACGCTGTGCTCCGAAACTGACTGGCTGTGTGATTGCATCAGGGCAATTGACGGCAACTATCTTCGGGTTCTTCAGATCTAGGTCGATCGCATCGACTATTAGGAGCTGAAACGGGGCAAGCGAAGGTACATTGAGAAAGAAACTTCCATTGGGTGCAACCTTGGTCGTGTGATCCATCGGAGGCCACAAATTGTAGCTCGTTGGCACCGCACTGAACACAATCTCTACCCGTGAGGCGGGTTTGCGGCCCATGTTCTGAACGAAGTACTTTTCAGTCGAGATCGAGATTGCAGCCGCGTCTGGCTTCAGCTGAAATTCATGGACGTTTAGGTTTGTGGAACCCCATATGATTTTCACGCGTGCCCGAAATAGCCACAGTAAATACGCAGTGCCCAAAGAGATAGCCACCGCCAAGATGAACTCCCGCGCCGGCTCAAGAATTGTCCAAATCTCTCCAAGCAACTCGGCCATCCACTCACACCCCCGAATGCACCGCCGGCACGTCGAGCGCGGCAAAGCCGTAGTGCCGCAGCCAGCGCAGGTCTGAATCGAAGAACGCCCGCAGATCGGGGATGCCGTATTTCAGCATCGCGATCCGGTCGATGCCCATGCCGAAGGCAAAGCCCTGCCACTGGTCGGGGTCGATGCCGCCCGCCTGAAGCACCTTGGGGTGCACCATGCCCGAGCCAAGCACTTCCAGCCAGTCGTCGCCTTCGCCCACTTTCACGGTGCCGCCTTCCCAGGAACACTGGATATCAACCTCGGCCGAAGGTTCGGTGAAGGGGAAGTGGGACGCGCGGAAGCGGGTTTTGACCTTGGCGCCGAAATAGGCCGAGAAGAATTCCTCCAGCACCCATTTCAGGTTCGCCATGGAGATATCCTTGTCGATGGCCAGCCCCTCGACCTGGTGGAACATGGGCGTGTGTGTCTGGTCGTAATCGGCGCGGTAGACGCGGCCCGGGGCGATCACGCGGCAGGGGGCGCCGTGGGCCTCCATGTAGCGGATCTGCACGGGGCTGGTATGGGTGCGCAGCACGTGGGGCGGACGATTGTCGCCCTCTTTGCGGTGCGTGTAGAACGTGTCCATCTCGGCCCGCGCAGGGTGGTGGCCGGGGATGTTCAGCGCGTCGAAATTGTACCAGTCGGTCTCGATCTGCGGGCCTTCGGCCACGGCAAAGCCCATGTCGGCGAAGATCGCGGTCACTTCCTCGGTGACCTGGCTGACCGGGTGGATCGTGCCCTGGCGGCGGTCGCGTGCGGGCAGCGTCACGTCGAGCCATTCGGCGCGCAGGCGTTCGTCGAGCGCCGCGTCGCCAAGCGCGGCCTTGCGCGCGGCGATGGCGGAGTTGACCTCGTTCTTGAGCGCATTCAGTGCCGGACCCGCGACCTGGCGTTCCTCGGGCGTCATCGTGCCCAGTTCGCGCATCTGAAGGCTGATCTCGCCCTTC
>NZ_CAXREX010000167.1:0-3448 GCF_964229645.1 Nioella sp. | reverse complement strand
GTGGCGGTGATGAACGGGCTGGCACGCTGGCTGGGGCAGGTCGATCAGCTGGACAGGCTGGATGACAAGCTGAAGGTGCAGAACCCCGCGCCCCTGTCCGAGAAGGTCGAGAATTTCGACCAGATGGAGCAGGCCCTGGCGCGGCTGGACCGGTTCAACCTGACCCGCACGCCGAATTTCGAACCGCGGCGCGGGGCCAATGTGCCGGGCTACGTGGCCGGTGCGCAGACACGGCTGATGTATATGCCCGTGCGGGGTGAGATCGACGATCAGGTGATGGAGTGGCTGGCCGCGCTGGATGGCGGGCCGGTCGAGGCGCTGGAGACCCAGTTCACACAGAAGCGCCTGCGGCAGTGGAAGCGGCGCAACAAGGGCCACCGCAGCTTCGCGGTGATCCGGCATCCGGTGGCGCGGGCGCATTCGGTGTTCTGCAATCGCATCGTGCGGACCGGCAAGGGCAGCTTTGGCGAACTCCGGCGGATCCTGCGCAACCGGCACAAGCTGCCGATCCCCGGCCGCAACGACGACAGCCCCTATCCGCTGGAGCAGCACCGCGAGGCGTTCAAGATGTTCCTGGATTTCCTCAAGGCGAACCTGGCGGGGCAGACCTCGATCCGGATCGACCAGACCTGGGCGACGCAATCGGCGGTGATCGAAGGCATGGCGGGTTTTGCCCTGCCCGACATGATCGTGCGCGAGGACGAGATGGGCGCCTATCTGCCCGCGCTGGCGCAGCAGGTCGGCCACGGCGATCCGGGCGATCCGCCCGCGATCCCCGAGGATCGGCCCTTTGCCCTGGCGGATGTCTATGATGAGGAAATCGAAGCCAAGACGCAGGACGTCTATCAGCGCGACTACCTGATGTTCGGGTTCGGATCCTGGAAATAGGGGGCCATTGGTTCCCCGGGGCAGGGCCTTATGCCGCCTGGGTGTTCTGATCCGAGGTCAGCAGCGCATACAGCGTCGAGGCATCGTGGTTCGCCCGCAGCTTCTTGCACAGATCGGCGCTGCGCAGGGTGCGCGACACCAGGGCCAGGGCCTTCAGGTGTTCGACCCCGGCGCTTTCGGGTGCAAACAGCGCCATGACGATGTCCACCGGCTGACGGTCCACGGAATCGAAGTTCACCGGCTGATCCAGCAGGATGAAGGCCGCGGTCATGTCGGTGACCTGTTCCATGCGCGCATGGGGCAGGGCGACACCGTTGCCGACTCCGGTCGGGCCCAGGCTTTCGCGTTCCATCAGGGCCGCAACCAGGGACGCAGAATCGTAGCCATAGGCCGATTGCGCCAGTTCCCCGATATCATGGAGAAGGCGTTTCTTCGACGACGCCGAGGCAATCACCTTGATTGCCTCGGGTTTGAGGATTTCCGTTAAGTTCATGTGGTCCTAACGCTCGCCGCGGTACGCCCGCCGCCTCAGTTTCTGGGGTCGATCCAACCGATGTTGCCGTCTTCGCGACGGTACACAACATTGACCCCCTCTTTACCTTCGTTCCGGAAAACAAGGACAGGTGCGCCTGCAAGCTCCATCTGCATCACGGCCTCGCCAACGGACAAAGAGGGTATCTTTGTTTCCATCTCGGCAACGATGATCGGTTGGAGCGTCTCCGCCTCTGATTCCACGTCTTCCTGCTCAGCGGCGAGGATATACGAGGAGGCACCGAAAAGTTCAACCGGTTCGGGCCGGGCCTTGTGATGGTCCTTCAGGCGACGCTTGTAGCGACGCAGCTGTTTGTCCATCTTTTCCGCCGTTTCTTCGAAAGCGGCATAGATTTCATTGGCATGCCCCTTGGCGGCCGCGTTCAGCCCCGAAGACAGGTGCACCGTGACCTCGCAGACGAATTCATGACCGGATTTGGAAAAGATGACGGTGGCGTCGGTCGGTCGCTGACCGTACTTCTCCATGACGCTGCCAAGTTCCGTCTTCACGTGTGTCTGAAGCGCCTCGCCAATGTCGATTTGCTTACCGCTGACTTCGTAACGCATTCCGTATCCTTTCATGACTCTTCGAACGGTCGCACGGGGCCAGTGGCCCCGACGGCGTCAGATTCGAATGCTGGTGAAAGACAGTCGAGTTTCCTTGATCTTGCGCAAATTGTGCAAGGGATCTGCGGGCCGGTAGGGTAGCCGATACGCGACTGTCATACCCTTATATGAAGGGACGCGGGGGGCGGCTGTCAATGGGAAGCGGATGAAATGGTTGGCGCAAACTTTCGCTGCAGGGCAGCGGAAACCGGGTGCCGGGCGGGGTGTTGCCGATGGCCGGAAGGCAGGCAGGAGCGGACCCGCCGACCCGGGTGCCGGGGTCAGGAAATGCGGAAACTGTCGCCCAGGTAGACGCGGCGCACGTTTTCGTTTTCCACGACCTCTTCGGGGGTGCCGGACATCAGCACCTTGCCGTCATGCAGGATGTAGGCGCGGTCGACGATTTCCAGCGTCTCGCGCACGTTGTGGTCGGTGATCAGCACGCCGATGCCGCGTTTCTTCAGGTCGGCCACCAGGTGACGGATGTCGGCCACGGAAATCGGGTCAACCCCGGCAAAGGGTTCGTCCAGCAGCAGGTACTTGGGATCGGCGGCCAGGCAACGGGCGATTTCCACCCGGCGGCGTTCCCCGCCCGACAGCGCCAGCGCGGGGGCGCGGCGCAGGTGTTCGATCGAGAATTCCGACAGCAGTTCCTCCAGCCGCTCGCGCCGCTTGTGACGGTCCGAATGGGTGATGTCGAGGATGGCCGAGATGTTCTCCTCGACCGAAAGGCCGCGGAAGATCGACATCTCTTGCGGGAGGTAGCCGATCCCCAGCTTGGCGCGGCGGTACATCGGCATGTTGGTCACGTCGCGGCCGTCGATGGTGACGCGCCCGCCCTCGGGCACCACAAGGCCCGCGACGGAATAGAAGGTGGTGGTCTTGCCCGACCCGGTCGGCCCCAGCAGGGCCGCGACCTCGCCCCGGTCGACCTTCATGGTGACGTCCCGGATCACGACACGCTTCTTGTAGGACTTGCGCAGGTGGTCGATGCGCAGGCCCTGGTCGCCGTCGTGGATCGAGAGGTCGGGTTTGGTCACGGGTCTGGTCTTTAATTCTTTGGGTTCAAAAGCGTGCGGACACGGCCAGACATCTGGGCGCTGCCGGTGGTCAGGTCAATAGTCAGATCCTGAGACGCCAGTGTCGATTCGCCCTGCACCAGCAGAACGTCGCCTTGAAGACGGACCTTGCCGGCCTCGATGTCGTAATCTGCGCGCTGCGCTTCGGCGGCGTCGGGGCCGCTGACCAGGGTGACGCCGCCGGTGGCCTCCATCCGGCGGACCTTTTCGCCCGCTTCGTCATAGACGACCAGCACGCGGGGGGCGCCCAGGCGCATGACGCCCTGGACGATGACGACGTTGCCGACGAATTCCGCCGTGCCGTCGGCCTGGTTCACCCGCAGCTCATCGCTTTCGACTTCGAC
>NZ_CAXREX010000166.1:0-6773 GCF_964229645.1 Nioella sp. | reverse complement strand
CATCGCGACGACACGGCCCGCGCCGATATTGGTGTGCCCGACCTCGGAGTTACCCATCTGCCCCGTGGGCAGGCCCACATCGGGGCCGTGGGTGACAAGGGTGGCATTGGGGCAGGTTGCCATAAGCCTGTCAAAACAAGGGGTTGCGGCGAGGGAAGGGGCGTTTCCGGGCCCGGCGGGGGCAAGGCCCCATCCGTCGAGAATGCATAGCACCACGGGCTTGGGAACGGCCATCTGAACCCCCTTTTTCACAACGCTCCCCCGCGTTCTAGGCCCGCCACGACCCGCACGCAACCTCTACCGGGCGGCATCGGGACGCGCCCGAAAAGGGGGGGCGCCCCCCGTACACCCCCCGTACACCGGGCGTGCAGACGGGGAGGGAGTTTGGGAGACATGAAGCGCGCCATAAGAAGGCGTGGATTACGCATGTCCGATTAGGTAAAGTCGGCTCATTGTTTCATTGATAGGTCGGACAATGGCGACGCAATTTACGTTCAACGCTCAGTACGCCAGTGATGGCAGTTTCTTTAGCTCCGGTGGCGATACGGATGTAACGATAACGGCGCTCGTGGATGACGGTGTCATCTCTCAGGGCGACGTGGTTCAGGTCAGTGGGCTAGAAGCGTTCGTTGTCACGGATAGTGGTATCTCCGACGGCGGAAATGCCACCTATGTCGGCAGCGGCACGTTTAACGGGCAGGTAGGTTATGTCTTCACCACCGACGGGAGCCTTACCGATCCAGATGCGATTTTGGTGCTGACCAATGAGGGGGCATTCACTGTTGCCACGCGTGAGAGCATCAACAGCTTCGCGCGCAATACCACGACCCAAACGCTGAGTTCGACACCAGCCTGTTTCTTGGCAGGGACCTTGATTGCGACACCGGACGGGAGCTTAGCTGTCGAAGCCCTCTCTCCGGGGAGCTTGATACTGGATATGAACGGGCGCTTGGTGTCCGTGAGATGGATCGGCCGTCAGACAGTCTCTGCTCTGTTTAACCCCGCGGAACGACTTTTGCCGGTGCGCTTTGCCGCGGGATCTTTGGGCAATGGTCTGCCCTTCTCTGACCTCACGGTCACGGCCGATCACGGGATGCTGGTGGATGGGGTGATCTGCCACGCAGGGGCGCTGGTGAATGGGACGACGATCACGCGTGTTCCTTTGGACGAGATGGGCGAGACCTTCACGGTCTACCATATCGAGACCGAAGCGCATGAGATCATCCTCGCCAACGGCGCCGCGGCGGAGACCTTCATCGACAACGTGAGCCGACGGGTCTTCGACAACTATGCCGAGTTCGAGGCGCTCTTCGGCGATGTGCCGGAGATGGAAGATCTGCCTTACCCGCGTGCGATGAGTGCGCGTCAGGTTCCCGCGCGGATCAAGGCGTTGCTGGCAGGCAAAGCCGCCGCCTGAGGCGTGATTGGGTGGGCAGCCTAGACCCTGTGATAGGGACTTCCCGCCAGAATGGACGCGGCGCGGTAGAGTTGTTCGGCAAGCCTGATGCGGTCCGGCATGTGGGGCCGGACCGTGGCCCGTCACTCTAGCCCAGGCGTTTCTTGGCGCTGTCCTTGATGCGGCGCCAGAAGCTGCGCTTGGTGCTGTTCACGCCGGGCGCCATATCGACAACTGCGCCGCTTTGCAGGCTGGCCTTGAGATGGGCGTTGCGGATCTTGTCCCGCAGGGCCGGGTCGCGCGTCCAGAAGTCGTTTGCCCCGATCCGCCGGGCGAGCTCGTATCCCTTGGCGTGCAGGAGCTCTGCGACCTGGGTTTCGATCCCCTGCTTGGCGCGCGCGTCATCCTTTTCCACGATCAGGACCCGGATGTCGAAGGCACCGAAGTCGAGCCCTCGCAGGGCGGGCAGTTCCGCGCCCTCGATGTCGATCGACATCATGTCGATCACGGCCGGTGCGCCGACCTCGGTCAGAAGGGTTGTCAGGGTGGCGGCGCGGACCTTGTATTCGGTGTAGCTGTCCAGCGTCACGCCCGAGCGGTTCTTGATGAAATAGTCTCGCTGGTCGCGGTCGAAGGTGGACAACGACCCGCTCTCGACGCCGTAAAACGTCAGCTCTCCGTCGGTTTCGCCAACGGCGGCGTGTGCCAGCTGCGCGTTCGGGCGGTTGGTTTGCATCTGCGCGAATAGCATCGGGTGCGCTTCGATCAGGAGTCCGGTCCAGCCAGCGCCTTCGAGGTCGAAGGTATTGGACAGCTGAACCCCTTCGAGCGCGCCAACCTCTACGAAGTAGCCAGAGGTCCCAATGACTTGAAGAATGAGCGCGTCTTCGCCGTGCTGAGAATGAAAAAGGGTATCGGACATGAAGCGCCTCGTATTCAGTTCGGCAATAGGGTGCCCAAGGATGCGCGCACCGCAGTTGGGTGTTCTATAGAACGGTCGTCGCGCGGATTGAAGCTTTGTCATAGACCCCGGCAGTACGGGGCCGGGGCGTCCATCCCCTCACACCCGATGATACGGGCTGCCCGCCAGAATGGACGCAGCGCGGTAGAGCTGTTCGGTCAGCATCACGCGGGCGAGCATGTGGGGCCAGACCATCGCGCCGAAGCTCAGCACCATGTCGGCCTGATCCACCAGCGCGGGGTCGATGCCGTCGGCGCCGCCGATCACGAAGGCCATGTCCTGAGCGCCCTGGTCACGGCGCTTGGCAAGAGCGCCCGCGAAATCGGGCGATGACATCACCCGGCCGCGTTCATCGAGCGCGCAGACCAGCGCGCCCGCAGGGATCGCCTTGCGCAAAAGCTCCGCCTCGGCGGGTTTGCCGCCGCCCTTCTTGTCCTCGACCTCCACGATTCGCGCGGGGCCCAGGCCAAGCGCCCGCCCCGTCCGGTCGAACCGTTTCAGATAGTCGGTAACAAGCTCTGCCTCGGGTCCGGCCCGAAGCCGGCCCACAACGCATAAGGTCACCCGCATGAGAAGATCAGACGCTGCCGGTGGGCAGCCACATCTTCTCGAGCTGGTAGAACTCCCGCACTTCGGGGCGGAATACGTGGACGATCACGTCGCCCGCGTCGATCAGCACCCAGTCGCCGGTGTCTTTGCCTTCCATCCGGGCCGACAGCCCGAAGGTTTCCTTCAGCCGCTCGACAAGCTTCTCGGAAATCGCCGCGACCTGCCGCGACGAACGCCCCGAGGCGATGACCATGTAATCGGCCATCTGGGACTTGCCGCGCAGGTCGATCTGGACGACCTCTTCCGCCTTGTCATCGCTGAGGGAGTCGAGCACCTGGGCGAGCAGAGCGTCGCTCGTCAGGGTCTTGGTGGGGCGCGCGATCCGCGCCACGGGTGCAGCCTGGGTTTCGGCCGCCTGAACAGGTCCAGTCAGGACGTGGTCCTCCTTCGCAACGCGCCGCAGCAATCCCCGGCGCCGGGATAGGGTCAAGATAGCATCGGGGTGGGGCTGTCTCAACCGGCGCGCTGATTCGCAAGGGGAATCAAGATGGCCCCTGTGGCCAATCTGTCAAAAGAGGCCTGCGGCGAGGGGGGCCAGGATGGCGGTGAGAATGGCGTTAAGCCCCATGCCGATGCCGGAAAAGGCGCCGGCGGTCTGGTTGACCTGGAAGGCGCGGGCGGTGCCGATGCCATGGGCCGCGACGCCCACGGCGAAGCCGCGCGCGCGCCAGTCACGGATGCGCAGAAGGTTCAGCAGCGGCGTGGCGACGATGGCGCCGATGACGCCGGTCAGGATCACCAGGACCGCTGTCAGCGCAGGGGCGCCGCCGATGCGCTCGGACACGCCCATGGCGACGGGGGCGGTGGCGGATTTGGGGGCGAGGGAAAGTAGCGGCTCAAGCTCCAGCCCAAGCGCGTTGCCAATGCCAAGGGCCACGGCGATGGCCGTGACAGAGCCCGCCAGCAGCGCCGCCAGCATGGGCAGCAGCGCCTTGCGCACGCGTCCGAGATTGGCGTGAAGCGGCACGGCCAGCGCCACCGTCGCGGGGCCGAGCAGAAAGTGAACGAACTGCGCGCCTTCGAAATAGGTCTCATAGGGCGTGGCGGTGACCCAAAGCGTGACCGCCAGCATGATCACGGCCAGCAGAACCGGGTTGGCCAGCGGCGCGCGCCCAGCCAGTTGTGACAGCCAGTCCGCCGCAAGGTAGGCGGCCAGTGTCAGGGTCAGCCAGACCAGCGGGCCTTCGGACAGGTAGGTCCAGAGCTGCCAGACCTCAGTCATCCCCGGCCCCCGTGACCCGCGCGACGCCGACGAAGACGAGGGCTCCGACGGCAATGGCCAGGATGGTGGACACCACCAGCGCGGCAACGAGGGCAACCCCGTGCGAGGCAATGAGATCGAGATGCCCCACAACGCCGACCCCCGCGGGCACGAAGAGAAGCGAGAGGTGTGAAAGAATGCCGTTTGCCGTGGGCCGGATCGCCTCGGCCAGCCTTGGGAAGGCGACCATCGCGGCCAGAAGCAGAACGAGGCCAAGCACCGGGCCGGGCATCACGGGCAGGGCAGCGCGGCTCAGAACCTCGCCAACCAACTGAAAGACCAGCAGAACCGTGATGTGAAGGATCATTGCCAGCCCCTCGATACCCTGCCGCCACCCTAGCCCCGGCCGGGGCCTGCGCAAACGAAAAACCCCCGGTCGCTGGAGGACCGGGGGCCTTGGTGCACCTGAAGGGAGGATCAGGCGGGGACGGCAGCGCCGGAGACGGGCTTGAAGTGCTTGCGGGCCAGCATCCAGACCAGAACGATCATGGCGAACTGGAAGGCAACCGCGACACCCGAGATGGCCCAGTAGGCGACCGAGTACTTGGCGACGATGCCAGCGGCCACGAGGCCCTTGTTCAGCCAGAAGTGGGTCATGACCGAGAGGGCGACACCGGGGCAGACCAGCGCATAGGAGCCGGCCGAGGTTTCCGACCCGGTCACGAAGCGGGCGACGTAACCCACGCGGGACAGGACCGCGAGTCCGAAGAGCGCGAAGATCACCTCGATCGACAGGAAGCGGGTCAGCAGGACCAGCGTGTCGGCGGCGGTGCCATGGGCCTCGAAGCTGACATGCAGGCCGTGGTTCTGACGCAGGATGGCAATGCCGATCACGGTCATCAGCGGGATCACGACCATCAGGGTCGGGGCCGCTTCCACGTTGACGCCATGTTCCAGCATGGGCCGCACGCTCATGACCATGACGATGAGGGCCAGGATGATCGCTGCGGTAATGAAGAAGGTCGACAGCACGATCGAGACACCGGCCACGACGGGCACCAGCGTCATGGCGGCAGGCGCGGCGAGGCCGACACCGGTCATGGCCAGGGCGAAGGCGGGCAGCATCTGGGCGAAGCTGTTGTTGGCGGAGCAGTCGAAGCCGCCGGAATGCAGGCGTTCCTTGATGAAGTGACCCAACTCGCGGAAGGCCAGCCAGCCGATGGCGAGAAACGCAGCCATTGCCACGGGGAAGAGGTATTCCACGATGCTCCACAAGCCCGGCACGAAGGTCAGTCCAAGGATGAAGGCCGCGTTGACCGACATGGCCAGGGCCAGCGGCAGCGCCAGAACCTGGCTGCCAGCGTTGGACTTGGCGAAGGCTTCATAGGCGTCAGAGCGGCGGAAGGCGGCGAAGCGGCCCAGGTTGAAGGCCAGGAGCTTGAGGTTGAGGAAGCCGAAGATGGCGATCCCTGCCCAAGCGCCAAGAACCATCGCCTGCTGCGCCAGGGTGCCGCCGGTCAGCATGGCCCAGTTGTCTTCGAAGATCGGCACCGGGCGTCCGGTATGGGGAACCCAGAACATCAGCCACATGAAGAAGGTGACGGTGAGGCCGCCCGCGCCCACGGAGGCGAGGAAGTAGAGCGGCGAATAGCGGTTTGCTGCGAGGGTCATACTGGACACTCCATTAATTGACAATGACAATCAAGTAGCGCGGCAACGTTGCGGGCGCAACAAATAAATTGACCTTGTTAACTAACATGATGTCGCACCCATATATTGTGGATAAGTAGCGAAAAACCGCCAGATACGGGGGCTGTCCGTTGACTCAGGGGCGTTTGCTCAGAGAAACTCCGGCAGTGGAATCAAGAAAAGGCAGGCACGTGCGGTTCTCGCGGCTCAGGCTCAACGGTTTCAAAAGCTTCGTCGATCCGACCGATCTGATCATCGCGGACGGTCTGACCGGCGTTGTCGGGCCGAACGGTTGCGGCAAGTCGAACCTGCTGGAAGCCCTGCGTTGGGTCATGGGGGAAAACCGCCCGACCGCCATGCGCGGTGCCGGCATGGAAGACGTCATCTTCGCGGGGGCCTCTACCCGCCCTGCGCGCAACTTCGCCGAAGTGGCGCTGACCATCGACAATACCGAGCGGCTTGCGCCCGCCAGTTTCAACGAATCCGACCAGCTGGAGGTCATTCGCCGGATCACGCGCGACGCCGGATCGGCCTTCAAGACCAACGGCAAGGACGTGCGCGCCCGCGATGTTCAGATGCTGTTTGCCGATGCCTCGACCGGGGCGCATTCGCCCGCGCTTGTGCGGCAGGGGCAGATCTCGGAGCTGATCAATTCCAAGCCCAAGGCGCGTCGCCGTATCCTCGAAGAGGCCGCCGGGATTTCAGGGCTCTACCAGCGCCGCCACGAGGCCGAGTTGAAGCTGAAGGGGGCTGAGACCAACCTTGCCCGTGTCGAGGATGTGCTGGAACAGCTGACAGGCCAGTTGAACCAATTGGCACGCCAGGCCAAGCAGGCGGCCCGTTACCGCGAAATCGGCGGTGAACTGCGCCACGCCGAGGGGATGTTGCTCTATCGGCGCTGGAAAGAGGCCGACGAT
>NZ_CAXREX010000165.1:0-3266 GCF_964229645.1 Nioella sp. | reverse complement strand
AATGCGGTCGACGCGGCATCCGGTGCGGATCTCGACCCCGCGGTCGATGAGAAAGGCAAGCAGGCGCCCGACCAGCGCGTTGCCCATGACAAGACGCCGCCCGCGCGGCCCGGTCAGCCGGTCTCGCCCGTGGCGAAGCATGAGCCCCGCCGCGTGGCGGAAACTGGCCAAATTCCGCGTGGCGCGCAACAAGTGCCCGATGTCGGTTCGGTCGACCATCATTCCGCCCATGATCGTGAACTCCGGCAAGGGCGGCTTCACCAATCTGAAGGCGGATCCAAGTTTGCGCCCGTCGAAGGGCTGCGCCCCAAGCGCCCTGCCCCAGGTCACGGCGCCGGGGAGATCCGTATGGTAGTCAGGATGGTGCGCAAAGGGTGCGAGATCGATCGCCCCCGCATTCTGCAGTTCCGCGACCATCTCGGGCGCGCGCGCGAGAAAGGCCTCTCGCATCTCGGCACGCGAATCGTTGCCCACCACGTGATCCAGGTATTGTCTTGCGGCGTCCGGATCGTCCTCTCTGGAAAGCATCGTGTTGGGCAACCAGGCACAGCCGGCTGAGATCGCACATGTGCCGCCAACCCGGTCCGACGCTTCCAGCAGCACGACCCGCAACCCGGCAAGCGCAGCCGTCGCGCTGGCGGCAAGACCCGCGGCACCCGCCCCGATCACCACAAGGTCGAACTCTTCTGCCTCATCCATCTGTGCATGCTCCTTTGTTGGACTTGAAGCATCTGCCATACTGTATGTCAATTATCCGGATCAGGGTGAATGGCTGCAAAAGATCCGAGAAACCGAAGGCCCGCACACCTGCCCGATCGACGCACGCAGGGTTTGTCGTGTGAGGCTGACAAGAGCGCCTTTGCACCTCGTCGCGCGGATAAAGCCGGGCCAAGGTGGGTTGCTGCCTTGGGCTGATTATCAATGCATCCGCTTGGACGCACAGCCGACAGCAACGAACGGCGGTAGCAAGCGTAGGTGGTATGTGCCGCTTTCCTCCGCGATCAGGTGCGGCGCGAAACGCCCGGCACGATGCAGGAAGGCTGGCAACCCTCCAGGGCTTGCCATGGCGAGGCCCGACACAACTGGGCGGTCTCAAACAAGGCGGCCTTCACCGACCGCCGACAGCCCGCACGACCCGACGATGCAGAAATCTGACGGTCACGTAAAACGCCCCGAGGCCAGCAAGTGCACCACGCCGCTGTCGATGTGACGGGTCAGCAGCGCAACCGCTGCATCGGCATCGCGCCCGATCACCAGATCGCGCAGACGGACGTGATCCTCAACCACGCCCTGCCCCCGAAAGTCCAGAGCCAGCTGATGATAGCGGGCGAAGCGGTCAAATATCGAAGCGTAGCTGCGCAGCAGGATCGGTTGATCGCAGGCGGCGATGGTCGCGTTATGAAAGCCCCAGTCACAGGCCACCCAGCGATCCACCACCGCGGGGTCGCCCGCGATCAGGGCGCGCTCGGCCACGGACAACTTGTAGTGCGCGGCCACGACCGAGGCCTCCCACTCGATATCTCCCTGCGCGATGGCGGCGCGCAGCGCATGGCTTTCCAGCAAACCGCGCAAGACCGCCAGTTCCCGCAGCTCTCCGGCGCTGACCGCGCTCACCCTGAACCCACGCTGGCCTTCGGCGGTCACCAGCTCCTCGACCGCCAGCCGGTTGAGTATCTCGCGCAGCGTCGTCACCGAGGCACCGTAGATCTCCTTCATCCGGTCGAGTTTCAGCTTCTCGCCGGGCATTAGCTTGCCGTGAATGATGTGGGAACGGATGCGGCGGTAGGCGACGTCGCCCACCGTGTCGCCATCCCGTTCAACAGTTTCGAAGCGCCAAGTTTCCATGCCGCAGTCTTACAACCCCTCGTGGGACCGTGCGAAGGGGCAAACCGCAGGGCAAAGGAAATCCTTTCGCCTTGTGCGCATTCCCGGCCACGATCAAACCCTGCGAACCGAACTTGGGCTCAGAGCCCAGCGTCCGGCAAGCCACGCAGCGGCCCAGCGACGTTGAACAGTACATCTTGGAAATCCGCACCCACCGCGGTTCGATCAGCCTGAATACGGCGTTCGTGGCCATGACGCCGGCTGGTTCCGAGACGCGTTGAAAGACGAGGGGATACGCGCCTGCGTCCCGGGCCGCAAGCAACGCAAGACCCCCAACCAAATGACCGTCTCCGGACCTTGCTTTGCCATTCCGTGCCTGGGAGCGATCCAGATCATGTTTGGCAGGCTCAAGGACCGGCGGCGGGTGGCGACCCGCTATGACCGCTCCCCAAAGGTCTTTCTCTCAGCAATCGCTCGCGCCACGCCCGTCATCTACTGGTCATGAATCGTAACTCTGGCTGCGGGCCGGGGCACCTTGCGGCCCGCATTCGGGCGGAAAAGCCAGGGGCCAATGCGCGCCACAAGGAGTGCGAAGGCGCAGGTCCATAGAAATGTGGACAGGTCGATACCGTCCACTCCCACGACGATCGGTGCCGGGCCGGCCACACGCGCCGCAGCTGCCGCGATCATTAGAACGAAGGCTCCCGACAGGACCCCGCCCGCCTCCAGTGGCCGACCGGTATGCCCCATAGTCGCACGCATCATCACCGCCACGGTCATGCCTCCGACCGCACCGATGCCCAGCACATGCGCCCCGCTTGCCGGCGCGACGAGGCCAAGTGCGGCCAGGGCCACGGCAGCAAATCCCAGCGGCACCATCAGGTAGGCAACGTGCAGCATCAGCAGGAGCGGCGAGCGCCACGTGCCTGCGCCCCGCCAGCGTGCGACCCGCACGAGATGCAGCACGGCGGCTGTCGTCCCGAGTGCGGCACAGATCATGGTATATGGGGCGACCACCCAGGCAATCAGCCCTGCAGCACCAGCCGCCAGGCACAGCGCATCGAAGCGGGAGAAACCCACCGGCAACCGGGTCTCGCCGCGCTGAACAAGCCAGTTGCGGGTAAAGCTCGGCACGATGCGTCCCCCGATCAACATGACGAGGAAGATCAGCAGCGCGATCCCCAGCCGGCGACCGTGTTCCGCCGTTCCCAGCATCGCGGCCTCGGCGTGGAACAGGATGTTGGCCAGCCAGAGCATCGTCACGGGGACCAGCACCTTGAGGTTGCGCCAATTCCGGCCGACGACGATTTCCCGCGCGATCATCACGGTCACCGCCAGAAGGAAAAGCTGATCGATCAGCGCCACCACGAATGGCCCCTGCCCCGTAAGCCCTGCCACGGCAACGCGTCCCGCAATCCAAAACGACAGCAGCACCACCAGAG
>NZ_CAXREX010000164.1:0-2718 GCF_964229645.1 Nioella sp. | reverse complement strand
GTCATCTCTGACCCGGTGGCCAGTTTCGCCCCGCAATGGCCGCTGTTCGTGGCTCACGGGGCCATCATCGGGGCGTCGTCCTGCCTGTTGGTGCTTGGGCCCCGCTACCTCAGCTCGGCAGAGGTGGCGCTGCTAATCCTGCTGGAATCCGTCCTCGCGCCGCTTCTGGTCTGGGCGGTGGTGGGCGAAGACCCGGGCCGTTGGGCGCTTGTCGGGGGGGCGGTGGTGATCGGGGCGCTTCTGGTTTCGAACCTCATTGCGCTCCGCCGCAGCCGCCGGGTGCCGGTGGCGCGCTGATCACTCCGCGCCGGCGCGCCATTCCTTCCAGCGAAGATAGGCGTTGGCCCCGATGTCGGAAAACGGGCGGGGTGGCAGGCGCGTGGGTTGGGGTTCTGCATTGAGTGACCGGGTGATGTCGCTGTCGTGACCCAGCACCATCTCGGCCGCGCCCATGCCCGTGAGCGTCCCCCGCGCGGTGCCAAGCCCGTTCTGGCAACAAGCCGCGAAGAGCCCTTCTTCCAGCTCCCCGGTGACGGAGACGCTGTTCCGGCTGAGACACAGATGCCCGGCCCAGGTGAACTCCATGTCGATCCCGCGCAGGTCCGGGAAGCGGCTGGCGAACTTCTGGTCATGGATGCGGCGCGCGCGTTTCATCGCGGCGTCACTCACCACCATGCCGGGTTTGAAGCTGGCCGCCGTGCGGGTGATGATCCGGCTTCCCCCCTGGGCGCCGCTGATCTTCCGCATGGTGGTGCCCATGGGGTCCGACGGCGTCACGCCCCACCGATCCGCACCCTTCACGGCATCGTCCGGCAACACCGGCGTCATCGAGGCATAAAGGAAGATATGCATCAGGCGTCCGCGCGCGAAGCCGAAGCTTTCGAGCTGGCCGTTATTGGCCATGATCACCTTGGGCGCGGTGACGGAGCCGTGCATGGTTGCCACGTGCCAGTCGTGACCGATGCGGGCAATGCGGCTGACAGGGCTGTTTTCGAAGATGCTTGCGCGCCTCTTCAGCCCCTCTGCCAGCCCCCGGACATAGCCCGCCGGTTGCAGCATGACGGTGCCCGGCGTGTAGAGGCCCGAGAGGTAATGGCGGCTCCCAGTCAGCTCCTCCATTGCCTTGGCGTCGAGCATCTCTGATGCTTCGCCGAGCGACGACAAATGGCGCGCATAGCTTTCGTTATGCGTATGGCCAGCGACGCTGGCCGCCCCGTTCACCTTGCCTGCGGGATCTACGAAATCGCGGGGGATGGCGTATTCTTCCGCCGCCGACAGCGCGAAGGCGATGGCCTGCCGGTTGAGCGCGGTCACCGTGCGGTCGTCGCCCGACCCGGCGTAGTCGTCTGACGCCAGATCATGGGGAAGGTCGATCATGAAGCCGGAATTGCGGCCCGCCGCGCCTTCGGCCACGCGTCCTGCATCCAGCACCACAACCCGGAGCGCAGGGTCCAGTTGCAGAAGCCGCCGGGCGGCGGACAGCCCCGCGAAACCCGCGCCCACCACCGCCACGTCAGCGGTGATGTTATCCTCCAGCACCACCGGGGCAGGCTGCCCCGGCAGGATGGCCGACCATGCGGCAGGCCCTTTGTGAACCGGCAGGCGCCGGGCGCGGTGTTCGCTCACTCCACGGCCTCGTCTGCGTCATCCGACAGATCCAGCCAGATCGTCTTGAGCTGCGTGTACTGGTCATGGGCGTGGATGCCGTTGTCGCGCCCGCCGAAGCCAGACTGCTTGAACCCGCCGAAGGGCGTGGTGGCATCGCCCTCGCCAAAGCTGTTCACGGTGACCGTGCCTGCGCGCAGCATCCGCGCGCCGCGAATGGCGCGTTTGGCGTTGGCGGTGAAGAGTGATGCGCAAAGCCCGTAATCGGTGTCATTGGCGGTGCGAATGGCCTGGTCGAAATTGTCCACCGTGATGACCGAGAGGACCGGGCCGAAGATCTCTTCGCGCGCCAAGACGTTATCGTTGCCGGACACTTCCACCACGGTCGCCTCGACAAAACCGGCTTCGGCCTTGCCGCCCAGAACCACCGTTTCGGCCTTTTCCAGGTAGCCGCAGACCTTGTTGAAATGCGTTTCAGAAACCAGAGCCCCAAGCCGGGTTTCCGGGTCCAGCGGATCGCCGGTGTTCCACTGGGCGGCGTGATGGGCGATGCGCTCCAGCAGTTCCGCTTTCACGTTCTTGTGGACGATCAGCCGTGACGAGGCCGAGCAGTTCTCGCCCATGTTCCAGAACGCGCCCTGCACGATGTGAGCGGCCACCCGGTCGAGGTTTTCCGCGTCATCCATGACGAGGGCGGGGTTCTTGCCGCCCATTTCCAGCGTGATTTCCTTGGCGTTGGATTCACCCGAGTAGCTCAGGAACCGCTTGCCGGTGACGGTCGAGCCGGTGAAGGACACCGCGTCGATATCCATGTGTCGGCCAATGGGTTCGCCGACCTCGGGCCCGCTTCCGGGAAGGATGTTCAGCACACCGCGCGGCAGGCCCGCCTCGGTTGCCAGTTCCGCCACGCGGAGCGCGGTGAGCGAGGTTTCCTCGGCCGGCTTCACCACCACCGAACAGCCTGCGGCCAGGGCCGGGCCGATCTTCCACGCCAGCATCAGAAGCGGGAAGTTCCACGGCAGGACGAGGCCCACGACGCCGATGGGTTCGCGCACCACCATGGCGATGTGATCGTCAGAGGCGGGACTGACCTGATCGTAGATCTTGTCGATC
>NZ_CAXREX010000163.1:0-75264 GCF_964229645.1 Nioella sp. | reverse complement strand
CGCGTGATCGACGGGCCGGGCAGGGGGGCGACCGCGAACTTCCTGTCATTGCTGAGCGGCTTGCCCGAAGATCCGGGCTGGATTGCCCTGTCGGATCAGGATGACGTGTGGTTGCCCGAGAGGCTCTCGCGCGGTCTGAAGGCGCTGGCCGCGCATGACGAACCCGCGCTTTATGGCAGCGCAACCTGGATCGTCGAGGGGGATGACCTTGCCAACCGGCGCAGATCGCCCGTTTTTTCCCATGCGCCGAGTTTCAGGAATGCGCTTGTGCAAAGCATTGCAGGCGGCAACACGATGCTGCTCAACCCCGCCGGGGCGGCCCTGGCGCGCGATGCGGCGCGCGAAGCCCAGAGCGTAGGTGGGCCTGTCACCCATGATTGGTGGCTCTATCAGCTGATGTCGGGCTGCGGGGGCGCTGTTGTGCGAGACGAGACGCCGACGGTGCTTTACCGCCAGCACGGCGGAAATCTCTTCGGCACCAATCGGGGGGCGCGGGCCGCTCTGGCCAGATTGAAATGGATCCTGAGCGGGACCCTGGCCAGGTGGAACGCGCAGAACTTCGCTGCATTGCAAGCCTCGCGGGCGCGGCTCTTGCCAGAGCATCGCGCGCTTCTGGATGCTTATTCCGGGTTGAGATCACTAAATATGGTGTCGCGCCTGCGCAGGCTGCGGCAGCTGGGGCTTGTTCGGCAGGATCGGGCTGGCCAGGTGGCCCTTTGGGTAGCGGCCACCCTTGGCAAACTGTAGAACAGTGCGGTGGATTCGGGGGGGCAGTCGCCCCACGGTTGCACCCCTTTCAGAATCTTTTATCATTTCGCTACAACATGTAGCTATCTTTTTTGTATCCCGGCTATCTGTAGTGTTTTCTTGCGAAATCTGATCAAAAATGAGCCACGCCGCCTAAGCGCCCATGCTTTCATGGGAATTTCCCGGTTGGCCGCTTGTGGATGAATCGAATGCGTTCACCGGGGACCGCACCAAACGCCACATGCAACCCTTTTTTGTAACGATAGGGTAAAACTTTTCCGTTGACGCCCTATGCTTGGATACGTCAATTTGTATGAGCCGGTCGGGGCGACACTAAATATAGTGATCGACCGGAAAAAACGGGGCAGATGACCATCCCACTTGTACGAGCCTTGAAAAACAGGCTCCACCGGCTCTCTGGGGGGAACCGGCCGGACAACATCTGCCTTGAGGACAGGGAACAAGACGGGTTGGCCGGGCGCGGTCGACCCATCGTCCAAGGAAGGGACTAGAGGCAGATGAAAATCGAACGCCGTTTCACCCAGGCTGAGCAGGATACCTATGCGGGGCTGGAGTTCTCGCTGACGTCGTCGGAAATTCGCAACCCCGACGGCACCACCGTTTTCAAACTCGACAATGTGGAAGTTCCCGTGGGCTGGAGCCAGGTGGCTTCGGACGTGCTGGCGCAGAAATATTTCCGCAAGGCCGGGGTCGCCGCGATCCTGAAGCCGGTGAAAGAAAAGGGCGTGCCGTCTTTCCTGTGGCGTCACGTGCCTGACGAGGTTGCGCTGGCCGATCTGCCCGAAGAAGACCGCTTCAGCGGTGAAACCTCGGCCAAGCAGGTGTTCCGTCGTCTCGCGGGGGCCTGGGCCGATTGGGGCTGGAAAGGTGGCTACTTCACCGAAGAAGCCGACGCGCGCGCCTATTTCGATGAAATGCAGCTGATGCTGGCGCGCCAGATGGCCGCGCCCAACAGCCCGCAGTGGTTCAACACCGGCCTGCACTGGGCCTATGGCATCGACGGCCCGAGCCAGGGCCACCACTATGTCGATTACAAGACCGGCAAGCTGGTCAAGTCGAACTCCGCCTACGAACATCCGCAGCCGCATGCCTGCTTCATCCAGTCCGTGTCCGACGACCTGGTGAACGAAGGCGGCATCATGGACCTGTGGGTCCGCGAAGCGCGCCTGTTCAAATACGGCTCCGGCACCGGCACCAACTTCTCGTCGCTTCGCGCCGAGGGTGAAAAGCTGTCGGGTGGCGGCAAGTCCTCGGGCCTGATGGGTTTCCTCAAGATCGGCGACCGCGCGGCGGGCGCGATCAAGTCGGGCGGCACCACGCGCCGCGCGGCCAAGATGGTGATCGTCGATGCCGATCACCCGGATATCGAGGAATTCATCAACTGGAAGGTGCTCGAAGAGCAGAAGGTCGCCTCGATCGTCGCCGGCTCCAAGATGCACGAGCGCGAGCTCAATGGCATCTTCGCCGCCATTGCCGCCTGGGATGGCAAGCTGGAGGACGCGGTTGATCCCGCCAAGAACGACACCCTGAAATCCGCGATCCGCAGCGCGAAAAAATGTTCCATTCCGGAAACTTACATCAAGCGGGTGCTGGACTACGCGAAGCAGGGTCACACCTCGATCGAGTTCCCGACCTACGATACCGACTGGGATTCGGAAGCCTATAACTCCGTCTCTGGCCAGAATTCGAACAACTCGATCCGCGTGACCGACGCGTTCCTCTACGCGGTCGAGAAGGACGCCGATTGGGAACTGATCAACCGCACCGACGGCAAGGTCTGCAAGACCGTCAAGGCGCGCGAGCTGTGGGACCAGATCGGTCACGCGGCCTGGGCCTGCGCCGATCCCGGTATCCAGTTCCACGACACGGTCAATGCCTGGCACACCTGCCCCGAAGACGGGCAGATCCGCGGCTCGAACCCGTGTTCGGAATACATGTTCCTTGACGACACGGCCTGCAACCTCGCCTCGATGAACCTGCTGACCTTCTTCAAGGACGGCCAGTTCGATGCCGAGACCTACATGCACGCCACCCGGCTGTGGACGCTGACGCTGGAAATCTCGGTGATGATGGCGCAGTTCCCCTCGAAGGAAATCGCGCAGCTGAGCTACGATTTCCGCACGCTCGGTCTGGGATACGCCAATATCGGCGGCCTGCTGATGAACATGGGACTGGGCTATGACAGCGACGAGGGCCGGGCCATCGGCGGCGCACTGACCGCCATCATGACCGGCGTGGCCTATGCCACCTCGGCCGAGATCGCCTCGGAACTGGGCGCCTTCGCCAAATACGAGAAGAACCGCGAGCATATGCTGCGCGTGATCCGCAACCACCGTCGCGCAGCCCATGGCGAGACGGACGGTTACGAGGATCTGGCGGTCAAGCCGGTGCCGCTCGACCATGCCAACTGCCCCGATCAGCGCCTGGTGGACCTTGCGGTTCAGGCCTGGGACGAGGCGCTGGCCCTGGGCGAGAAGCATGGTTACCGCAACGCGCAGACCAGCGTGATCGCCCCCACGGGGACCATCGGCCTCGTGATGGACTGCGACACGACGGGTATCGAGCCCGACTTCGCACTGGTCAAATTCAAGAAGCTGGCCGGTGGCGGCTACTTCAAGATCATCAACCGCTCGGTGCCTGCGGCGCTGGAGAAGCTGGGCTACACCAGCAGCCAGATCGAAGAGATCACCTCTTACGCGGTTGGCCACGGCACGCTTGGAAACGCGCCGGTGATCAACCACACCACGCTGCGCGGCCACGGCTTCGGCGATGCCGAGATCGAGAAGATCGAGGCGGCCCTGCCGTCTGCCTTCGACATCCGCTTCGTCTTCAACCAGTGGACGCTCGGGGAAGAGTTCTGCACCAAGGTGCTGGGCATTCCGGCGGCGAAACTGAACGATCCCACCTTCGACATGCTGCGCCATTTCGGCTTCTCCCGGAAGGACATCGAAGCGGCGAATGACCATGTCTGCGGGACCATGACCTTGGAGAACGCGCCCTTCCTGAAGGAAGAGCATTACCACGTGTTCGATTGCGCCAATCCCTGCGGCAAGAAGGGCAAGCGCTTCCTCTCCGTCAACAGCCACATCACCATGATGGCGGCGGCGCAGAGCTTCATCTCGGGGGCGATCTCCAAGACGATCAACATGCCCAACGATGCCACCATCGAGGACTGCCAGAAGGCTTACGAGCTGTCCTGGAGCCTGGGTGTCAAGGCCAACGCGCTTTACCGCGACGGCTCGAAGCTGAGCCAGCCGCTCGCGGCCGCCCTGGTCGAGGATGACGACGAGGCCGCCGAGATCCTGGAGACCGGCACGCCGGTCGAGAAGGCCCATGTGCTGGCAGAGAAGGTGATCGAGAAGGTGGTGGTCAAGGAACTGATCCGCAGCCACCGTGAGAAGATGCCGGAACGCCGCAAGGGCTATACCCAGAAGGCGATCGTGGGCGGCCACAAGGTCTACCTGCGCACCGGCGAATACGAAGACGGCTCGCTTGGCGAGATCTTCATCGACATGCACACGGAAGGTGCGGGCTTCCGCGCGATGATGAACAACTTCGCCATCGCCGTGTCCGTGGGCCTGCAATACGGGGTGCCGCTGGAGGAATTCGTCGACGCCTTCACCTTCACCAAGTTCGAACCGGCGGGGATGGTGCAGGGCAACGACTCGATCAAGAACGCCACCTCGATCCTCGACTACATCTTCCGCGAACTGGCGGTGTCTTACCTCGATCGGACTGACCTCGCGCATGTGAAGCCAGAAGGCGCGTCCTTCGACGATGTGGGCCGCGGGCAGGAAGAGGGCGTGTCCAACGTCAAGGAAGTGCCTGACAGCCGTGGGTCTTCGCCGATCGACGTGCTCAAGCAGATCAGCTCGACCGGCTACCTGCGCAAGCGGGTTCCGCAGGAGCTGGTGGTGTTCCAGGGCGGCGCGATGACGGCGCTTGCGGGCGGCGATCCGGTGGCGACGCTGGAAACGCTGGTGCCGGAAACGGCGACCAACACCATCGCGGTGTCGACCAGCAGCACCACCGCCGTGGCCTCGGGCACCGTGGGCATGGATGCCCGCACCAAGGCCAAGATGCAGGGCTACGAGGGCGATCCCTGCGGCGAATGCGGCAACTACACGCTGGTGCGCAACGGCACCTGCATGAAGTGCAACACCTGCGGCGCGACCAGCGGCTGCAGCTAAGAGATCGGGACCTGCGCCAATTGCCCCGGCGCGGGTTCTGAAACACGGGGCGGGTGCGCTCGCCCCTGACGCGGTTCAGGCCGCAGGCAGAAAACTACGGGCGGTACAAATACTGAGCCTGAACAGCGAAACTCAAGAGGGTCCCTGGGGACCCTCTTTTTTCATTCCTGACAATGTCTTGCAGTTCGATCTTAAAGCAAAAGGCCCCCAGGGGAGGGGGCCTTCGACTGGATCGGATCGGGCGCCTTACTCGGCCGCGATCTTGATGACGGGCCGCATGCGCGACAGGATGTCATCGGCCAGGTGGCACTTGATCTGGTGTCCGTCGGCCAGCGTCTTCATGGCCGGCACCTCGGCCTCGCACAGCCCACCCGGAACGTCCTTCTTCCACCGGCAGCGCGTCTGGAACGGGCAGCCCGACGGCGGGTTCATCGCCGAGGGAATATCGCCTTCCAGAACGATGTGCTCTTTCTCGACCGAGGTATCGGCGATCGGAACCGCCGAGAGAAGCGCCTCGGTATAGGGATGGTAAGGCGGGCTGAAGACCTGGTCGGTCGTGCCGATTTCCACCACGTGACCCAGATACATCACCATCACCCGGTCCGAGAGATAGCGCACGATGGACAGGTCGTGGCTGATGAACAGAAGCGTCGTCTTCTCGTTGCGCTGGATCTCCATCAACAGATCGGTCACTGCCGCCTGCACCGACACGTCGAGCGCCGAAACAGGTTCGTCGGCCACCACGATCCGCGCGCCGCCCGCGAAGGCGCGGGCGATGCCCACGCGCTGTTTCTGGCCACCCGACAGTTGCCGGGGCATGCGATCGGCAAAGGCGCGGGGCAGTTTCACGAGGTCGAGCAGTTCCAGCATGCGCTGGCGGCGTTCCGCCTCGTTCTTGCCGATCTTGAAGATCTCCAGCGCCCGGATGATCTGGCGCCCCACGGTCATCGAGGGGTTGAGCGTGTCGAAGGGGTTCTGGAACACCATCTGGATCGACGACACGGTCTTGGTGTCGCGTTCCTCGATCGGCACGGTTTCGATGCCTCGCTCATCAAGCAGCACGTGTCCGTCGGTGGCCGTTTCCAGCCCCATCAACACCTTGGCGAGCGTGGACTTGCCACAGCCCGATTCCCCCACGATGGCCAGGGTTTCGGATTCGCGGGCCTCGAAGCTCAGCGTCTCGTTGGCCTTCACCACCTTCTTGTCGCCATGGGCGAAAAGCGCGCTCGCTGCCACCTCGTAGTATTTCTTGAGGTTGTCTACCTTCAGCACCACTTCGCCGATTTCCGCCTTCTCGGTCGTGGTGGACGCCTTGATCGGCGCGTTCCAGTCGATCTCGCGGAACTTCAGACAGCGGGAATCATGGCGGTCATCGCCTTCGATCGCGTCCATCGGGATGTCGCGCGCATCGCAGCGCCCGGCTTCGAAATAGTCGCAGCGGGGGCCGAAGTTGCAGCCGTTGGGCCGTTCGTGGGGCAGGGGGAAGTTGCCGGGAATGGCCACCAGCGGGCGGCTGTTCTTGTCGGCCCCGGGCAGCGGGATCGACCGGAAGAGCGCCTGCGTATAGGGGTGGCGCATCTTGTCGAACACGTCCTCGATCGACCCGGTTTCCACGGCCTCGCCCGAATACATCACGCAAAGCCGGTCGCAGGTTTCCAGAACGAGGCCGAGGTTGTGCGAGATGAACAGCATCGAGGTGCCGTATTTCTTGCCCAGGTCCTTGACCAGTTCTACCACGGCGGCCTCCACCGTCACGTCGAGCGCGGTGGTGGGTTCATCGAGGATCAGAAGCGAAGGGTTCGCCATCAGCGCCATGGCGATAACGATCCGCTGCTGCTGGCCACCCGACAGCTGGTGCGGGAAGCTGTCCAGCATCCGCTTGGGGTCTGGCAGGCGCACATCGGTAACCACTTCGAGCGCGCGCTTGTAGGCCTCTTCGGCCGACACGCCTTCGTGGATCATCGGCACTTCCATCAGTTGCTTGCCGATCTTCATCGCCGGATTGAGCGAAGCCATCGGCTCCTGGTAGATCATGGCAATTTCCTTGCCGCGGATCTTGGCCAGTTCCTCGTGGCTCATCTCGTTGAGGTTGCGCCCCTTGAACTTGATGGAGCCCCCGACGATGCGCCCGTTCACGCCCAGGTCCTGCATGACCCCAAGCGCCACGGTGGATTTCCCGCAGCCGGATTCGCCCACGAGGCCCATAGCCTCGCCCGGCATCACCGTGCAGGAGAAATCCATCACCGCCGGGATCTCGCGCAGGCGCGTGAAGAAGCTGATGGAGAGGTTCTCGATTTCCAGGATCGGTCCGTCATAGGTCTCTGTCATGGGATCAGTCCTTCAGGCTTTCTTCACGCAGGCCGTCGGCCAGCAGGTTGAGACCAAGCACGAGGGTCATCAGCGCAAGGGCAGGGGGCAGCGGCGGGTGCGGATAGACCGTCAGCAGGCGCCGCCCCTCGTTGATCGTCGAACCCCAGTTCGGGCTTTCGGGGTCAACGCCAAGGCCGAAGAAGCCCAAGGTGCCCAGAAGGATCGTGGTGTAGCCGATGCGCAGACAGAAATCGACGATGAGCGGCCCGCGCGCATTGGGCAGGATTTCCCACAGCATGATATACCACGGGCCTTCGCCGCGCGTCTGTGCCGCCGCCACGTAGTCGCGGGTCTTGATGTCCAGCACCAGCCCGCGAACGATACGGAACACCGTGGGGCTGTTGACGAAGACGACCGACACGAAAACGATCAGCAGGTTGCCGTCGATGGGAATCCCGATCAGCGGCTCGTAGGCTTCACGGGTCTGCGTCATCCATTCCGAGACCGGGTTGCCCTGGTTGAGATAGCCGATGAACGAGGTCGCCAGCCACACGAAGGGATCGAAGCGGAACACCGTGCCGAGATAGAGCAGCAGCAGCACCAGCGTGATCGGGATCGCCACCCACTTGATGATGTTGGGCTGTGCCCGGTAGCGCGAATAGAGCAGCACCCAGACGAAGATCACCGGCATGATGAACAGGACCGATGCCATGTAGACCGGCACCCCGGCTTCGACGATCTCGGGCGTGACCAGCAGGTAGAACAGCAGGATCACCGGGAAGGCCAGCACGAGGTTGGCAATGAAGGTGATCAGTGTGTCGAAGCGTCCGCCCATGTAGCCTGCGGGCAGGCCCAGGGTGATGCCCACCATGAAGGCGAATAGCGTGGCCGCGGGCGCGATGGTCAGCACCTCGCGCGCCCCGAACACCATGCGGCTGAAGACATCGCGCCCAAGCGCGTCGCCACCAAGCAGGTAATAGGGGAACACCCCGTCCGCCGCCGCATTGGGCACGGCGATCCCCGGCGCGTCATTGCGCAGCGAGGCCACCACGTCGAGCGCGCCATGGGTTGCAATGGTCGGCGCGAAGATCGCGGTGAAGATCCAGAACATCACAAGACCGAAGCCGATCATGCCGATCAAGTTGTCGAAGAGCTTGCCGTAAAGCCCGAGCCGACGCTTGAAGCGGATCGAGAAGACGAAGGTGGCCACAAGCGCGATCCAGACGGGCAGGAACTGCGCGCCGAGCGCGCCGATGATGCCCTTGGACTCCATGCTCGGTTGCAGGATGCCCGCCACGATATAGACCGCCAGGGCCGCCAGAACGGCAAAGACGGAATATTTCATGGCCAGCAGGGCATAATCCACCGGGCCATATCGATAGCTGATCGTGTGATCGGGGTTCACGATCGGCTCGGCCTGGCGCAGCCCGATGAGGTTCATTGCGAGGTTCAGAAGGAAGGCCGCGAAGAAGACCGCGACGGCCCCCAGCATCAGCGGGTTCAGGTAGGGGCCGAGGGACCCGGACCAGGTCAGCATGTCCATTGCTCTCGTCTCCTTAAGAAATGCGGATGCGCGGGTTCAGGTAGACGTAGCCGATATCGGAAATCAGCTGTGTCAGCAGAACCACGAACACGGCGACGATCGAACAGGACAGGAGCAGTTCAATATCGTTGTTCGAGGCCGCCTCCACCAGGGTCCAGCCGAAGCCGTTGTAATTGAAGAGCGTCTCGACAATCACCACACCAGTGAGCAGCCACGGGATTTGCAGCATGATCACGGTAAAGGGTGCGATCAGCGCGTTGCGCAGCGCGTGTTTCAGCACGATGTTGCGGAAGCTCACGCCCTTGAGGCGCGCGGTGCGGATGTATTGCGCCGTCATCACCTCGGCCATCGAGGCCCGGGTCATGCGCGCGATATAGCCCATGCCGTAAAGTGCGATGGTCATCACCGGCAGCGTGAAATTCCACAGCGTTATGTCATCCATCGCCGACCGGGCCGAGCCCAGAAACCACGTGCGCCCCTCGATCCAGCCATTCTCGGCCAGCCACGGTGACAGGCCCGCGGTGGAGGAGGCAAAGAGGATGATGAAGATCACGCCCGACACGTATTCCGGTGTCGCGGTCGACGCGATCGAGAAGGTGGACAGGGTTCGGTCCATCCGGCTGCCCTCTCGCATCCCGGCAAGGATGCCCACGATCAGCGCCGATGGCACCATGACCAGGAAGGCAATCAGCATCAGCCATCCCGTCAGCGGAAGCCGTGTGCCGATCACGCCCGACACCTCGTCGTCAAGCCGGGTGGAATAGCCGAAATCGCCCTGGAAGACGCCGCAGAAGGTAGGGGCTTCGGCAGGGTCCATGCCCTGGTCGATGCAGCGCCCCACGATGTCTCCGTCACGGGTTTCGCGCGTCCAACCCGGCACAACGCCCAGCCATTCGCCGTAGCGCACCACGATCGGGCGGCTGTAGCCGTTGTTTTCAAGCCATTGCACAACCTCGGCATCCGACATCCGGTTGTTGCCCTGGGTCTTGGCCAGCTTTTCGAGATTGGGCCCGAGATTTGTGAGGAAGAAGACCACGAATGTCAGGCAGAGTGCAGTCAGGATCATCACGCCAAGACGGCGCAGAATGAAGAGTCCCATGATATTCCCTGTCGCTTGTGCCGCCCACGGACGGCTTGGCCGGTTTCTTTATGAACCGTTGGGATAAGGCCCGTTTGCCCTACGGACCCGGAATCTGGTGGGAAAAAGGGCGGCACGGGGTTCCGCGCCGCCCTTTCCCTTGGATTATGCCCAGCCGAGATAGGCGATGTTGATCTCGAACTTGGGATGCATTTCCGCATTCACCACACCGGGTTTGGCGTGACGGTAGAGCGAGCGCCAGTAAGACTGGTTGATGACCGCTTCGTCCTGCATGATCTGCTGGATGCGGGCCATCACTTCGCGGCGCGCGTCAGCGTCCTGGATGCCGTTCGCTTGGGCCAGCAATTCGTCGAACTCGGCGTTGGAGAAGCCGGTTTCGTTCCACGGCACACCCGACTTGTAGGCCAGGTTCAGCACCATGACACCCAGTTCGCGGTGGTTCCAGGTGGTGGAGCTGTAGGGATACACGGCCCAGTCGTTCCAGAAGGTCGAGCCCGGGATCACGCGACGTTCCACGTTGAAGCCCGCGTCGCGCAGCTGTGCGGCCAGGGCGTCGGTGGAGTCACGCTCGAAACCGCCATCGAGCGACACGATTTCGAACACGTGGTCGGCATGGCCCGATTCCTGCAGCATCGCATAGGCCGCGTCCTTGTCGACGGTCTGTGCGGGCAGCTGCGCGTATTCGGGATGGATCGGGCAGACATGGTGGTTTTCTGCCGGGGTGCCGCGACCGGCATAGCCCAGTTCCAGAACCACGTTGGGATCCACGGCCATGTTCACCGCACGACGCACCATGGCGTTGTCGTAGGGCGGGTTGTTCTGGTTCATGCGGATGACCAGGGTTGCCGCGGTGGTGGCGCTCGACTGCTCGAAGCCGATGGCGTCGAAGATGTCGATGAAGTCACCGGTGGTTTCGTAGGTCATGTCGAATTCGTCGGCTTCCGCACCGGCCACCCAGGCCGCCGGGTCTTCGCCGAGGTCGATGATTTCGACACGATCAAGGTAGGCGTCGCGCCAGTAGGTATGGTCGGGGTTCTTCTCGAGGGCGGCGAAAACGCCCACCTCGTGCTCGACCAGGCGGTAGGCGCCGGTGCCCACGCCGTGCTGAAGCGGGTCGGTGCCGATCAGGTCACGGTGCTGCACGGCAGACGGGTAGTCTGCGATGCCGGGGATGATGGTGATGTCGGCGGCGGGCAGGTTCAGCTGCACGGTGTGGCTGTCGACAACCACGATCGAGCCTTCGCGGGCCTGGCCGGTTTCGGGATCGACAAGCGCCCCCATGCGGGTCCCCATCGAGTTGCCTTCCACCGAGGTGTCGCACCAGCCGGTGAAGTTGGCGGCCACGTCTTCCGCGGTGAATTCGTCGCCATTGTTCCACATCACGCCCTGACGAACATGCAGGGTGTACTGGGTGGCGTCTGCGTTGGCTTCCCAGCTTTCCAGCAGAACGCCCGAGAACGACCCGTCGCGGTTGTATTCCACGAGGTATTCGCAGATGCCGCGGCTGAGGTTGCCCATCTCGGACCAGTCATAGGTCCGCGGGTCCTTGCCCTGGTCGACGCGCATCTGGATGCGCAGCGTGCCGCCCATCTGGGGCGTCGCGCGGTGGCCAGCTGCTTCGGCCGGGTTCAGGCCGATCAGCGAATAAGCGGCAACGGCGGACACGCCGAGCGCGGTAGAGCGCGTGAGGAACTCACGACGCGACAGTTCGCCTTTTTTGTATTCCTCCGCATACATTTCCGCTGCCGGATGCGATTTGAGGAAGTGGGTGGTTTGCTGCGTCATTCTCATCTCCCTGTGACACAATTTATTCTTTGCTGTCGTCGCAGGAGTCAGAGGAGGCCGACAGCCCCGCGCGCCAGATATGAGATCATTACCGCACCAATAATGGGCTTGCGTCAATGGTCCCGCTATTCGATTTGGGTGCGAATTGCGACATTGTGATGTGCCAAAAACGACAAGGACCCGCGAAACCCTGACATTTCTTGAAAGCGGGGTGATCCGAGCGCTTCGATCAACCCGCGTGCAGAATCTGCCGCATCGGGGGCAGTTTTCGAAACTCTGACGGCGTGTAACCGGCAAGCTTGGAAAAGGCGCGCGTGAAATAGGCCGCCGAGGAAAAGCCGAGTTCAGTGGCGATATCGCGGGCGGGCATGTCCGTATCAACCAGCAATCGGCAGGCGTCATGCAGGATTCGTTCCTGCAAGATGGCCAGGGCCGGACGGCCGCAGGCGTCCCGGCAGACCCGTGTCAGGTGGGTCGGTGTCACGCCCAGGGCCTCGGCGTAGCTCGACACGCCGTTGCCACTGCGATAGCCACTTTCAACCAGCGCGGCGTAGCGTTCGGCCAGAACATGGGTCTTGTCGCGCAGGATGGTGCCGTCCTGCACCGCAAGTTGCCGCGCGATCCAGGTGGAAATGAGCAGCCCGTAGGCGCGCAATGCCTGGTCTCGGGCGGGCGCATGGGCAGCCAGCTCGCGTTCGATCATGTCGATATAGCCCGAGAAATTGGACTGCGCCTCGACATTGCTGACACGGATATGGAAAGGCACCGTCGGCAGGCCGAGCGTGGGGTCGAACGGCAGTTTCAGCAGCACGCCCTGAACCTGCGCCGAAATCTCGACCGCGATCATCACGCCTGACGGAATGAACACGGCTGTGTTGGGCCCGTAGCCGCGCGTCACGGCTCCAATGGAAAACCGGCCCTGGCCACGGGTGAACCAGAACAGCTGCGGGCGCGGGTCCGAATGCAGAGTCGCATGGCGCCAGGGCGCGTCCGACCGCATCTTGGCCAGGGTGGTGACTTTGTAAAACTCGCTCATCACCGCGGAGCCTAGGGGCAGATAGGCTTTCGGGAAAGAGGCTTGTTAACCAAATCTTTCAGGGCAGCGCGATCGCGCGCCATTGCCTCATTCGCGCGCGGAACCAGGTCCGTTGCCGCTTGGCGTATTGGCGCGAACCGATGATCGCGGCCTCGCGCGCGTCCGACAGGCTGAGCTGCCCGCGCAGATGGGCGATGAGTTCTGGCCCGCCGATGGCTTTCTTCGCACCGCCAGCCTGTTCCCAGACCGGTTCCAGCGCACGGGCCTCCTCCAGGGCGCCGCCCTTCAGCATCAGGTCGAAGCGCCGCGCGATCCGCTCGGCCAGCCAGTCGCGGTCGGCATCCAGAAGAAGAGGCTCGCACTGATCGAGCGGCAGGGCCGGGGCAGGGGTCTCGGCCTGCCAGGCCGAGAGCGGTTTTCCCGTGGCGCGCAGAACCTCCCAGGCCCGCTGGATCCGCATCGGGTTCTGCCGGTCGATCCGGCCTGCGATCTCGGGGTCCTCGCGGTCGAGATCGGCCAGCATCTTGGCCGGCTCCATTGCGTCCGCCTCGGCCCGGATGGCCGGGGGTGTGGCGGGGATTTCCGCCAGACCCTCGGTCAGGGCGGCAAAGTAGAGCCCGGTTCCACCCACGATGATCGGACGCGGTCCACCCTCCAGCAGGGGAATCACGTCGCGTAGCCACTGGCCGGTGGAATAGTCCGCATCAAACGGCACATGGCCAAAGAGCGCATGTGGCGCGCTGGCCTCTTCCTCGGGCGAGGGGCGGGCGGTCAGGACACGCCAGCCATCATAGACCTGAAGCGCATCGGCATTGATGATGCGCCCGCCCTGACGCGCCGCGATCTCCAGCGCCAGGGCGGTTTTGCCCGAGGCCGTCGGCCCCGCGATCAGCACCGGCCGCTCTGGCGATAGCTTGGAAATGTCGATCATCGGTCGCCTTTGCCTGTCTCGAATGCGCCCAGTCCTACGCCTTTTGGGGCGGGATTGGCCGTTGAACCCCGGGCCTATTTAGGCCATGTTGCGCCGGGCCGCAAAAGGCCCCGGCAGATAACATAATTCCAAGGATCTCCCATGCCCTCAGACACCGCGCCCGCCCCGACTTATTCCCGCGTCATGCTGAAGATCTCGGGCGAGGCCCTGATGGGGGACAAGGGCTACGGTCTGAACCCGCCCACGGTGGAACGGATCGCCCGCGAGGTGAAGTCGGTGCACGACATGGGCGTGGAAATCTGCATGGTGATCGGGGGCGGCAACATCTTCCGCGGTCTTCAGGGCAGCGCGCAGGGCATGGAACGGGCAACGGCCGATTACATGGGCATGCTGGCCACGGTGATGAACGCGCTGGCGATGCAGGGTGCGCTCGAAAAGCTGGGCATCCACACCCGCGTGATCAGCGCCATCCCGATGGACCAGGTCTGCGAACCCTATATTCGCCGCCGCGCTGTGCGCCACCTGGAAAAGAAGCGCGTGGTGATCTTCGCCGCCGGCACCGGTAACCCCTATTTCACCACCGATACCGCCGCCACGCTGCGGGCCAACGAGATGAACTGCCAGGCGATCTTCAAGGGCACCAAGGTTGACGGTGTCTATGACAAGGATCCGGTCAAGCACGACGACGCCACCCGCTATGACACGATTTCCTATGATGATGTGCTGGCGCAGCACCTGGGCGTGATGGATGCATCGGCCATCGCGCTGGCGCGCGAGAACCACATGCCGATCATCGTCTTCAGCCTGGATGAACCGGGCGGGTTCAAGGGGATCCTGGCCGGGGAAGGCACCTATACAAAGGTGCAATGAACGGGGTAAAACCCCAACCAACGAGCAAGACCTGACGGAGGTACGGGCATGTCCGACGATTTGGAGATTGATCTGGACGATCTGGAACGGCGCATGGATGGCGCCCTGGCATCGCTGAGAACGGAATTCGCCTCGCTGCGGACGGGTCGGGCCTCGGCCTCGATGCTGGAGCCCGTGCAGGTGGATGCCTATGGCCAGATGACGCCCATCAATCAGGTCGGCACGGTAAACGTGCCCGAGCCGCGCATGGTGACGATCAATGTCTGGGACAAGTCGCTGGTGGGCAAGGTTGAGAAGGCAATCCGCGAGTCGGGCCTTGGCATCAACCCGCAGCTCAACGGCACCATCATCATGCTGCCGATCCCCGAGTTGAACGAGGAACGCCGCCGCGAACTGACCAAGGTCGCCGCGCAATATGCCGAACACGCGCGCGTGGCGATCCGCAACGTGCGCCGCGACGGTATGGACCAGATCAAGAAGGCCAAGGCGGCGGGCATGTCCGAGGACGACCAGAAGATCTGGGAATCCGAAGTGCAGGAAATCACCGATGCCCATATCGCCAAGGTCGATGCGTCGCTGGCCACCAAGCAGGAAGAGATCATGCAGGTCTGACGACCTCGCATGATCCCCGTGGCAGCGCCGATGGCCCCCAAGGACAACACTCCGACCCCACCGCGCCACGTGGCGATCATCATGGATGGCAATGGCCGTTGGGCGCAGCTGCGCGGGCGGCCGCGTCTTGTCGGGCATCACGCCGGGGCACGGCGCGTGCAGGAAATCGTCGAAGCCTGCGAGCCGCTCGGCGTAAAATACCTGACCATCTTCGCCTTCTCGACCGAGAACTGGAAACGCACCCAGACCGAGGTTGCGGGGCTGATGCGGCTCTTCAAGCGCTTCATCACGAACAAGGCGCAGGAACTGCATGCCAAGAACGTGCGCGTGCGCTTCATCGGTGACCGTGTCCGGCTGGAGCCCCGGCTTCAGGACATGATGGACAATCTCGAACTGCTGACCGCGGACAATACCGGGGTCAACCTGACCATCGCGCTGAACTATGGCGGCCGCGACGAGGTGGCCCGCGCCACCAAGCGGCTGGCGCAGGACGTGGCGGCGGGCAAGCTCGATCCCAGGGACGTGGATGACGAAACCCTGCCGCGCTATCTCGACACCTGCTACCTGCCCGATCCAGACCTCGTGATCCGCACCAGCGGAGAGGCGCGGATTTCCAACTTCCTTCTGTGGCAGTCGGCTTATGCGGAGTATGAATTCATCGACACACTCTGGCCTGACTTCACCAAGGACGAATTCGAAAAAGTGCTGGCCCGGTTTGGCCAGAGGGACCGGCGCTTCGGTGCCGTCAAGGCATGAGCGGCGCGGGGCGTTGGGGCGATCTGGCCCCTCGGGTGATCTCGGGGCTTGGCATGGCCGCCGTGGGCTTCGGGCTGATCTATCTTGGTGGGTTTCCTCTGATGATCGGGCTGGTCTTGCTGGCGGCACTTGGCATCTGGGAACTGCACCGGCTGCTTGACGGGGGATCGCCGCGCGTGGCGGGGCTGATCGCCGGGGCCGGCATGCTGGCCGCCTGTCTGGCGCAGATCTTTGCCTTCGCCCGCGGCGAGGGCTTCCTGGAACATCTGATCCTCACCCCCTGGATCGTGCCGCTGATCGGCCTTGCGATCTGGGGCGGGGTGCAGAACGTGCCCGAAGGGCGCGGCTGGATCTTCGTCACCTATGGCAGCTATTTCCTGTTCGCGGCTTTCGGCCTGTTCTACCTGCGGGTCATGTATGGGCTGATCTTCGTCCTTTTCGTCGTGGGCGTCGTGGTGGCGACGGATATCGCGGGCTATTTCGCCGGGCGCATCCTTGGCGGCACGAAGCTCTGGCCACGGGTCAGCCCCAAGAAGACCTGGTCTGGCACCGCGGCGGGCTGGATCGCCGCCGCTGCCGTTGCCTGGGCGCTTCTGGGGTGGGAGCCGGTCATGGTGCTTCTGGTCGCCCCGCTGCTGTCCCTGGCCTCGCAGATGGGCGACATCGCCGAAAGCGCCATCAAGCGGCATGTGGGCGTCAAGGATTCCTCGAACCTCATTCCGGGACATGGCGGCATTCTCGACCGTTTCGACGCGATGGCCGGGGCAGGGGCGGTCGCCACGCTTGCGATGATCCTTGCCGGGGGGCAGTTGATGTGACGAGAACGGTCAGCATTTTCGGTGCGACCGGGTCCATCGGACAAAACACGCTGGACCTTATCCGACGCGACCCCGCGGGTTACCGCGTGGTGGCGCTGACGGGTGGGCGCAACATCAGCCAACTGGCCCGCGACGCACGCGAATTCCGGGCCGAGATCGCGGTGACCTGCTACGAGGATTGTCTGCCCGCGTTGCGCGAGGCTCTGGCGGGGTCCGGGGTTGCCGTGGCTGCCGGGCAGGAGGCGCTGATCGAAGCCGCCGACCGGCCCGCCGACTGGATCATGTCAGCGATCGTCGGCGCCGCCGGACTGGCGCCGGGCTTTCATGGCCTGCGTCACGGGCGCAGCCTGGCGCTTGCCAACAAGGAAAGCCTGGTCACAGCAGGCCCGCTGCTGATGGCCGAAGCGCGTGCCCACGGGGCTCGCATCCTGCCCGTGGACAGCGAACATTCCGCCGTGTTCCAGGCCCTGGTGGGCGAAGACATGGACGCCGTGGAACGGGTCATCATCACTGCCTCGGGCGGGGCGCTGCGCGACTGGCCGCTGGAGCGGCTGTCGCAGGCCACCCTCGCCGATGCCTGCGCGCACCCCAACTGGGACATGGGACAGCGGATCACGATCGACAGCGCGTCCATGTTCAACAAGGCGCTAGAACTGATTGAAACAAAGGAATTTTTCGGAATTTCGCCAGAAAAGATCGACACCGTGATCCATCCGCAAAGCATCGTTCATGCGCTGGTGGGGTTCAGCGATGGCGCGCTGATGGCGCATCTGGGTGCGCCCGACATGCGCCATGCGATCGGCTATGCCCTGCACTGGCCCGAACGGCGCGCGCTGCCGGTCGAGCGGGTTGACCTGGCCAAGCTTGCGACGCTCGAATTTCGCGCGCCCGACACGGAGCGTTTCCCGGCCCTGCGGCTTGCGCGTGACGTGATGGCGACGGGCGGCGGCGCGGGGGCCGTGTTCAACGCGGCCAAGGAAATCGCGCTCGACCATTTCATCGCCGGTGATATCCGCTTTACCGAGATGGCGCCGCTCGTGGAGGACACGCTTGACGCGATGTCGCGCGAAATTCGCCTTACCGATGCCATGGACAGCCTTGAGACAGTGCTGATGACGGACCATCTGGCAAGAGTGAGAGCCAGCGAACTGGCCCAAGCGAGACAGGAGCAGAGTGCTTGACCGAGCTTATCCCTTCCTTCGGCGGCTTCGCCTTCACCCTTCTGGCCTTCGTGGTGGCGCTGTCGATCATCGTCGCGATCCATGAATACGGCCATTACATCGTGGGGCGCTGGTCTGGCATCCATGCAGAGGTGTTCTCGCTCGGGTTCGGCCCGGTGCTGTTTGCCCGCACGGACCGGCACGGCACCAAGTGGCAGGTCGCCGCGCTTCCATTTGGCGGGTACGTGAAATTCCTCGGCGATGCCAACGCGGCCTCGGGCAAGGATGCGGCGGCGGTCGATGCGCTCGACCCCGAAGAACGCCGGCGATCCATGCACGGCGCCCCGCTTTGGGCCCGCGCGGCCACGGTGGCGGCGGGTCCGATCTTCAATTTCATCCTGTCGGTGATCGTCTTTGCTGGCGTCATGGTCTTTTCCGGCCAGGCTTCGAACGAGCCCGTGGTAGGCGACATCCGCCCGATGCCCGCCGACATGCAGCTTCTGGAGCCGGGCGATCGCATTCTCTCGATCGAGGGCGAGGCGGTTGAAACGCTGGTTGACGTGTTCGAACTTGGCCGCACCCTGGAACCGGCTTCCGCGCTGTCCTACGAGGTGGAGCGGGATGGCCAGACTCTGACGGTCGACGCGAACTTCCCCCTTATTGCAGTCGTCGAGAGCGTGACGCCACGCTCGGCCGCGATGGATGCGGGCCTGGAGCAGGGCGACGTGATCCGCAGCATCGACGGCGCGCCGATCTACGCCTTCGAGCAACTTCGCGGTGCGGTCGAAGCGTCCCAGGGTGCGGAACTGGCCCTGTCGGTCTGGCGCGATGGCGAGATGCTGGACATCGCCCTGGCTCCGCGCCGGATGGATTTGCCGTCGCCCGAGGGCGGGTTCGAGACCCGCTGGCTGATCGGGGTGACGGGCGGGCTGTTTTTCGACCCCGAGATCACCCGCGTCGGGTTGGGCGAAGCCATCACGGCGGGCGGGTCGACGGTGGTCAACGTTGTGCAGACCTCTCTGTCGGGCTTGTGGCACATGATCACCGGCGCGATTTCCAGCTGCAATCTGCAAGGCCCCATCGGCATCGCGGAAACCTCGGGCGCGGCTGCAAGCCAGGGTCTGGACAGTTTCTTCTGGTTCGTGGCTGTCCTGTCGACCGCCGTGGGGCTGTTGAACCTTTTCCCCATCCCGGTGCTGGATGGCGGTCACCTGCTGTTTCACGCCTTCGAGGCGGTTGCGGGCCGTCCACCCTCTGACCGGGCGATGCGGCTTTTCATGACCATTGGCCTGACGCTTATCCTGTCGCTGATGTTGTTCGCCCTGACCAATGACCTGTTCTGCCCCTGATCGGGGGCGGGCAGGCCGGGCCGGGCCAGTAATGAACATTTCGTAAAAGCGTCAAGGGCAGGTCAAATTCCCGCCCCAATTCAGCGTCAGACTCGGAACCACGACGGGGGAAATCCCCGCGAAAACCGAGGGCAAGACCGATGCGAATGATTAATGAAAGCTACCGCTCCATCAGCTTCTTCGTCGAAGTGAACATCGACCGTTTCCTGGTGCCGATCACCATCGTGGGCGCCCTGACGGTTGCCGGATGGCTGGTCAGCCTCTGATCCCATTGATTAGATGACAGAAGCGGGCCCGCACGCGGCCCGCTTTGCGCATGGCCAAAGCGCCGTTCGCGCCCCCCGATCCCCCGAAATTGTATATCTTGTGCCACGGTTGGGAAAATGTCCCACACCGTGGGGTCTCGCGTTTTGACATCACCCCACCCAAGCGGTAGAGCTTTGGCAAGCTAGGTTACTTGGCGGGGCGGATACGATGACGGTGATTGCTGGTATTTCCAGTGGAATAAGGCGTTTGGGCGCGATTCTTCTGGTGGCGGTTTCGGTGCTGATTCTTCAGCCGGCCGATGCGGAGGCACAGACCTACCGCTTCACCAGTTTTGCGGTCGAAGGCAATGATCGTGTCGATCCTGCAACCATCCTCGCCTTCCTCGGGATCGAGTCCGGCCAGACGCTGACCGCAGCCGAACTCAACGACGCCTACCAGCGACTTCAGAACTCCGGCCTTTTCGAGAGCGTCGATCTCGATCCGCGCGGCAATCGCCTGGTGGCGATCGTGCAGGAATACCCGACGATCAACCGCATCAATATCGAGGGTAACCGCCGCATCGACGACGAATTGCTGCTGACGGTGATCCGGTCGCAGCCGCGTCGCGTCTATTCGCCGTCGCTGGCCGAACAGGATGCCGCCTCGATCACCGAAGCCTACCAGGTGCAGGGCCGCCTGACCGCAACCGTGACGCCCGTGATCATCCGCCGTTCGGAAAACCGTGTGGACCTGGTCTTCGAAGTGACCGAGGGCCGCGTCGTGGAAACCGAGCGTATCGCCTTCGTGGGCAACCGCGAGTTTTCCGACCGCCGTCTGCGCCGGGTTCTGGAAAGCACGCAGGCCGGGATCTTCCGCCAGCTTATCGGATCGGACACCTTCGTTGCCGACCGGGTGGCCTTCGACCAGCAGCTGCTAACCGATTTCTATCGCGATCGCGGCTATATCGACTTCACGATCCAGAGCGTGACTTCTGAACTGGCCCGCGAACGCAACGCCTATTTCATCACCTTCAATATCCGTGAAGGGCAGAGCTTCTCTTTCGGGGAGATCACCACCGTCAGTGAATTGCCCGACGTGGATGCGGAACCCTTCAACGAAACCATCCGTAGTCGCGAAGGCGTGACCTATTCGCCGCGCCTGGTGGATAACACCATCACCCGGATGGAAAACCTCGCCAGCCAGATGGGCCTGCGTTTCATCCGCATCGAGCCGCGCGTGACCCGCAACGACGCCGACCTGACGCTGGATATCGAGTTCGTCATCTCCCGCGGTGACCGGGTCTTCGTGGAACGCATCGACATCGAAGGCAACGCCACCACGCTCGACCGCGTGATCCGCCGCCAGTTCCGCAGCGCCGAGGGCGATCCGCTCGACCCGCGCGAAATCCGCCAGGGCGCGGAACGGATCCGGGCGCTTGGCTTCTTCGCGGATGCATCCGTCGAGGCGCGCCCCGGCTCGGCCCCCGACCAGGTCATCGTCGATGTGGACGTCGTGGAACAGCCCACCGGCTCGCTCGGCTTCGGCGTGAACTACTCGACCGATGCCGGTGTGGGTCTTGCGCTCAGCTTCTCTGAACGCAACTTCCTGGGTCGTGGGCAGGCCGTGAGCTTCTCGCTCGACACCGCACGTGAATCGCGCAGCTTCAGCTTCTCGTTCACCGAGCCTGCCTTCATGGGTCGTGACGTTGCCCTGACTCTGGATGCCTATCACACCACCACCGACGGGCAGAACGCGAGCTATGACACGCAGAACACCGGCTTCCGCCCGTCCTTCAGCTTCCCGCTCAGCGAATTCAGCCGCTTGGGCCTGTTCTACCGGATCTCGCAGGATGGCATTTCCAACGTGCCGCCGGCCTCTTCGATCATTCTGCAGAACGATGCAGGCGATCTCATCACCTCGGCTGTGGGGTATAACTACTTCTTCAGCACCATCGGCACCGGCCTGAACCCCAATGCCGGGGTCAGCCTGCGCTTCGGCCAGGAATTCGCGGGTCTCGGGGGCGACGTGGAATATGTGCGCACCACCGCAACTGCCACCGCCGAAACCACGATCATGCGTGAAGAGGTGTCTCTGCGGGCCACTGTCGAAGGCGGCGCGCTGAACATGCTGAACGGCGACAGCCGCCGGGCAGACCGCTTTGCCCTGTCCACGCGCCAGCTGCGCGGCTTTGAAAGCAACGGCATCGGCCCGCGCGATCTGACCGATGCCGGCACCCAGGTAGATGGTCTGGGCGGTAATTTCTACGTCGCCGCGCGCTTTGAAACCGCTTTCCCGATCGGCCTGCCCGAGGAATACGGTGTAACCGGTGGTCTGTTCTATGACATCGGTTCCGTATGGGGGCTTGATAACACCGCTGGATTGATAATTGATGACGATCTGCACTGGCGCCAGTCGGTCGGTTTCTCGATCTTCTGGGATACCCAGATTGGCCCGCTGCGCTTCAACTTCAGCCACGTGCTGGACCAGGAAGTCTATGACCGGACCCGCAGTTTCGACTTCACCGTCGAAGCGCGCTTCTGACGGATCCATGATGCTCTGCGTCCGGCGTGCCGCCGCTCTGGTTCTGGCCCTTGGCCTGACCACGGTGGCCGCCGGGGCTCAGCCGCTCTCCTTTGGCCAGCTCGACGGGCCGGGTGTCGTCATTCTCAACCAGGAGCGTGTGTTCGCGGAATCGCTCTTCGGCCAGCGCGTCCAGCAGGAACTGGAAGCCGCTTCCGCCGAGCTTGCCGCCGAGAACCGCGAAATCGAGACCGCGCTTTTGGAAGAAGAGCGCCAGTTGACCGAGATGCGCGCCACCATGAGCGCCGAGGAATTTCGCCCCCTGGCAGATGAATTCGACCAGAGGGTCGAGGAAATCCGAGCCGCCCAATCTGCCAGGTTGCGCACGCTGACGGCGCTGGCCGACCGGGCCCGGCAGGCGTTCATCGAACTGACGACACCGATCCTGCGCGAGCTGTTGCAGGACCGTGGTGCTTCTGCCGTCATCGATTCCCGCGTGGTGCTCTATGCCGCCGAAGGCGCGGATATCACCGAAGCGGCGCTGGAGCGGATCGACGCGCTGCTCGGTGACGGCGGAGACCGGCCCATTCTCGAACAGCTCGGCCAGTCGGCCCCGTAACCGCCGCTTGTCCGACAGGGCCCGAGTTGCTATCCCGATTGCGGATTACAAGAAGGACCGCTGCCCATGACGGCTGAAACGCCCACCACCGCCGATATCGAGCTGATCCAACGGCTCATCCCGCACCGCTACCCGTTCCTTCTGGTCGACAAGGTGCGCGATATCGTTCCGTTCAAGAGCGCCGTGGGCATCAAGAACGTCACCATGAACGAGCCGCATTTCCAGGGCCATTTCCCCGGCGTGCCGGTGATGCCCGGGGTGACGATCGTCGAGGCCATGGCCCAGACCGCAGCCATCATGGTGGGCGTGTCGGCCGACCTGGCCGACAAGAACCTGCTGGTCTACTTCATGGGCATCGACGGGGTGAAGTTCCGCCGCAAGGTGGGGCCGGGTGACGTGCTGGAACTGCATGTGACCGCGCTTCGCGGCAAGCCCGGTGGCAAGGTGTGGAAATTCTCGGGTCGCGCCGAGGTGGAAGGCGAACTGGCCTGTGAGGCCGAGTTTACCGCGATGATGGACCTGCCCGCCGAGGAGTGAGCCAAATGGCCATTGATGCCAGCGCCGAGATCCACGGATCGGCGGTGATCGAACCAGGGGCCGTGATCGGCCCCGATTGCAAGATCGGGCCTTTCTGCGTGGTTGGCCCCGAGGTCGTGCTTGGGCGCGGCGTGGTGCTCAAGCCCCATGCGGTCGTGACCGGGCGGACCGAGATCGGGGATGAAACCACGATCTTTTCCTTCGCCGTCATCGGCGAGATTCCCCAGGACCTGAAATTTCGGGGAGAAAAGTCGCGCCTCGTGATCGGCAAGCGTAACCGTATCCGCGAACATGTCACAATGAACTGCGGCACCGAGGGCGGGGGTGGTGTAACCCGAATAGGCGATGACGGGTTGTTCATGGCCGGGTGTCATATCGCACATGATGCCCAGGTCGGCGACCGGGTGATCGTGGTCAATTCCGCCGCCGTGGCCGGGCACTGCGTCATCGAGGATGACGTGATCATCGGCGGGCTCTGCGGAATCCACCAATGGGTGCGCATCGGCCAAGGCGCCATCATCGGCGCGTTGTCCATGGTGACCAATGACGTGATCCCGCACGGGCTGGTGCAGGGGCCGCGCGGGCAGCTCGATGGGCTGAACCTGGTGGGTCTCAAGCGGCGCGGTGTCGACCGGGCCGAGATCACCGCGCTGCGCGCGGCCTTTCAGCAGCTGGCTCAGGGCGAGGGCACCTTCATGGACCGCGCCCGGCGCCTGTCCGAAGAAAGCCCCGATTCCGATCATGTGCAGCAGATCGTCACTTTCATCATGGGCGAGACCGACCGGTCTTTCCTGACCCCGGGCTAAGCCGATGGCGCGCGCGATCATTGCCGGATCGGGGCGTTTGCCGGGGCTGTTGCTGCAGGCCGGGCCCGCCCATCTGGTGCGGCTGGCCGGTGTTGACAGCGATCCGCTGGAGACGCCGGTCATCGAGGCCCGCTTTGAACGGCTAGGCACGCTCTTTGCCGACCTCAAGGCGGCAGGGATTGCGGAACTGGCCTTCGCCGGGGCCCTTAGCCGTCCGGCCTTCGATCCCTCTTTGATGGATGCCGAGACCATGGCGCTGATGCCGCGCGTGGCGGGCGCGATGATGCAGGGCGATGACGCATTGCTGCGCACCGTTGCTGAGATTTTCGAGGAACAGGGCTTCAAGGTTCTGGGGGCGCTCGACCTGCGGCCCGATCTAGCCGCCTCCGAAGGCCCGATCTGCGGAAACCCGACCGACGCGCAAACACGCGATGCCGCGCGCGCGCGTGCGGTTCTGGAGGCGCTCGGACCGCTCGATGTGGGGCAGGGTGCCATCGCCGCGAAGGGGCAGGTGATCGGGATCGAGACCCTGCAAGGCACCGACGCGATGCTGCGCTTCGTCGGGGTATCGCTGCCGGGCTCGGGCGGGGTGCTGGTCAAGCGGCCCAAGCCCGGCCAGGACCTGCGCATGGACACGCCCGTGATCGGCCCCGCGACGATCATGAAGGCCGCCGAGGCCGGACTGTCTGGCATCGAGATCGGGGCTGGCGGAGTGCTGATCCTGGATCGTGAGGCCACGCTCGACGCCTGCGAGGCCGCGGGCATCACGCTCTGGGCCGCGCCATGACGCTCAGCCTCTTCCTCATCGCCGGGGAACCGTCGGGCGACCGGCTCGGGGCGGCGCTGATGGCAGGGGTGAAGACGTTGAACCCCGATGTGATCTTTCACGGGATCGGCGGGCCGTTGATGAAGGCCGAGGGGCTGGAAAGCATCTTTCCGATGGAGGAACTGTCGGTCATGGGGCTGGCCGAAGTGCTGCCCAAGCTGCGCCACCTCTTTGCGCGCAAGCGTCAGGCGGCCGAGGCGGTCATTGCCTTGAACCCCGATGCGCTTGTGACCATCGACAGCCCCGATTTCTGCCTGCGCGTGGCACGGCAGGTGCGCGAAACCGCGCCCCATATCCGCACCATGCACTACGTGGCCCCCTCGGTCTGGGCGTGGCGCCCGGGCCGCGCGACCAGGATGGCACGATCCATAGACCACGTCCTGGCTCTGCTGCCCTTCGAGCCACCCTACATGGAAGCCGCGGGCATGACCTGCGATTTCGTGGGTCATCCGGTGGTAGGCGAACCGGTGGCGAGCGAAGCCGAGGCTGCGGATTTCCGCGCCCGCTATGACATTGCCCCCGATGCCCCGCTTCTGCTGATGTTGCCCGGGTCGCGCCGCAGCGAGATTGCGCGCCTTGCGCCTGTCTTCGGTGAGGTTCTGGCTGGTCTTTCCGCGCGCGTGCCGGGGCTTCAGGCGGTGTTGCCAACGGTGGCCCACGTGGCTCTGATCCTGCGGGAAGCCGTGGCAGGCTGGCCTGTTCGGCCCATCCTTCTAGATCCCACCGAAGCGCCCGAAAGCCACATTGCCGACAAGCGCGCGGCCTTCAGGGCGGCGGATGTGGCGCTGGCGGCCTCGGGCACCGTGTCGCTGGAACTGGCGGCCAATGCCACGCCGATGGTCGTGGCCTACGACATGAACCGCCTGTCCTTCTTCCTGATGAAGCGGGCTGCGCTGATTGATACGGTCACGCTGGTCAACCTCGTCTCTGATACCCGCCATGTACCCGATTTCCTGTCACCGGACTGCAAGGCCGACAAGATTGTCCCTGCGCTGGAACGCTTGCTGACGGACCAAGGCGCGCGCGCCGCTCAGCTGGACGCGATGGCCGTGACGATGGATCGGATCGGGGCCGGGGGCGAGCAGCCGGGCCTGCGCGCGGCACGCTCGGTCCTGGCGCATCTCTGACGGGCTGGCCCTGGTCAGTCGGTCGTGAACTCCGCCACCTTGGCCCCCGTCAGGCGCAGGATGTCGGCCGGGGCGACAGGCACGATGTGGCGGGGCGTGCCCGCCGCGGCGTAGACCTTCTCGAAATCCGACAGGCGCGGGTCGAACCAGGCCCGGATCGGGTTTATATGACCCACGGGCGATACACCGCCGATGGCAAACCCCGTCTGCGCACGGATGAGGCCCGCATCGGCCTTGCCAAGCGCCTCGCCCGCCAGCGCGCTGGCCTTGCCCGCATCCACCTGGTTGCCGCCTGCAGTGATGAACAGAACCGCCTCGCCGCTGGTTTCGCCGCGAAAGATCACCGATTTGCAGATCTGGTCGATCTCGCAGCCCGCCTGATCGGCCGCTTCAACGGCCGTCCGAGTGCTGCCGTCCATCTCCATCACATCAGCGGGTAGCCCAGCCTCTTCGAGGGCCCGGATAACGCGCTTGAGGCTCTTGCTCATGTCTTGTCTCCCGTTCTGGGACCCTTGTTGCCTGCTTCCCCTGCGACGCGCAAGCAATTGACCTTGCCCATGCCGCCCGCCATCACTTGATGCATGAGCTTCGCTTCGCACCTGACCCGCCATCCCATTCCCCACGACCGCGACAGGGGCGCCGATGCCCTGGCGCATCTGCCCGGGATTGCCCCGGACTTGCGCCCGCTCATTGAGGGAACAGGGGGATGCAGCCCCTATCTGCTGTCCCTCATGGGAAAAGAGCGCGACTGGATCACCGAGGCCCTAACGATGGATCCCGACGAGGTGCGCCGGGGGCTCTTGCTGGATACGGGCAGCGTGGCCCTCGCCGATCTGGCACCGGGGCTGAGACGGCTCAAGCGGCGCGTGGCGCTTTACGCGGCCCTGGCTGACCTCGGCGGCGTCTGGCCGCTGGAAAAGGTCACGGGGCTGTTGACCGACTTCGCCGATGCGGCGGTGGACGTGGCCCTGCGTGAACTCGTGGGTGCGGAAATCCGGCGCGGCAAGATTCCCGGCGCGACCGAAGAGGATGCGGCCACCGGCGCAGGCATGGTGGCGCTTGCCATGGGCAAGATGGGTGCGGGCGAGCTGAACTATTCCTCCGACATCGACCTCATCATGCTTTTCGATGAAACGCGCTATGAACCGGGCGATGAAATGGACGCGCGGGCGAGTTTCATCAAGGTCACGCGCCGCATGGCGGCGGCCCTGTCGGATGTGACCGGGGATGGATATGTTTTCCGAACCGATCTGCGCCTGCGGCCCGATGCCTCTGTCACCCCGGTCTGCATCTCGATGGCGGCGGCAGAACGCTACTACGAGGCCGAAGGCCGCAACTGGGAACGCGCGGCCTATATCAAGGCGCGCGCCTGCGCGGGCGACATCAAGGCGGGTGAACGGTTCCTGGATACGCTCACCCCCTTCGTCTGGCGCAAGCACCTGGATTTCGCGGCCATACAAGATACCCACGAGATGCGGGAAAAGATAAGGCGTCACAAAGGCTTGCACGGCCCGATCACGCTGGAAGGGCATAACATGAAGCTCGGCGCGGGTGGCATCCGCGAAATCGAGTTCTTCGCCCAGACCCGCCAGATCGTCTCTGGCGGTCGCGACCCTGACCTGCGGTGCCGGGGCACGGTGCCCGCGCTCGACGTGCTTGCACATAAAGGCTGGATTGCGGGCGAGACGGCAGAGAAGCTGATCCGGCACTACCGCCTGCACAGGGAGATCGAGCACCGGGTGCAGATGATCAACGATGCCCAGACCCATGCCCTGCCGAATGCGCCAGAGGGGATCGAGCGGCTGGCCCATTTCTGCGGCGAAAGCGACGTGAAGGCGTTTCGCGCCGATCTCCGGGGGCGGCTGGTCGAGGTCGAGGCCCTGTGCGAGCCGTTCTTCAAGCCCGAGGAAACTGCCACCGAGGCCCCGCAACTCTCGGAAAAGGCGGAAGAAATCGTTGCCCGTTGGCCCGGCTACCCGGCCCTGCGCTCGGCCCGTGGGCAGGCCATCTTCGCGCGGTTGAAGCCCGATCTGCTCGCCCGGTTCGCCGCCACCGCCCGCCCGGAAGAGGCGCTTGGGAATTTTGATGGGTTTCTCAAGGGCTTACCGGCTGGTGTTCAACTCTTCTCACTATTTCAGGCCAATCCGCCCCTGGTGGACTTGATCGTCGATATCTGCGGCACGGCTCCGGGGCTGTCGCGCTACCTGTCTCGCAACTCTGGCGTTCTCGACGCGGTGATCGGGGGCGATTTCTTTGCCGGTTGGCCTGATCGGGCGCATCTAGATGCGCATCTGGAGGCCGAACTTGACGGGCTCGACTACGAAGGCGTTCTCAATGCCGCGCGCCGCTGGCTGAAGGAATGGCATTTCCGCGTGGGCGTGCATCATTTGCGCGGCCTGATCCATGCCGAGGAGGCCGGTGCGGAATACTCGATGCTGGCCGAGGTGATCCTGTCTGCGCTCTGGCCGCGTGTCTGCGCTGAAGCCGCGCGTCGCCACGGCCCCGCACCGGGGCGCGGCGGAGCGGTCGTGGCCATGGGCAGCCTTGGGGCCGGGCGGCTCACGGCGGGCTCCGATCTCGATCTGCTGGTCATCTACGATCCCGGTGATACCGACTTTACCGACGGGCCGCGTCCGCTCGACCCGCGCGGCTGGTTTGCCAAGGCCACCAAGACGCTGATCACCGCGCTGACGGCCCCCACGGGCGAGGGCAAGCTTTACGATGTCGATATGCGACTGCGGCCATCGGGCCGGCAGGGTCCTGTTGCGACCTCGCTGGAAAGCTTCCGTCATTACCAGATGACCGAAGCCTGGACCTGGGAACACCTGGCCCTGACGCGCGCGCGCCCCGTGGCGGGCGATGCCAGCCTCATGTCGGATGTCGAGGCCATCCGCATGGACGTGCTGACCACATCGCGCGACCCCGCGAAAGTCGTGGCCGATGCACAGGACATGCGCGACAGACTGGCCGCGGCGGGCCGCGTGGGCGAGGGTCTGGATGCCAAGGAGGGGCCGGGGCGGATGAAGGATATCGAGCTTTTGGCCGAAACCGCCGCCCTCATCGCGGGGGTGCCCGCGCGTGATGTGACGGGGCAACTGGAATCGGGCGTATCGCTTGGCTGGATCGGACCGGACGACGCGCGCGTTCTGGCCAATGCGCATCACCTTTACGGGCGGCTCAACCACGCCACGCGCCTTCTGACCGATCGCAGGCTGGACCTCGAAGAGATCGGGCAAGGCGGGCGTGCGTTCATCGCGCGTGAGGCCGATGTCGCAGACAGTGCCGATCTGGCCGCAAAATCGGAGAGCCTGCGCGCCCAATGCGCGGCTATCATCGACACGGCCCTGGCGACCCCGCCGCAACTGGAGCAGCCGTGATGAAAGACGCAAGCGACCCCAAGGGTCTGATCCGTGAGTCCTACCGAATCGATGGGATCACAGATGGTGAATGCCGTTCGATCTTCATGGATTGGGCGCTGAGCCTCGCAGACCCCGACCCGGTGCCCCATATCGCTGCGCTGATCGAGCGCTACGGTAGGGACGCCCCCGACCACCCGATGAGTGCCGTGCTGCGCGAAGGTCTGGACAGGCCGCCCGCCGCGAAACGCAGGGGCGGGCGCATGGGGCGGACCCGGCAGACCTGATCAGCTATGCGCCTTGGCGCCCTGCGTTCCACGTTCCCGGTAGGGGGTGGTGTCGTAATGCGCCCGGTAGCATTTCGAAAAATGCGACGGGGAGGCGAATCCGCAGGCCAGCGCCACGTTGATCACGCTCATGTCGGTCTGCATCAACAGGTTGCGCGCCTTCTGTAGCCGCAATTCCATGTAATAGCGCTTTGGGCTGCGGTTGAGATAGCGGCGGAACAGCCGTTCCAGCTGTCGCGTGGACATGCCGACCTCTTGGGCGAGGATCGAGGGGCTGATCGGCTCTTCGAGGTTCTGTTCCATCATCCGGATGACCTGGCTCAGCTTGGGGTGACGCACGCCGATCCGGGTCGGGATCGACAGGCGTTGCGTATCCTGGTCGGTGCGGATCGAGGTATAGATCATCTGGTCGGCAACCTGGCTGGCCAGTTCCTCGCCGTGATCCGTGGCAATCAGTGTCAGCATCAGGTCGATCGACGCCGTGCCGCCCGCCGTGGTCATCCGGTTGCCGTCTATCACGAAGACCGATTTGGTCAGGCGGACTTCTTCGAATTCCTCGGAAAAGCTGTCCTGGTTTTCCCAGTGGATCGTCGCGCGGCGGTCATCGAGAAGCCCGGCCTTGGCCAGCGCGTAGCCTGCCGTGCAGAGCGCGCCCATGGCCACACCCCGGCGAGCCTCACGCCGCAGCCAGTTGATCAGCCGCTTCGAGGTGGCCTTCTGCACATCGACACCGCCGCACAGAATGACCGTGTCCTCGCGCTCCAGTTCATCGAGATCGAGATCCAGCGCGATCCGGCAATTGGCGCTGGAGGCAACGACCTCGCCCCCTTCACCGGCATATTTGATATCGTAGAGCTTGCCGCCCCCGATCCGGTTGGCGATCCGCAGCGCATCGACCGCGCCAGCGAAGCTGAGCATGGTGAACTGGTCCATCAGCACAAAGACAAATCTCTTCGGCTGGCGGGGAACGCCATTCAAGAGGGTGACCATTCCGCTCCCTTTCCTGCGCGGCCGAAGTGGTGGAGGTGGGCCGCTTCCCTAGCGAAACCACCATTTTTTCAGCAGCGCAATCCCCCCGATCATCGATTTTCGCATTGGCCCGACCGCGAAGCCCCCTTATAAGACCCCCCGGACCTTACAGGAGATGCGCTTATGGCACAGGCATGGACGAAATCGGATTGGAGACAAAAGCCCCGAGTTCAGATGCCCGACTATCCCGATGCAGAGGCATTGGCGGCAGTCGAGGCTCAGCTTGCCAGCTATCCGCCGCTCGTCTTCGCGGGTGAAGCCCGCAAGCTGCGCAGCCAGCTGGCCGCCGTGTCGCGCGGCGAAGCGTTCCTGTTGCAAGGCGGCGACTGTGCCGAGAGCTTTGCAGAATTTTCTGCCGATTCCATCCGTGACACCTACAAGGTGATGTTACAGATGGCCGTCGTGCTGACCTTCGGGGCCAAGGTCCCGGTGGTGAAAGTGGGCCGCATGGCGGGGCAATTCGCCAAGCCGCGCAGCGCCCCGACCGAGGTCAAGAACGGGGTGGAACTGCCCTCCTACCGTGGCGACATCATCAACGAGCTCGACTTCACCCCCGAGGCGCGCATTCCCAACCCGCAGAAGATGCTGCAAGCCTATACCCAGGCCGCCGCGTCGCTGAACCTGCTGCGCGCCTTCAGCCAGGGTGGTTTCGCGGATATCCATCGCGTGCATTCATGGACGCTTGGCTTTACCGATGCCGATGATGCTGATCGCTACCGTGACATGGCCAACCGGATTTCCGACGCGCTCGACTTCATGACCGCTGCCGGCCTGAATTCCCAGACCGCGCATACGCTCGGCACCGTGGATTTCTACACCAGCCACGAGGCGCTGCTGCTGGAATATGAAGAGGCGCTGTGCCGGATCGATTCGACCTCTGGTCTGCCGGTTGCGGGCTCGGGTCACATGATCTGGATCGGCGACCGCACCCGCCAGCCCGATGGCGCACATGTGGAATTCTGCCGCGGCGTTCAGAATCCGATCGGGCTGAAGTGCGGCCCCACCACCAGTGCCGAGGACCTCAAGGTGCTGATGTCAAAGCTGAACCCGAAGAACGAGGCGGGCCGACTGACCCTGATCGCGCGCTTCGGTGCGGGCAATGTGGGCGACCACCTGCCGCGCCTCGTGAAGGCCGTTCAGGAAGAGGGCGCCAACGTGGTCTGGTCCTGTGATCCGATGCACGGCAACACGATCAAGTCGGCCACCGGCTACAAGACCCGTCCCTTCGACAGCGTGCTTCGCGAAGTGCAGGAGTTCTTCTCCATTCACCGCGCCGAGGGCACCGTTCCGGGCGGCGTGCATTTCGAGATGACCGGCAAGGACGTGACCGAATGCACCGGCGGCGTGCGGGCCGTGACCGACGAGGACCTGTCGGATCGTTACCACACCGCCTGCGACCCGCGCCTGAACGCGTCTCAGGCGCTGGAACTGGCCTTCCTCGTGGCCGAGGAGCTGTCGCGTGATGGCCGCACCCCGGCCCAGGCGATCGGCTGATCTGACCGCTGGCACCTAAAAGGAACCGCCCCGGCCATGACGGTCCGGGGCGGTTTTCGTTAACCCAACCCCCTGGAGCGCAGGACAGAAGGGTTAACGATTCCGTCAAGTTTTCCGGATGCGTTTCAGGCCAGGCCACCAGTAATCACCCGCAAAGATGGTCTCCCTGCGGTTCCGGGGTCCTGGCTGGATGGGTCGTGAGCTATGGCCGGATCGGTGCCGAGCGGGCTCAGGGCCAGATGGCGAATGCGGAACCGGCGCGGTGTCAGGCCGATCAGGCCCTCGGTCACAAGCACGCCAAGCGCCCGGTCGGTTTCCCCCTCGGGGCCGGTGACGGGCATAAGAACCATTCGCCCGGTCAGGGTGGCGCGGCCCTGCGCATCCGAAACCAGGTCCAAGTCAAGGCGTGCGCAGGTCTCGAAAATTGATTCCACCTTTTCCATCAGGCGCTTACGATCCGTAATTTCCATGAATGCCCGCAGGGGCATCCCGCGCACATCCATGCCCATCACCTGTGACAGATGCTGCCCGGCAACGCGAAACCTGACGAGCCCCGGGCGGACGCGGTCAATCAGGAAGGCATTGGGCAGGATGTCGGACAGCGCGGCCGGTGTCAGTGCCTCCCGATCCGGAAGGGCGCTATCGCGGCGCAGCGATTCCCAGATTTGCCCGAGACGCGCCACCACGGGGCATCCCTTGGGGTCCCGTTGCCGCCACAGGGGAATCACGTTCGACATCGTCCGGACCTGGTCCATTCCTCGGTGCTCCTGTCCTGATGCCCCCGGATCAGCCCCGCCTGCGATAGCCTCATCTGATTGGATGTGTTAACGCTTGGGCTCAGACCCTTACCCAATTCTTAATAACATCCGGACAATTCGACGAGCAGGGGGGAAAGTCTTAAGTGGTTAATTCGATGACAGGATATGCCGCCCGCGATGTGGCCTCCGAGGGGTTTCAGCGCAGTTGGGAACTGCGCAGTGTCAATGGACGCGGGCTCGATATGCGGCTGCGCCTTCCCGACGGACTTGGACGGCTGGATATTGCCCTGCGCGAGCGGCTGAAAAAGGCGCTGAGCCGCGGCTCGGTCACGCTCAGCCTGCGGCTGACACGAGAGGCTGGCACAAGTGGGGCCGAAGTCGATGAGCCCGCCTTGCTTGCGGTGCTTGGCGCGCTCTCGCATGTGCGCCGCGCCGCCGAGGCGCAGGGCCTGCCCGTGGCCGACCCCGACCCTGTGCGCATCCTGACCCTTCCGGGCGTCATGGCTGGTGCCGGGGCGCAGGCGGACCTGCCCGCCGATGAGGCATTGCTGGCGGAGTTCGATGTGCTGCTGGCGGATTTCCTGGCCTCCCGCGCCGAGGAAGGCCGGGCGCTTCATGAAAAGCTTCAGGGTCAGATCGGCCAGATGGCACCGCTGATCAAGGAAGCGGCGACGCTGGCCGATGCCCGGCGCGAGGCTGCCGGGACGCGGCTTCACGAACAGATGCAGAAAGTTCTGGACAACACCGAAGGTGCAGACCCCGACCGTCTTGCACAGGAACTGGCGCTTCTGGCGGTGAAGTCGGATGTGACCGAGGAGATTGACCGCCTGGCCAACGCCCATGTGCCGGCGGCCAAGGCGCTTCTGGAGGCAGAGGGGCCGGTGGGGCGGCGCTTCGATTTCCTGATGCAGGAATTCAACCGCGAGGCCAACACGCTGTGTTCCAAGTCGGGCGACGCCACGCTGACCCAGGTCGGTCTTGACCTCAAGGTGCTGATCGATCAGATGCGCGAGCAGGTCCAGAACGTGGAGTGACAATGCCCCAAGCCGACAACCGCCGTGGTCGTCTCATCATCCTGTCCTCGCCTTCTGGTGCGGGCAAGTCGACGCTGGCCAGACGGTTGATGGAGTGGGACCCGACGCTGAGCTTCTCGGTGTCGGCCACGACGCGGCCGGCACGGCCGGGCGAAGTGGATGGCAAAGACTATCACTTCCTGAGCGAAACCGCGTTCAAGGACATGGTTCGTGACGGCACGATGCTGGAACACGCCCATGTCTTCGGCAATTTCTACGGCTCGCCCATGGGCCCCGTGAAAGAGGCGATCGAGGCCGGGCGCGACGTGCTGTTCGACATCGACTGGCAGGGGGCGCAGCAGATCAAGACAAGCGCCCTGCGCGACCACGTTCTGTCCATCTTCGTGCTGCCGCCCTCGATTGCCGAGCTCCGCCGTCGCCTGGTGAGCCGGGGACAGGACACGCAGGATGTGATCCAGAAGCGGATGCAGAAAAGCTGGGACGAGATCAGCCATTGGGACGGCTATGATTACGTCCTTGTCAATGACGATCTCGATGCCACCTTTGAACGGCTCACGACCATCGTGTCGGCCGAGCGCCTGCGCCAGCCGCAACAGCCGGGGCTTGTCGGCTTCGTGCGCGGGCTTCAGTCGGAATTCCAGGAGGATGAACAGTGATTTACGAACTTGATGGCATCGCGCCCGAGATCGCCGAGGATTGCTGGGTCGCCCCCGACGCCAACCTGATTGGCCGCGTCGTGCTGGAACCCGGCGCCTCGGTCTGGTTTGGCAGCACCCTGCGTGGCGATAACGAGGAAATTCGCGTGGGCGCGGGTTCGAACGTTCAGGAAAACTGCGTCTTTCACACCGATCCGGGCTATGCGCTGCAGATCGGGGCCAATTGCACCATCGGTCACAAGGCCATGCTGCATGGCTGCGTGATCGGGGACGGATCGCTCATCGGCATGGGGGCCACTGTCCTGAACGGGGCCCGGATCGGCAAGGGGTGCCTGATCGGTGCCGGGGCCCTGGTGACCGAGGGCAAGGACATTCCCGATTTCTCGCTGGTCATGGGCACGCCCGGCAAGGTCGTGCGCGTGCTGGACGAGGCCGCTCAGGCCGGGCTTCTGAAATCGGCCGAGCATTACCGGCAGAACATGCGCCGTTTCCGGACCGGGCTGCGCCCGGTCGGTTAAAGCCGGGACAGGCGCAGGCTGAGGGCGCTGTTTTCCTCGTCGAAGCGAACCAGCAGACCCGCCCCCAACCGGTTGCATTCCTGCCGTAACATGGCGAATTGCACGCGGGATGCAGGCGGTGCCGCGGGCGCCAGACCGGGCCGATCAAGGATCGACCAAAGGACGCCATCGACCACCAGTTTCCGGCCGCGCCCGCTGCTGACCCAATCGGATCCATCGCGGCTGATCACGAGGTCTCCGCCCAGGGGCAGGGCCGTTTCCGCGCAGTTCAGCATCAGGAAGGCCAGCTTTGCCTCGCGTCGGGGCAGGTCGCCGGTCACGTCCCACTGCACGTTCAGGCGTCCCGCGGCATAGACCTCTGAGATGACATCGCCCAGTTCGCGTTCCGACAGGGTTTCCCCGTCGCGCACGGCCCCGAAAGCTACGCGAAAAAAGCGCACCCTTGCCATGGCATCCCCAAGGGCCGAGGCAATCAGGTCAAGCTCGGGCGAGCGCGGCGCGCCGGAAAGCTGCAAAAGCTCCATCCCGTTGGAAATTGCCGAAAGCGGGTTTACAAGATCGTGGCAGAGCCGCGACCCGACCAGTTCGGCCAGGACGGCCTGCGCAAAGTCATGCCGGTCATCCATCACGAAAGGCCCCCGCCCATGTCAAAGGACCTTAACGCCATGCTGGAACCGGGCATGCTGGTGCGCCACCCGAACCAACCCGATTGGGGGCTTGGGCAGGTGCAGTCCAATATAGGTGGGCGCATCACCGTGAATTTCGAGAATGCGGGTAAGGTCGTCATCAACGGCGAGCACGTGGGCCTTCTCATCGAGTTCTGATCCCCTTCTGGTTCATTGCCCGATACGCTAGGCCCCCGCCGGTTAATGCTTTCCTAACGCGGGACGCCCCGTTGCAATATTTCCGCCGATCGCTTAGGCGCAGGCACAGGCAGGACGGGACGACACCGGGCATGGACGGCGACAAGTTCGAATTACGCCTTGCGCAGGGGGCCGAGGATCTGAGGCTCGCGCAGAACCTGCGTTACGAGGTCTTCGTGCAGGAGCTTGGCGGCGACGGCGACATGGTCGATCACGCGCGCCGGCTGGAAGCCGACCGCTTCGATCCCTTCTTCGATCACCTGATGCTTCTGGACCATTCCCGCGGGGGCAATCCCTGCGTCGGCGTCTACCGGGTGATGCGAGAGGATCAGGCCGCCGAGGCGGGGCAGTTCTACTGCGACGACGAATACGATCTGTCCCGGCTCAAGAACGGGCCGTTCAAGCTGCTGGAGCTTGGCCGGTCCTGCCTGCATCCCGACTACCGGGGTGGGCTTGCGCTCATCCATCTGTGGAACGGGCTGGCCGCATACGTGGAAGATCACGGGATCGACCTGCTGTTCGGCGTGGCGTCGTTCCACGGCACGGATGCGGCAGCTTTTGCCGAACCCCTCTCGCTTCTGCATCACCGCTACCTTGCGCCCGAGGACATCCGCGTGCGCGCGCGCGCCGATCATTTCCAGCGCATGGACCTGATCGAGGAAGCCCGGCTCGACCGGGTTTCGGCAGCGCGCGCGATCCCGGCGCTGATCAAGGGCTATCTCAAGATGGGCGGCGTGGTGGGCGAGGGCGCCTATATCGACCGCCCCTTCAACACCACCGATATCTGCCTTCTGATGAACGTGAAGCAGATCTCGGAAAAGCAGCGGGGGCTATACGCCAAGGGGGCGCGCCGGTGATGCATTGGGATGATGGCAACTGGCCCGAGGACCGGCCCATCACATGGGCGGGATGGTTGCGTGTCGCCGGGCGCGGGGTGCCGCTTTTCGTGCTTCACCTGGTCTGTTTTCCCGCGCTTCTGATCTTGCGGGTGCCGGAAAAATGGATCTGGGGCTATCGCCGTCCGATCACGCCCTGGATCACGCAATTTGTCTGTATATCAGCCTGTTGGATCATGGGGCTCAAGCGGAACGTCAGCGGCGTTCCCAGCCCTGCGCGCGGGGCCTATGTGGCCAATCACTCCAGCTGGCTCGATATCTTCGTGCTCAATGCCTCGAAGCGGATCTATTTCGTCTCTAAGGCCGAGGTGCATGCCTGGCCCGGGATCGGCTGGCTGGCGCGGGGGACGGGCACGGTCTTCATCCGCCGCGACAGGCGCGATGCGAAGCTCCAGCAGAAGGTTTTCGAAGAGCGTCTGGCAGCCGGGCACCACCTGTTGTTCTTCCCCGAGGGCACCAGCACCGACAACCAGCGCGTGCTGCCCTTCAAGTCCACGCTCTTCGCGGCCTTCACCACCGAGACACTGCGCGACTTCCTGACCATCCAACCCATTTCCGTCCGCTATCACGCGCCCGAGGGCGAAGACCCGCGCTTTTACGGGTGGTGGGGCGACATGGATTTTGCCTATGGGCTGATCAAGGTGCTGGCCGCGCGCCGACAGGGAACGGTCTACGTGATCTACCACCCGCCGCTGCGGGTGGCGGATTACCCCGATCGCAAGGCGCTTGCCGCAGCTTGCGAAGCCGCAGTCCGCGAGGGGTTCAGCGCAGCGGCGCGGTGATGGCCTTCAGGGCCGCCAGCGGGTCCTCGGCCTTCCAGATTTCAGCGCCGATGGCGAAGAAATCTGTCACCGGTGCCAGTTGCGCGACAAGATCAACCGTCAGCGCGCCCTCGGCAACGACAGGCAGCTCGATCATCTGCGACCACCAGGCGAAAAGGTCCGCCTCGGCCCGGGTGCCGTCGCCAAGCGGGCTGTCGCCCACGGGACCGAAGGCGATATAGTCGGCCCCGACTTCCCCGGCGGTCATGCCCTCGTGGGTGGAGGCGCCGCAGAAGGCACCGACGATGGGGTCGGCGCCAAGCTCCTTTCGGGCCTTGCGCACCGATCGGGCGGCATCCGTCAGGTGCACGCCGTCCAGGCCAAGCCGTTCGACCATGCCGATATGCTTCTCGATCACGATGGGAACGTCGCGTTCATGGGCGATCATCCGCAGGGCATCCGCGGCTCGGGCCACCTCGTCGGCATCGGCCGAGGCATGGGCCAGTCGCAGGCAGGCAATCTCGGCCCCGTCCAGCACCGCCGAAAGGGTCGGCGCGAAGGCGTCGATCTCGAAGGTGGGCGGCGTGATCAGGTAGATCTGCGGCTGCTCGGGGGCGTCCTGGGGCATGGGTCTTTCCTCGTCCGGGTCTGGCGGCGGTGATAGCGGGTTCAAGGCGCGGTCACAATGGGGCGCTTGCATCGCGCGGTCCCCGGTTTTATGCGGCAGGCCATGGACAGCAAGCATCCCCAACCCGCCTTCATCCTGGTGCGCCCGCAGATGGGCGAGAATATCGGCGCCGCCGCGCGGGCGATGTGGAATTTCGGGCTCGACCACATGCGCGTTGTCAGCCCCCGCGACGGCTGGCCCAATGAACGCGCCGTGGCGCTGGCCAGTGGCGCGGGGCGGCTTCTGGACCAGGCCGGGCTTTTTGATACCACGCAAGAGGCGCTGCGCGACTGCACCTATGTCTTTGCCACCACCGCGCGCCAGCGCGGCCTGACCAAGCCCATCGTCACGCCCGAACGCGCGATGGAGCAGGCCCGCGCCATCCATGCCGAGGGTGGCAAGGTGGGTGTTCTCTTCGGCCCTGAACGTGCCGGGCTGGAAAACGAGGATATCGTGCAGGCCAACGCGATCATCTCGGTCCCGGTGAACCCCGAGTTCGCCTCGCTCAACCTTGCGCAATGCGTGCTGCTGACCGCCTATGAATGGCGCCGTGCGACGCAAGAGATCGTGGCAGAAGTCATGGAACTGGCGGGCACCGAGTTCGCAAGCGGGCTTGAAGTGGAAAAACTGGGCGATCATTTCGAGGAACGCCTGGCCGACGCGGGGTTCTTCTTTCCCGAAGCCAAGGCAGAGAGCATGCGGCTCAACCTGCGCAACATGTGGGCGCGGCTGCCGCTGACGCGGGCCGATGTGCAGACGCTGCACGGGGTCCTGCGCCAGATGGTGCGCTGGAAGGAACGGGGCTGACCGCGACGCTTTGCCGTGGCGCTTGATCCCCATGCATGGCGGGGCTAGGTCTGGCGGGACGAGTTAAGGAGCCCGAGGCATGGCCGAAAAGCGCAGCATCTTCGAAGAGGTCACCGAAACGCAGAAACCCGCGGCAACGCCGGGCGCGCTCAGCGCCGGACGGGGCAGGGGGCGGCGCTTCGCCAGGGCCTGGTTGATGGTGCTCTTCGTCATGGTCGTGGCGATGATCGCCGTTGGCGGGCTGACGCGGCTCACGGATTCGGGGCTGTCCATCACCGAATGGGCGCCGATCTCGGGCGCGCTGCCGCCCCTGTCGGATGCCGACTGGCAGGCCGAGTTCGAAGCCTACCAGCAGACCGATGAATACCGGCTGCAAAACGCAGGTATGAGCCTGGCGGAGTTCCAGTTCATCTACTGGTGGGAATGGGGCCATCGCCAGCTTGGCCGCACCGTGGGCCTGGTCTGGGCGCTTGGGTTTGCATTCATGCTGGCCACGAGCCGGATGCCAACGGGCTGGAGCGGACGCTTCGTGCTTCTGGGCGGGCTTGGCGGGCTTCAGGGCGCGATCGGCTGGTGGATGGTGCATTCGGGATTGCAGGAAGGGATGCTCGACGTGGCTTCTTACCGGCTTGCGACGCATCTGGGGCTGGCCTTCCTGATCCTGTCGATCATCGCCTGGTTCGTTCTGCGCCTTTCGCGCGACGAGGCAGAGCTGATGCAGGCCCGGCGCAACGCGGATGGCAAGATCAAGGGGATGAGCACCGGGCTTTTGCACCTGGCCTTCGTGCAGATCCTTCTGGGTGCGCTCGTCGCAGGTATCGACGCGGGCCGCATGTTCCCCGACTGGCCGCTGATGTCGGGCGGATTTACCCCGCCCGACATGTGGCAGATCGAGCCGCTGTGGCGGAACTTCTTCGAGAACGCGGGCACAGTGCAATTCATCCATCGCATCGTGGGATACGTGCTGGTTGCCATGGCCATTGGCCTCCTGATGGCCGCGCGCAAATCGGCCAACCGCAGCGTCAAGGGCGCAGCGCAGGTCGCGGCCAGCATGATCTTCGTGCAAGCAGTCCTTGGGATCGTGACCGTCATGCATTCCTCGCCCCTTGCGCTGGCGCTGCTGCATCAGCTTGGTGCGGTCGTGACCATCGTGCTGATCCTGCGCGCCCGGTTCACCGCCATGCATCCCTTTGCCCAATCCGTAAGAGGCTCCTGACATGACCGCCTATGACGAACTGATCGCCTACCAGAAAGACACGCATGCGCTGGCGCAGGTCATGGGCCGGCTTGGCTGGGACCAGGAAACCGTGATGCCGCGGGGCGGGGCCGAGCAGCGGTCCGAGGAAATGGCGGCGATGGAAAGCGTGCTGCATGCCCGCCGCACCGATCCGCGCGTGGGCGACTGGCTGGCCAGCGCCGAGGCCGCCGACGAGGTGGGTCGCGCCAACCTGCGGCTCATCCGCCGTGAATATGACCGCGCCACCAAGGTGCCCGCCGATCTGGCAAAGGCGCTGGCCAAGGCCACCTCTCGGGCGCAGGGCATCTGGGCCGATGCGCGCGCGGGCGAGGACGTGGCCGCCTTCCTGCCGACCCTGGCCGAGATCCTGCGCCTGCGGCGCGAGGAAGCTGCCGCCATCGCGGGCGATGCGGACCCCTATGACGCGCTCTTGCAGGATTACGAACCGGGGATCACCGGGGCCGAGATCGAGGCGCTCTTTTCGCGCATGCGGCCGCGGCTGGTCGATCTGCGTGGGCGCATCCTGTCCTCGGGCTTTGACCCCGAACCACTGAAAGGGCATTTCGCAGAGCAGGTTCAACTGGCGCTCTCGACCGAGATCGCCCAGGTCTTCGGCTACAATTTCAGCCATGGCCGCATCGACAAGGCGGTGCATCCCTTCAGCTCGGGCTCTGGCCAGGATGTGCGGATCACCACGCGGGTGGATGAAAGCGAGCCCTTCGGCTGCCTCTATTCCACCATCCACGAGGTGGGCCACGCCTGCTACGAGCTTCATGTCGACGACGCCTATTTCCTGACCGCGCTTGGTGGGGGCGTGTCCATGGGCGTGCATGAAAGCCAGAGCCGGTCCTACGAAAACCAGATGGGCCGCAGCCGCGCCTTCACCGGCTGGCTCTTCGGGCGCATGCGCGACGCGTTCGGGGATCTGAACCTGAAGGACGCAGACGCGTTTCATGCCGCCGTAAATCGGGTGCGCTCGGGCTATATCCGCACCGAGGCCGACGAGGTGCATTACAACCTGCATATCCTGCTGCGCTTCGACCTCGAACGCGCACTGATCCGGGGTGATCTGCAGGTGGCGGATCTGGAATTGGCCTGGAACGATCGGTTCGAGGCCGATTTCGGGGTGGCCGTAGACAAGCCCTCGCACGGGATGTTGCAGGATGTGCACTGGTCGGTCGGGCTGTTCGGTTATTTCCCCACCTACACGCTTGGCAATGTCTACGCCGGTTGCCTGTTCAATGCGCTCCGCGCCGACATGCCGGACGTGGATGCGCAGATGGCGGTCGGCAACCTGAGGGGTGCGACGGGTTGGATGAAGGACAACCTGCAAACCCATGGCGGGCTTTACGAGCCGCGCGACGTGGTGGAACGGGCGGCCCGCGCGCCCGTCAGCGAGGCGCCCCTGCTCGATTACCTCGACGCCAAGTTCGGCGCGATCTACGGGCTCTAGGATGCGTGCGCGGCCCGACCTGGCCGCGCGCGGGCCTGCCGTCTGGATGCTGGCGGTCGGGCAGACGCTGAGCTACGCCTGCCTCTACTACATCTTCGCGGCCCTGATCCTGAGCTGGGAGGCCGATCTGCACTGGCCCCGCTCGCTGCTGGCGACGGGGCCTTTCATCGCCATCGTGATCTCGGCCGCGTTGGCCCCCTTTGCCGGGCGGCTGGTCGACCTGGGCAAGGGGCCCGAGGCGATGGTGGCTGGCTCTGTCATCGGGGCGGGGGCGCTGGTCCTTCTGGCCACCAGCCAGAGCCAGGGCGCCTATCTGCTGGCCTGGGCCGTCATCGGGCTGGCGCAGTCTGTCACGCTTTATGAAACCTGCTTTGCCTTCCTGATCCGCCGCCTTGGCCCCCATGCCCGGGCCGCCATCGTGCGGGTGACGCTTGTGGCGGGCTTTGCCTCGACCATTGCCTTTCCCGCTGGCGCGGCGCTCAGCGCCTGGATCGGCTGGCGCGGCGCGGTCTGGGTGGCGGCAGGCGTCATGGCGTTTGTCCTGGTGCCGATCTTTGCGCTGGCAGGGCGGATGCTTCGCCGCGTAGAGGGCGAGCCGGACCAGCGCGAGGCCGACAAGGGCGCGCTGTCACGGGCCATGCGGGCCGGAACGTTCTGGCTGCTGGCGCTTGTCTTCGCGCTTGTCGCGCTCAATCACTGGATGCTGATCAGCTACGCGGTGCCCATCTTCGTCGAGCAGGGGGCAGGCGAGGCGCTGGCGGTCTTCGCGGCGTCGACCGTCGGCCCCGCCCAGGTGGCAGGCCGGCTGGTCCTGATGCGGTTCGAGGCACGGATCGGAACCGCTGCTGCCACGCGCGTGACCTTCGTCGCCATGCTGGCGGGCACGGCCGCCCTTTGGCTGGCGGGGCTGTCGCCCTGGCTCATCTTCGGCTTCACCGCGATCCAGGGGGCCGCCATCGGGGTGATGACGATCCTGCGCCCCGTTCTGATTTCCGAGGTTCTGGGCCCGGCGGGCTATGGCGCCATCGCGGGCACGATCCAGATCCCGGCCCTGCTGGCCGGGGCAGCGGCCCCGGTTGTCGGAGCCTTCGTTCTGGACCATGCCCATGTGCCGGGCCTGATCGCCTTGTCAGCTGGCCTGATAGGCCTGTCCAGTCTGCTGGCCTGGCGACTGGCCGGTCAGCAGGACTGATCCGCCACGGGGATCAGTTGGCGCTGTAGCGGAACACGCGAGAGTCCTCGGACGAACCGCCGAAAGTCAGCATGTAGCCAAACTGGAAGAGATCGACCGACGAGGTCGGGCTACCGGGAAGATCGCTGCGCGAACTGCCAAACATCGCTTAGACACGGTTCCGCGGGGTGACATCATAGGCAAGACCCGCCATGAAATTCTGGAAGAGCGATCCGTCGTCGCAATCGAAGAAGATGAACTCTCCGACCAGGTCCAGCCCGCCAAAGAGGTCCGCGCTTGCCAGGATCTCCCCCTGGGTCGCACCGGTGCCCATGGGATCCTCGAAAAAGCCCAAACGCCCTTCCAGCCGGCCACGCTCCGGGGTCCAGACGCCTTCGATGCCGAGGATGGAAATCTCGTCCCGGCTGTCGAAGGTTTCATAAGAATAGAAAACACCAACGCGGGTGTCGTCGGTCGGGTCGTAGAAGAGGTGGGCCTGAAGGCCATCCGCTTCGAACAGGCCGATACTCTGGAATACGCCCTCGTTCGAGTGATCTCGAATATGCTGGAAGCCAAGCTGAACCCCGACGCGGGGTGTCAGCATATACGCCCCGGCGCCGGTGAAGAAACGGTCGGCCTGATCCCCGAAAGGATCGAGAGTGTTGTGAAAGCCGAGGTCGATAAAGGCGCCGTCGAAGGCGAAGCCTGAGTCCTGAGCGGAAGCGGAATATGCGGAAAGGGGCAAGGCCGCGACTGCGGCGAGAATGGACTTGCGAAACATGGGTTTACTCGTGCTCGTCCCGGGCGGGCCGGGTTAATGCTTACTATCGTGTCGAAAGACAAAAAGAGGGCAGGTGGAGCGTCCACCCGCCTGCAGTTTCAAGACCACCGGTGTTGCGTCATGGCTTCAGGCCTGCGTGCCCGGCACTATTCCTCGGCTGACCAGGACGGTTTGCGCTTGTCGATGAAGGCCGCGATGCCTTCGGCGGTGTCGTCATCGAGCATGTTGTCCACCATGACCGCGCCGGTGAAGTTATAGGCCTGGTCCAGGGGCATCTGGATCTGGTCGTAAAACGCCCGCTTGCCGATCCGAACCGCGCTGCCAAGCTTGCCCGCGACGGTCTTGGCAAGCTCCATCACCTCGGTCTCCAACTTGTCGGAATGGACAGAACGGTTGATCAGGCCCAGTTCCACGGCACGCTCTGCCAGGATGAACCGGCCCGTGGTCAGCATCTCGAAGGCCTGCTTGCGCGGGATGTTGCGGCTGAGGGCCACCATGGGGGTCGAACAGAACAGACCGATGTTGACGCCGTTCACGCCGAAGCGCGTGTCATCGGCAGCCACGGCCATGTCACAGCTGGCCACCAGCTGGCATCCCGCCGCCGTGGCAATACCGTGCACTTCGGCAATCACCGGCTGCGGCAGGCGCGGGATCATCTGCATGACGGTGGCGCAGCGATCGAAGAGATCGCGCAGCGCGGCGGCCCCCTTGTCGGGCGCATCGCGCTTGGCCTTCATTTCCTTGAGGTCATGCCCGGCACAAAACGCCTTTCCGGCGCCGCGCAGGATCACGACTTTCTGGGCGTGGTCGTCCATCAGGCTGGAGAATTCCGCGTTCAGCCGCGCCAGCATGGCATCGGACAGCGCATTGAGCGCGCCGGGCATGTTCAGCGTCAGCCGCGTGACCGGGCCCAGGTCCTCTCGGACGAGAATTTCTTGTGACGTAGCGTCCGACATATGGCCCTCCCTTGCCAATCGCCTCCAAGCGCCGGAATGCTAGGGCGAAACACGGAGGAGGGGCAATGGCACTGGCCATGGACAAATCAGCGCTGGCGGAATTTCTGGATGCAGAGTTCCCGCAGGTCGCGCATGAATTCACCGTCGAACATGTCGAGGAGATGGCCATTCGGGTGCGCCTCAACGTGGGCGAGCAGCACCTGCGCCCCGGTGGCACCGTGTCCGGCCCGTCGATGTTCGCGCTGGCCGATGTTTCGATCTACCTTGCCACGCTGGCCATGATCGGCCCCAAGGCATTGAGCGTGACCACCAATATCGCGATGGATTTCATGCGCAAACCGGCGGCGGGGACGGATCTGATCTGCGAGGCACGGCTGTTGAAGCTGGGGCGCAGCCTGGCCGTCGGGGATTGCCTGCTTTATTCCGAGGGCGGATCGGAGCCGGTGGCCCGCGCCTCGATGACCTACGCCATTCCGCCCGCGCGCTGATCGCCTTCATATCGGGCCAGCCAGACGGAGCGGCCCCAGAACTCCGCGTCGCGGGGGCGGAACCAGAGCACGCGAAACCCGTGAGCGGCGAAGAGATCCCGGTAGGCTGCGGGCGAGAGGCTGGCGTGAATGACCGGCTCTTGGCCCACCCGGCCCATCGGTTCGCCCTCGGCATCCCCCGTCGTCAGCAAAAGCCGGGCCCCGCGCGCGGCATGGGCTTCAAAGACGGCAAACATGGCGCGCTGATCGGGTTTCGAGAGGTGAAAGAAACTGTCCCAGCCAAGGATCACATCGAAGCGTTGCCTCAAGGCGATCCGGCGCATATCGGCATGAACGGCCCCTGCGCCGGGCAGGTTGGTGCGAAAGTAGCGCAACATGGGGGCCGATCCATCCACCCCCGTGACCAGGCAGCCCTGGTGCGCGAACCACTCGGCGATTGGCAAGCCGGTGCCGCATCCAAGATCAAGCACGCGCGCGCCCAACTGGCCCGCAAGCGCGGCCTGTAGCGCGGCTTTCTCGAACAGGGACCGGTCACGCGTGGCGGCCCAGTGGTCGGCAACCCGGTCATAGGCTGGAAGAATGTCATCGAAATCCATGCGCCCAGTGTGGTCAGGGCAGGGATGGGTGCAACCGGAAAAGGCGCGATTTCCCGCCGTTGTGATCGCGGGGCTTTTGACCCTGTCGGCGGTGCCGCCTATAAGGCGAGAACGCCATTGGAGTCGCGGGCATGATCCGATTCATTTTTTCGTTTTTCGGGGGGATTTTTACCTTCCTGACCAATGGCCTTGTCATGGGGGCGCTTCTGGCTGGCGGCGTGGTCTATTCCTACGCCCGCGATCTGCCCGACCATGAAACGCTTGCGCAATATTCGCCCGCCACGATCAGCCGGATCTACACCCGTGACGGGCAGATCATGGACGAGTTTGCCGCCGAGCGCCGGATCTTCGCCTCTTACGAGGAAATCCCCGATGTGGTCGCCAACGCCTTCGTCAGCGCGGAGGACCGCAATTTCTGGGAACATGGCGGCTACGACCCGCGCGCCATCGCGGCAGCCTTCATCGAGGCGGTGCGTTCGCGCGGGCGCGATGTGCGCGGGGCGTCGACCATCACGCAGCAGGTGATGAAGAACTTCCTTCTCGACGGATCGCGCACGATCGAGCGCAAGATCCGGGAGATCATCCTGGCAGCACGGATCGAGACCACCCTGTCCAAGGAACGGATCCTGGAACTCTATCTCAACGAGATTTTTCTGGGCCAGAATTCCTATGGCGTCGCCGCCGCGGCGCAGACCTATTTCAACACGCCGCTGTCCGAACTGCGCCCCGAACAGGCGGCCTATCTTGCGGCCCTTCCGCAGGCCCCGTCGCAGCTGCACCCTGTGCGCAATTACGACCGGGCGATCAGCCGTCGCAACTACGTGCTGCGCGAGATGTTCGAAAACGGCTACATCTCTCGCGAGGAGATGGAGGTGGCGCAGGCCGCGCCGCTGGAAACCGTGCAGGGCGGACACCTTGAGCCGTTCCGAGCGCAACTGCCACCGCGAAACTACTTCTCCGATGAGATCCGCCGGCAGCTCAGCCGCAATTTCGGAGAAGAAGAATTCTTCTCGGGCGGCTACACCGTGCGCGCGACGATGGATGAAAGCCTGCAGCTGGCGGCCGAACGCGCGCTGCGCCGGGCGCTGGAGCGCTATGACCGTGAGCGGGGCCTGTGGCGCGATCCGCTGGCGACAATCGACCCTGACGCGCTGGCCGCGGCCGAGGGCGAAGGCTGGCGAGACCTGCTGGCCGAAGTGACCTTCCCACGCGACATCGACGGCTGGCACGCGGCCGTGGTGCTCGAGGTTGGCAATACCCATGCCCGGATCGGGATCGAGGGTATTGAAAACGACGAGGACGGCCATTTCATCGCGCCCGAAGACGTGACATGGGCACGCCCGGTGGATACCGAGGGCAACCGGGGGGACACCGCCCGCGTCGCGGGCGACCTGCTCGATGTGGGTGACGTGATCCATGTGCGCGCGCTCACCGACAACGCGGGCGAGTTCGACCGCTGGTCCCTGCGCCAGATCCCCGAGGTGCAGGGCGGCTTCATGGCGATGGACGTGAACACGGGCCGGGTCCTGGCGATCCAGGGGGGCTTTTCCTACCAGCACAGTTCGTTCAACCGCGCCACGCAAGCCACGCGCCAGCCGGGTTCGGTCTTCAAGCCCTTCGTCTACGCCTCGGCGCTCGACAGCGGCTACAGCCCGAACACGATCGTGATCGACGCACCGATCGAAGTCGACACGGGCGAGGGCATCTGGCGTCCGACCAACGCATCGAACGAATTCTACGGACCGGCCCCTTTGCGCACCGGAATCGAACAGTCACGCAACCTGATGACGGTGCGCCTGGCCCAGGACCTGGGAATGGAAACCGTGGCCCGCTATGCCGAACGCTTCGGGGTCTATGATGACTTGCAGCCCTACCTCGCCAATTCGCTCGGCGCCCAGGAGACGACGCTTTACCGGATCGTCGCGGCCTACGCGATGTTTGCCAAGGGCGGCGAGCGGGTGGAACCAACGCTGGTCGACCGGGTGCAGGACCGGTTCGGGAACACGATCTATCGCCATGACCAGCGGATTTGCCAAGATTGCCTGCTGGCCTCGCTGGAGCCCGGTCATGCGCCCCGGATCGTCTCGAACCGCGAACAGGTGATCGACCCGATTACCGCCTACCAGATCACCTCGATGATGCGCGGCGTGGTCCAGCGCGGCACCGCTGCCGGGTCCGTGGGCAATGCCGGGCTTGGCGTGCCCGTGGCTGGCAAGACCGGGACCACCAACGATGCGCGCGACGTGTGGTTCGTGGGTTTCACGAATACCATCGTGGCCGGCTGCTACATCGGCTTTGACAACCCCCGCACCCTTGGGCGCGGCGTCTATGGCGGCAATACCTGCGGTCCGGTCTTCGCGGAATTCATGCGCGAGGCCATCGACGAATACGGTGCCGGCGAATTCCAGGTGCCGTCGGGCGGGCATTTCTACCCGATCGACCGCTATTCCGGCCAGCGTCTGGAGCAGGGCGCAAATGGACCCGATGTTGTGATGGAATATTTCCGTGACGGCGAAGAGCCGTTCTTCGGCATGCTCTCGATCATCGACGGGGGCTTCGGAATGGGCACCAACCTGCCCATGTTCGCCCGAGGCGAAGATCCATCCGGCAATGGCGAGCTTGTCGATGGCGGCGTGCTGACGCCCGAGGACAGCACGGTCGAGACCTCGACCGGGGGCACGGCGCGCGTGCCGCTTGGCACCGGCTTCGGCCAGCTGACATCGGGCGGGCTTTACTGACAGAGCTGATTGCACCTGCCCCCTTCGATGCTTGCAGCGGGGCAGGGGACGGTCTACATCACTCGGACCGAAGCAGCACGAGCCAGGCGAGTTGAACCATGCGGGCCGAAACCCAGAGCCATATCGAGAAAATCCGCAAATCCCTGGCCCTTCTGGGCCAGCGGATGGACCTTGAGACGGCGGAACACCGGCTGGAGGAATTCAACGCGCGCGTCGAGGACCCGGACCTGTGGAATGACCAGGAAAAGGCCCAGAAACTGATGCGCGACCGGCAGCTTCTGGTCGACAAGCTCGGCACCTACAAGGCGATCAAGAGCGGGCTGGAAGACAATATCGAGCTTATTGAACTGGGCGAGATGGAAGGCGATGCCGAAGTCGTCGCCGAGGCCGAAGCCGCGCTGAAGGACCTCGTGGCCACGGCCGCCCAGAAAGAGCTGGAGGCGCTTCTCGATGGCGAGGCCGACAGCAATGACACCTTCCTCGAAATCAACTCGGGCGCGGGTGGCACCGAAAGCTGTGACTGGGCCTCGATCCTGGCGCGCATGTATGTGCGGTGGGCCGAGAAGAAGGGCTACGATGTGGAGCTTCAGTCCGAAAGCGCGGGCGAAGAGGCGGGCATCAAGTCGGCCACCTACAAGATCTCCGGCCACAACGCCTATGGCTGGCTGAAATCGGAATCGGGCGTGCATCGCCTGGTGCGGATCTCGCCCTATGACAGCGCCGCGCGGCGGCACACCTCGTTTTCCTCGGTCTGGGTCTACCCGGTGGTGGACGACAATATCGAGATCGAGGTGAACCCCTCTGACATCCGCATCGACACTTACCGTTCGTCCGGCGCGGGGGGGCAGCACGTCAACACCACCGACTCTGCCGTGCGGATCACCCATATCCCGACGGGGATCGTGGTGACGAGTTCCGAGAAATCCCAGCACCAGAACCGTGACATCGCCATGAAGGCGCTGAAGTCGCGGCTCTACCAGCAGGAACTGGACCGCCGGAACGCCGCTATCAACGAGGCACACGAGGCCAAGGGCGAAGCGGGGTGGGGCAACCAGATCCGGTCCTACGTTCTGCAACCCTACCAGATGGTGAAGGACCTGCGGACGGGCTTCGAGACCTCGGACACGCAGGGCGTGCTCGATGGCGATCTCGACGGGCTGATGGGCTCGGTCCTGGCCATGGACGTGGCCGGCAAGTCCCGCGCCGATGCCCAGGCAGAAGACTGAGCGCATCGCGCGGGGCAAATTCCGTCGACGGAATTTGTCCGGAAATGAATATTTCCGCCCCCCGCCCGGCCTGACCGCTGCACTTAATCCTTGGCAGGATCGAGATGCCTCCCTTAGCATTTGGGTGGGGAGGACGTGAGCATGAGCGAGACCGGGCAGGCATTGCCAGCAGCATCACGGGTGCCCGACATCCGGGCGATGGAGATGGGCGATATCGGCTATGCGTTGCGCGCGGGCTGGCGGGACTTCCGGCGCAAGCCCATGATGGGCCTTTTCTTTTCCCATATCTACGTTGTGGGCGGTTGGCTGATCTACATCTTCTTCTTCGTTACCGAGCAGGTCTGGTGGGCGCTGCCCTTCACCGTCGGGTTCCCGCTGATGGCGCCGTTTCTTGCCGTCGGGCTTTACGAGGTGTCACACAGGCTGGAACAGGGGGACACGGATTTTCGCCGCAACGATATTTTCGGCGTGGTCTGGCGTCAGCGGCTCCGTCAACTGCCGCTGATGTCCTGGGTCATCATCGTCTATTTCCTGTTCTGGTCCTTCTTCGCGCATATGCTCTTCGCGCTGTTCATGGGGCCATCGGTGTTGATGAACGTCTCGTCGAGCTATGCCTACCTTCTTCAGCCGGAAGGGCTGCTCATGTTGCTGACCGGCACGGGCTTCGGCGCGGTCTTTGCCTTCGTCCTGTTTTGCCTGACGGTGATTTCGCTGCCGCTTTTGCTGGACAAGGAACTGGATTTCGTGACCGCAATGCTGACCTCGACCGCGGTGGTCAAGCGCAACCCAAAGGTCATGATCGCCTGGGGCATGGAGATCGCTGTGCTGACCTTCCTTGCGATGTTGCCCGCGCTTTTGGGGCTTTTCATCGCGCTGCCGGTTCTGGGCCATGCCAGCTGGCACATCTATCGCCGCGCGTTGGAACACGACTGAGGTAAAACTAAACCGGCCCCGCACCAGCTTGGGTGCAGGGCCGGATCATCCGTGGACCGGATCAAAGGGTGTCGGGGCTCAGGCCTCGGCGCCGTTGTTCTTGGGGGCAGGGGCCGCGGCTGCGGGGGCTGCGCGCTTGGCGCCACCATTGCCCGACAGCGGGTCTTCCTGGCGCTGCACGGAGCCTTCGAAATGGGCACCGCTTTCGATCGCGATGGTCTTGTGAATGATGTCGCCTTCGACCTTGGCGGTCGAGGTCAGGCGCACCTTCAGGCCGCGCACGCGACCGATCACGCGACCGGTGACGACGATATCGTCCGCCACGATTTCACCCTCGATGGTGGCGCCCTCGCCCACGGTCAGAAGATGCGCGCGGATATCGCCCTGCACATGGCCTTCGACCTGGATATCACCGGTGGTGCGCAGGTTGCCCACGATGGTCAGGTCAGACGACAGGAGCGAGGCGGGCGGCTTGGGCTTGTTCGAGGTAAGGGGCATTGCGGGCTTGTCCGTGGATCCTGCCTTGGCGGCATCGGCCGCGGTTTCGGGTTTGTCGGTGGCGGAACCAGCCTGCTTCGGGCCGGGTTCGTTGATCTTTGATTTAGAAAACATCTCTACCTGCCATGATGTAGTTCATAGGGTTGCGCGGCGTCTCACCGGTGCGCACTTCATAGTGCAGATGAGGACCCGTCGACCGTCCGGTGCTTCCCATATCACCGATGCGCTCCCCGCGCGAGACCCTTTGGCCCTCGGTCACGCGGATGCGCGACAAATGGGCATAACGGGTTTCGAAACCGAAGGCATGGTCGATGGTGATGATGAGTCCGTAGCCGCTTTGACGACCGGCAAAGCTGACAACGCCGTCAGCGGTTGCATAGATGGGGGTGCCCGTGGGGCCCGCCATGTCGACGCCGGAATGCAGACGGCTGCCGCCATTGAAGGGGTCACGGCGGTAGCCGAAGGGCGAGCTCAGCCGGTAGCTGGCCAGCACTGGGCGCGAAAAAGGCAATCTTTCCGCGACCATACGGTGCAGGTTCAGCAAATCGAGCTGCGCCAGAACCTCGTTGGCGCGCAGAGTCGCATCGTCGGGATCTTCGCCGCGGGTCGACATGGTGATCGGCATCATCGGGCCGCCCTGGCCGTCATAGCTTGCGCGCATCTGGCTGACGAGGTCTTCGGTCGACAGGCCTGCCGCCTCGAACATCGAGTTAAGGGGCGACATCGACATCTCGACCGCGTCTTCGATCTGCGCGAAAATCCGCTCGTTGCGTTCGTAGGAAAGGGCCTGGGTGAATTCCAGGTCGTAGACCTCGGCCTCTGCGGCCTCGGCGACCACGAAGGCATCGTCGCGCTCGTTCGCGGCGCGGGCGAGGGCCTGGGTCATGTAGTCGATGGTGCGTTCCAGTTCGGCCTGGCGCGCGGCTGCGCTTTGCTCGGTGCCGCCGGTGCCGTTCAGTTCGGCCAGAAGGGCGGTCGCCTGCTCGCGGGCCTCGTCACGCTCGCCCATGACCCGGCGCAGCGTGGTCTGGATCACCTCGACGGCGGTTTCCAGCTCGCGACGGCGCTCTTCCGAGGCCAGGAGGCGCGACTGCATGGCCGACACCTCGTCCATCGCGACGGCGAAGCGTTCCTGGCTGGCCTGGGCTTCGCTGGCGCGGGAATCGCGTTCCTGCGAAATGGCATTGAGGCGCGTTTCATATGCGGCCTGCGCCCGTTCGGCCTGCTCACGCACACCTTCGGCGCTGATCGAGTCGATCAGGAAGATCGCCGTCACGATCACGGTCCAGCCCACGAAAAGCGACGACCCGGTGATCATGATGGCCTGCGTGGCCGGGCGCAAACGCACGTAGCGCATGCCCTGGTCGGATTTCAGAAAAAGACGCTGCTCGGGCAGATATCGCTCGAGAGCCGCGTTGATGCGGTCGGTCAGGCGTGTTTTCACGTCACTGTGCCCCATTTCCCTTTTCAAACGCCGGGCGACCCTCCCTGTCCCCACAAATAGGACGCCGACAGGTAAGGGGAGTAGACCAATTCACCGGGCAGGGACAAAGCTTTTTTGCCGCGCCTGTGGATAAATCGGCCATTTCGCGCCCGGTTGGGCGGAATTTTGCCAAGCCATCTGCCCGCTTCAACCCACGGAACCGGTCTCGGACAGGGGCCAGTAGAAATCGGGCGGCAGGCCTGCCTCGGCGCGTTTTTCCTCGTTGAAGGGCGGTTTCAGCGCGCCGTGGAAATAGGTGCGCACAAGGCGGTGAAATGCCTCCTTGGGGTCGGTGTCCTGCCGCCCGCATAGGAAGTGGAACCATTTCGAGCCATAGGCGACGTGATGCACCTCTTCGGCATAGATGACCTCCAGCGCCTCGACGGCCTGCTTTGCCGCCGGATCGCCTGCCTTGCGGAAGACCTCGATCATGCCCGGGGTCACGTCCAGGCCACGGGCCTCCAGCACCATGGGAACGACGGCAAGACGGCCCATGATGTCCTCGGCCGTGTCCTCAGCAGCGCGCCACATGCCCGCATGGGCGGCAAGCTCGCCATAGAAACTGCCCATCGACTCCAGGCAGCCTGACACCAGTTGGAAGTGCTTGGATTCCTCGTCGGCCGATTTCACCCAGTCATCGAAGAAGCCCATCGGAAACCGAACCCGGCCCCCGAAGCGCGCGATGATGTCCCAGTGCAGATCGACGGCATTCAGCTCGATGTGGGCGACCGCATGCAGCAGCGCCTTGCGCCCCTCGGGGCTGCCGGGCCGGCGGCGCGGCACGTCGCGGGGATCGAGCAGTTCGGGCTTTGCGGGCCGGGCCGGGCGCAGCGGCGGGCTGGCGGTGCCGATCTTGATCTCGGGCGTCTCGCCGCGCCGCGCTGCGAACCAGCGCGCGGCATAGTCACGGCTAAGCGCGGTCTTGGTCTTGGCGTCGGCGGTTTCCAGCACCGCCGTCGCCATCTGTGTCAGTGTCAGGGCCGTCACAGCGCCTTCACCGCCTCCAGCACCTCGGCGGCATGGCCTGCCACCTTTACCTTGGGCCAGACCCGGGCCACTTTGCCCCCGGCGTCGATCAGGAAGGTCGCGCGCTGGATGCCCATGCTTTTCTTGCCATACATGTTCTTCTCCACCCAGGTCCCGTAGCGTTCGCACAGGTCGCCCTCGGCATCGGAGACAAGGATGACCCCGAGGTCATGCTTGGAGATGAATCTCTCATGCTTGGCGACCGTGTCCTTCGACACTCCGATGACGGTTGCGCCCGCGGCCTGGAACTCGGGCAGCATGGCGGTAAAGTCATTGGCTTCCGTCGTGCAGCCGGGTGTGTCGTCGCGCGGGTAGAAGTAGAGCACGACCGGTCCGCCTTTCAGCGCCGAAAGGCTCACGTTGTCGCCGCCATCGCGGGGCAGGGTGAAATCGGGGGCGGGGCTGCCGACGTCTAGCATGGGGTCAGGTCCTTTCCATGAGCGGGTTCTTGCATCTGCCGTTTGCAAGCTAGGCGAATTCAGGCGAAGATAAAGACCGAAACACCGCGATAATCCCCGAGCGAGATCGAGCGCACGAGATCCATGACAGAACCCGGCCCCGATCCGCAGTCGCGCCGCCCGAGGCGAGGCCGTGCCTTGCGCTGGTTCCTGCGCGGGATGACAGTGCTGGTTCTTGCCCTCGCGGGGCTTCTCCTTCTGCTCGCATTTCCCCCGAATGGCCGATCGGTCGGAGTTCCGGAATTTGCGCGCGCGCGGATCGAGGCGGGGCTCGACGCTTCGATGCCCGGTGGCGATGTCACCGTCGATCGTGTGGGCCTGTCGATTGCACGCGGAACGCTCATGCCGCGGATCCGCTTCGTCAACCTGCGCCTGTCCGAAGCGGGTCGCCCACGCGTTGTGTTCCCCGCGCTGGAGGTAGAGATCGACCGGGCCGCCCTGCTGGATGGCGAGATGCGGCCGCGGCAGGTGTCGCTGGCCGGGGCGGGGCTGAGGATCCGGCGGACGGCAGACGGGCGGCTCGACCTTGCCTTTACCGGTGCCCAGGACGGGGACGCGCGCGACCTTGCGCAAACCCTTGGCGGGATCGACCGCATGTTCCGCCAGACCGTGTTTTCCAGTCTGCAACGGGTTGTCGGCGAAGGGCTGACGCTGGTCATCGAGGATGGAGAAACCGGGGACGAGCTGCGCATCGACAACGCTGCCCTATCGCTGGTGCCGGAAGGGGAGGCGCTGATCCTGACCCTTGGCGGGGAGGTCGCGGGCACCCCGGACAGTTCGCTTGCCCTGCGTTTCACGCGCCATCCGGAAGCTGGCGAAACCGATGTTTCCGCCGCATTCCAGAACCTGCAAAGCACCGATGTTGCGGCGGTCTCTGCCGCGCTGGAGTGGCTTACGCTGGTTGATGCGCCGCTTTCTGGCCGGATGAGCACGACGCTATTCGACGATGCCACGCTTGGCACCCTGTCAGGTGAGCTGGATGTGGGGGCGGGCCGGATCACCCCGGGCGGCGGTGTCGATCCTTTGCCGCTCGATGCCCTGTCACTGCGCTTTGACTACGACGCGTCAACGGCACGGATGCATCTCGACGAGTTCCGCGTCGAATCCCCGATCCTGAGCGGCAGCATCTCGGGCCACGCCACGCTGCTGGAAGGGCCTGTCTACCTGTCCCAGTTCCAGATCAGCGAATTCGTGGCTGATCCGCCCGGCGTCTTCGAGGCCCCGATATCCTTCGCAGGGGGCGCGCTTGACATGCGCTTGCAGCTTTATCCGCATGTGGCCATCGATTTCGGCCAGGCCGTTCTCTACGACGAGGGGCTGCATGTCACCGCGCGCGGGCGCATTGCAGCCGAACCAGAGGGGCTGTCGGTGCGCATTGATGCCGACATTCCGGAAGTGGCGACCGATCGGGTGCTGCCCCTGTGGCCGGTCAATGCCATTGCGAATACACGCCGCTGGCTTGCGGAAAACGTGATCGGCGGCACCGTCCGCGACGCCCATGCCGCGATCCGCCTGGCACCGGGGGAAAGCCGCCCGCGTCACGGGATAACCTTCGATTTCGAAGAGTCCGAGGTGCGCGCCATCCGCAACATGGCCCCGATCGAGGCAGGGCGCGGATACATGGATATCAGTGGCACCACGGTCTCGCTGGCGCTTCATGATGGCTATGTCACGGCCCCGAATGGCGGGCGGCTGCAACTGGCCGAGTCCGTCATGCTGCTGACCAATACCCGTCAACGCCCGACGCCTGCGCATTTCGAACTGTCGATCAATGGCCCGATCTCCTCGGCCATGACCCTGATCGGGGCCGAACCCTTCAACCTGCTGAACCGTTTTCCCTTCGATCCCGGCACGGTGGCAGAGGGGCAGGCCGATCTTCTGCTGACGCTGGACATGGACCTGCGTCCGCGCATTCCGCCCGAAGAGGTGCGGTTCGGCATTACCGGGCGTCTCCTGGATGTGCGTTCAGAGGAACTGGTGCCGGGCCGGGTGTTGCGGTCTCAGCAACTCCATATCGAGGCCGACAATCATTCGCTTTCGATTGGCGGTCCGGCCATGCTGGACGGGCTATCGGCCAACGCAACCTGGAGCCGCGAGCTTGGCCCGGACGCGCCGCAGCAAAGCCGGGTGACCGGTGAAGCGATCCTGGAACCGCAGGGTTTGGCCGATTTCGGCGTGGTGCTTCCCGAGGGGATGCTGAGCGGCCGGGGGCCTGCAAGCTTCGTGCTGGATCTTGTAGAAGATCAGCCGCCCCGCCTTGCCATCACGTCGGACCTTTCGGGCGTGACCCTGGCCATCCCGTCCCTGGGCTGGCGCCTGCCTGCCAGTGACACGGGCAGCCTGGAGCTCGACATCATACTGGGCGATGCACCTGACGTGCCAAGCCTCGTTCTGCGCGGGGACGGGCTGTTCCTGGAAGGTGCGGTTGAACTCGCCGACAGGCAGTTTGACAGGTTGCGCGTGGATCGCTTCCTGCTCGATGACTGGCTTGACGTGTCGGGCAGCCTCGTGTCGCGGGGGCCGGGGCTGTCGCCGCGCATCCAGATCACCGGGGGAGAGGCTGATCTGCGCGGCCTGCCTGTCGGTGGTGGCGGCGGGTCAGCAGGGGCGCTTCCGCTCAATATCCGGCTGGACCGGCTTGAGGTGACAGACGGGATATTCCTGACGGATCTGCGTGCGGAACTGTCCGGCAGCCCGATCCGGGGTGAGTTCCGGGGGCTGATGGGCGGTCAGGTGCCCGTCAACGGCACCATCCTGGGAGAAGCGGATGGCGTGGCGATCCGGCTTCGGTCCGATGACGGGGGGGCGGTGCTGCGTGCTGCGGGCATCTACCGCAATGCCTATGGCGGACGGATGGATCTCATCCTGCGCCCCTTGCCCGGCGAAGGGCGCTATAGCGGCAGTCTGACCATCGACAACCCGCGCCTGCGCAATGCCCCGGCCATTGCCGAATTGCTCAGCGCCATTTCCGTTGTGGGGCTGATCGAGCAGCTCGCTACTGGCGAGGGCGTGGCCTTGGGCGATGTCGAGGTGATCTTTTCACTGACACCTGACGTGATGACGATCACGGAAGGCACCGCGCTTGGCGCGTCGATGGGGCTTTCGCTGGACGGGATCTACAACACGCGCAGCGGGTATTTCGACTTCGAAGGCGTCGTTTCGCCCTTGTATGTGGTCAACGGGCTGGTAGGAGGCCTGTTCACGCCCCGGCGCGAGGGATTGTTCGGATTCACCTACCGGCTGACGGGAACGGCAGATAACTCGGATGTGACGGTGAACCCGCTCTCGGTTCTGACCCCCGGCATCTTCCGCGAGATCTTCCGCAGACCGCCGCCGGAAGCCGCTGAGTAAGCGCAGTCAGACGGCAAAACCACAGGACAGGCACACGGCATGAAACTGGACGATTTCGATTTCGATCTGCCCGAAGAGCTGATCGCGACGCGGCCCGCGAAGCCCCGGTCCTCGGCGCGGCTGCTGCATGCCGTGGGTGACAGCTTTCGCGACATGCACGTGCATGATCTGCCCGATCTGCTTGGGCCGGGCGACCGGCTCATTCTCAATGACACCAAGGTGATCCCCGCGCGGCTGTTCGGACGGCGCTGGCGCGACAGCGCGCAGGGGCGCGTTTCAGCCAAGATCGAAGTCACGCTGCTGGAGCCTCAGGCCGATGGCAGCTGGTCTGCCCTGGCCAAGCCCTTGCGAAAGCTTGCACCTGGCGAAAGCGTCGACTTCGACGCAGGGCTCTCAGCCGAGGTCGTGGGGCTGGAGGGCGGCCTGCGCCTGCGCTTCAACCTTGCGGGCGAGGCGTTCGACGCGGCGCTGAACCAGGCCGGCGCAATGCCGCTTCCGCCCTACATCGCCGCCAAGCGCCCGGCCGACAGCCAGGACAAGGACGACTACCAGACCATATGGGCCCGCAACCAGGGCGCGGTTGCGGCCCCCACGGCCAGCCTGCATTTCGACGAACCGCTGATCGAGGCGCTCAAGGCGCGCGGGGTCAGTTTCACCTTCGTGACACTTCACGTTGGCGCGGGCACCTTCCTGCCGGTGACGGTCGAGGATGTGACCACGCACCGGATGCACGCGGAATGGGGCGAGGTGACCGAAACGGCAGCCGCCGAGATGAACGCCACCCGAGCGGCAGGCGGGCGCATCATTCCCGTGGGTACGACCGCGCTGAGGCTGATCGAAACGGCCGCATGTGAAGACGGCAGCATGCAAGCCTGGCAGGGCGATACCGACATCTTCATCTACCCCGGCTACCGCTTTCGCATCACCGACGGGCTGATGACCAATTTTCACCTGCCCAAATCGACCCTTTTGATGCTGGTCTCGGCGCTCATGGGCGAAGAGACCATCAAAAGCCTTTACAATCATGCCGTTGCCGAAAAGTACCGCTTTTTTTCATATGGCGACGCATCGCTTCTTTTTCCCGAAATTGCCGCAAAAGGCTGATAGCGTGACAGATAACGTCGCTTTCTGACGGGACCGGACAGGCCCGGACTGCCAGAGAAACAAGACGGCAAGAGGCGGAGCAGCGCCATGAAACAGGTCATCGCCAGCGCTTGGGCGATTCTACTCGGGCTGATGCTTCTGCAGGTTGGAAACTCCCTGCAAGGCTCTCTCATGGGTGTGCGCGGCGCGCTCGAAGGCTTCAACACGCTTGAACTGTCGCTGATCGCCTCGGCCTATTTCGTGGGATTCCTGGGCGGCTCCCGCCTGGCGCCACGGATGATCCGGCGGGTGGGGCATGTGCGTGTCTTCGCGGCCCTTGGCTCGTTCATCTCGGCGGTGCTGATCCTCTATCCGGTGCTGACCAATCCCTACGCCTGGATGGCGCTGCGGGTGATCCTCGGGTTCTCGCTGTCCGGCGTTTACGTGACGGCGGAGAGCTGGCTCAACAATGCCTCCAGCAATGATACGCGCGGCCAGGCGCTGTCGGCCTACATGCTGGTGCAGATGGTGGGGCTGGTGCTGGGGCAGGGGCTTCTGAACTTCGGCGATCCGTCGGGCTTCGTGCTGTTCATCATCCCCTCGGTTCTGGTGTCGCTCTCCTTTGCGCCCATCCTTCTGGCGGTGCAGCCCACGCCCTCCTTCGAGGAAACCCGGCCCATGAGCCTGGGCACACTCTACAAGAAATCCCCCCTTGGCTTTGTCGGCATGATCCTTCTGGGATTCGTCTTTTCCGCGCAGTTCGGAATGGCCTCGGTCTATGGCACCCAGGCCGGGATGAGCGTTCGCGAAATCTCGTTCCTTGTCTCGGGCTTTTTCGTGGGCGGCATCCTCTTCCAATACCCGATCGGCTGGTTGTCGGACCGGATGGACCGCCGCGTCCTGATCTTCTTCATCGCGGCCTTTGGCGCGGTTTCGGCGCTGATCGGGGTCTTCTTCGATGACGTGTTCGAACTGGTGCTGCTGACCGCGCTTCTGACCGGGGGGCTGGCGCAGCCGCTTTACGCGCTGCTCATCGCCTACACCAATGACTACCTCGATCCCGAGGACATGGCCGCCGCTTCCGGCGGGCTCATCTTCATCAACGGGCTTGGCGCGATCGTCGGGCCGCCTGCCGTGGGCTGGCTGATGGGCATGACCGGGCCCACGGGATTCTGGCTCTTCCTGACGCTGACGCTCGCCATGATGGCGCTATACGGCGGCTGGCGGATGACCCGGCGCCAGAGCGCCTATGCCGAGGACGACGATTACGACGCGGTGTCCTATGCACCGATCATGCCAACCGCGACATCTGTGGCCCTGACCACGGCGCAGGAACTTTACGCGGAGGCCAGCGAAGAACAGGCCGACGCGCAAGAGGAGGGGAGCCCGACAGGCGCATCGTGATCCTTCGGGCAAGACAGGATGAGGCAGAGACAGGAAAAGGAGAGCACTGTCATGACACACCCATCTGAGGAGATCATCTCGTTCTGGCTGGAGGAAGCCGGGCCCGAGAAATGGTATGCAGGGGGCGAGGAGTTCGACACGCTCATTCGCGACCGCTTCATGGAGATGTGGGAAGAGGCGCGCCGCGGGCTTTACGACGGCTGGACCAGCCATCCGCGCAAGGCGCTGGCCCTGATCATCCTGCTCGATCAGTTCCCCCGCAACATGTTCCGGGGCGACGCCATGGCTTTCGAGACCGATGCCAAGGCCAAGGCCGCGGCCTGCACGTCCCTGTCGCGGGGCTGGGACGAACGCTTTCCCCAGAACGTGCGGCAGTTCTTCTACATGCCCTTCATGCATTCCGAGGCGCTGACCGACCAGGACCATTCCGTTCGCCTGACCTGCCAGAAGATGCCGGACGAGCGGGAAGACAAGCTGCCCCATGCCTGCGCGCATCGGGAAATCATCCGCCGCTATGGCCGTTTCCCCTATCGCAACGAGGCGCTTGGACGGGACAGCACCGATGAGGAAAAGGAATTCCTCGACTCGGGCGGTTATGGCAAGGTCGTGGAAGAAGTCCGCGCGGCCGTGATGTGCAAGTAGTTCAGCCATTGAACTAATAATCATTTCTCCCCGGCGGAGCCTTGCGTCTGACGCAAGCCGGCCTTGTGTTGCAGGGCTTGCTTGAAGATTTCGTATAGTTTAACGTTAAACAAATTTCAGCCGGAGGAGTGGATATAGTGGCGGCTCAGTCTTTTGATACGGTGGTCATCGGGGCAGGCCCCGGCGGATATGTGGCAGCGATCCGGGCGGCGCAGCTTGGCCAGAAGGTCTGTGTCGTGGAACGCGAACACCTGGGCGGCATCTGCCTGAACTGGGGCTGCATTCCCACCAAGGCGCTGCTGCGCTCTTCCGAGGTGTTCCACCTGATGGAGCGGGCCAAGGAATTCGGACTGAAGGCCGATAACATCGGTTATGACCTCGACGCCGTGGTGAAACGCTCTCGCGGTGTGGCCAAGCAGCTCTCCTCTGGCATTGGCCACCTGATGAAGAAGAACAAGATCACCGTGATCATGGGATCGGCCACCATTCCCGCCAAGGGCAAGGTGAAGGTGGAAACCGACAAGGGCACCGAGGATCTGACCGCCAAGAACATCGTCCTGGCCACCGGCGCGCGCGCCCGTGAATTGCCGGGGCTGGAAGCAGATGGCAAGCGTGTCTGGACCTACAAGCACGCGCTGGTGCCGCCGCATATGCCCAAGAAGCTGCTGGTCATCGGATCGGGCGCCATCGGCATCGAGTTTGCCAGTTTCTACAACACGCTCGGCGCCGACACGACCGTGGTGGAAGTCATGGACCGCGTGCTGCCCGTGGAAGACGCCGAGATCAGCGCCTTCGCCAAGAAAGCCTTTGAAAAACAGGGGATGAAGATTCTGCAAAAGGCGATGGTCAAGAAGCTCGACCGCGCCGCCGACAAGGTGACCGCGCATATCGAGATCGGCGGAAAGGTCGAGACGCAGGACTTCGACACGGTGATTTCCGCGGTTGGTATCGTCGGCAATGTCGAGGGGCTGGGGCTGGAGGCGCTTGGCGTTCAGATCGACCGCACCCACGTGGTGACCGATGAATACTGCCGCACCGGTGTTGACGGGCTTTATGCCATCGGTGACATCGCTGGCGCGCCCTGGCTTGCCCACAAGGCCAGCCATGAAGGCGTGATGGTGGCCGAACTGATCGCGGGCGGCAAGCCGCACCCGATCAAGCCCAATTCCATCGCGGGCTGCACCTATTGTCATCCGCAGGTGGCCAGTGTCGGCCTGACCGAAGCCAAGGCCAAGGAAGCGGGCTACCAGGTGAAAGTGGGCAAGTTCCCCTTCATCGGCAACGGCAAGGCCATCGCGCTTGGCGAGCCAGAGGGGCTGATCAAGACCGTGTTCGACGCCAAGACCGGCGAGCTTCTGGGCGCCCACATGATCGGAGCAGAAGTGACCGAAATGATCCAGGGCTATGTCATCGGCCAAAAGCTGGAAACCACCGAGGAGGATCTCTTCGAGACGGTCTTCCCGCACCCGACGCTGAGCGAGATGATGCACGAGGCCACGCTCGACGCATATGGTCGCGTGATCCACATGTGATCTTCAGCATTTTGACAATTGTGGCCCCCGCGGATGCGTTCTGCGGGGGCCTTTTTCGTGTCAGGGCGCGGTCACCGTGAACGGGATCCGTCCCAGGATGCGGCGATCCTGGTTCATGAAATAGCGGATCTCGTAGGCCCCAGGCTCATCGGGCAGGGTGACACGCACAGGGTTGCCGTCGCGTGTATAGCCATAGGTTTCATAGCCGTCGGGATCATCGGCGCGCGAGATCGCGATATAGTCGTTGCGATAATTCGGACCTTCGAAGGCCACCATCACGCTGCCGCCTGCAACGCCCGAGGGATCGGCGCTGAGCGTGGCCACGATATCGGCCACCGTCACGGGGATCCGCGCCACGACCGTGCGATCCTGGTTCACGAAATAGCGGATCTCGTAGCTGCCGGGCTCGCTCGGCATTTGCAGGCGGGCCGGGTTGCCGTCGCGGGTATAGGTGTAGGTCTCGTAGCCGTCATCGTCGGGCAGGGACGCCGCGATGAAATCGTTGCGATAGTCCGGCCCTTCCCACGTGACCGACACGGTTTCGCCTACACTTGCGCTTGGCGGCGCGCTGAGCGTTACCGAAAGCGCCGTGACCTCGATCACCCGTCGCGCAATCACGGTCCGGTCCTGGTTCACGAAATAACGCAGCTCGTAGGTGCCGGGTGCCGTTGGCATTTCCACGCGGGCGGGGCTGCCGTCGCGGGTATAGGCGTAGTTTTCGTAGCGGTCGGGCTCATCCATCCGGCCCACGCCGATGAAGTCGTTCTGGTAGTCAGGCCCGGTCCAGGTGACCGACACGGTTGAGCCTGCGGCCGCGCTTTCCGGCGCTTCAAGGCTGGCACCGACCTCTGTCACCTCGATCACCCGCCGCGCAATCACCGTGCGGTCCTGGTTCACGAAATAGCGAAGCTCGTAGGTGCCGGGTGCCGTTGGCATCTCCACGCGGGCGGGGCTGCCGTCACGGGTATAGGCGTAGTTCTCGTAGCGGTCGGGTTGATCCATCCGGCCCACGCCGATGAAGTCGTTCTGGTAGTCAGGCCCCGTCCAGGTGACCGACACGGTAGAGCCTGCGGGCGCGCTTTCCGGCGCTTCCAGTGTCGCGACCACGTCACTGACCGTGATCGGATGACGGGCAATGACGGTCCGGTCCTGGTTCACGAAGTAGCGGATTTCGTAGTCGCCGGGCTCTGCCGGCATGAGCAGGGCGGCAGGGCTGCCGTCACGCGTGTAAGCGTAGTTCTCATAGCGATCCGGTTCATCCATGCGGCCAACCCCGATGAAGTCATTGGCATAGTCGGGCCCGGTCCAATGCACCCGGACGGTCGATCCGGCCTCGGCGCTGGCAGGGGCTTCCAGGGTGGCGACGACATCGCTGACCGTGATTGGATGGCGCGCGATGACGGTGCGGTCCTGGTTCATGAAATAGCGAATTTCATAGTCGCCGGGCTCTGCCGGCATCAGCAGGGATGCCGGGCTGCCATCGCGCGTATAGGCGTAGTTGGCGTAACGGTCGGGTTCGTTGATCCGGCCGATACCAATGAAGTCATTGGCATAATCGGGCCCGGTCCAGTCCACCCGAATGGTCGAGCCGGCGGTGGCGGCGGCTGGGGCCTCCAGCGTGGCCAGGACCTGCGTGACGGTGATGGGTCGGGTGGCAATCACCTCTTCGTCGTCCTGCATGAGATAGCGCAGTTCATACTGGCCCGCGACCGGCGGCAGGAGCATGTCCTGCGGGGTGCCATCGCGCATGTAGATGCGGTTGAGGACGCGGGTTTCACCGGGCCGCGCGATCACGATCTGGTCGGGCTCGTAGGCGGGCCCGGTCCATGCGACCGAGATGGTGCTGCCCATCGGCGCGCTGTTGGGCGCCTCGATGGTGGCACTGGCCGGCGTGACGGTCAGCGGGGCCGTCGCCAGAACGCGGCCGGTTCCGTCGATGTAGCGCAGTTCGTAGTCACGGGCCTGAGAGGGCACGCGCAACTGGGCCGGGTTGCCATCACGTGTATAGACCCGCGTAACATTGCGATCCTGCGAAACGATGGCCGCCGTGATCATGTCATCCTCGCCGCCCGGGCCGTCCCATGTCACGGCAATGGTGGAGCCTGCCACCGCCGTTGCAGGGGCGGTGATCGTGGCGGGCAGCGGCACGGCGCGGATGGGCCGTTCGGCCAGCACGCGATTGAGCGCGGGATGCACGTATTGCAGCAGGTAATCGCCTGCCGTGTCGGGCAGCGTCACCATCAGCGGGTTGCCATCACGCGGGAAGACCTGAACGAGGCTGGCCGAGCGGTCCGGCAGCGCGAGCAGCAGGTAATCCTCGGGCGCGCCGGGACCCGACCACTGCACCGGCACGGAAGTTCCCACGGGGGCCTCGGCAGGTGCCATCAGGCTGGCCTCGGGAACAAGCTGGGGCAGGGGAACGATCACGGTCTGATCCTGGCCCGCGACCACGGTGAAGGGCCCGCCATGGGTGGTTTCCTGCGTCACGCGATAGAGCCACACCTGGTACTCCCCTTCAGGAAGGGGCTGCATCAGGGTGGGCGCCTCGGTGCGCGGGATCACGACCTGACCGGAGGCATCGAAGACTTCCCAGATCAGCGGCGAAACCGGCGCCGTGTTGTCGGGTTCAACCACCGCGCGGAAGGTGATCTGCGACAAGACCGGGGCAGGCGGCGGTGCAACCGCGACACGATCAAGAGCCTCGGCCAGTTCATCGGCGTTGGAGGCGGTCAGGAACTGACCTCCGGTATTGTCGGCAAGGCATTGAAGTTGGGCGATATCCTCGGGCTCGGCCACGTCGAAACCAACCACATGTGCGGTAAAGTCGATCCCGGCTTCTTCCAGCGCACGGCCCACGGCGCAGGGATCGGCATCGCAGGTTTCGCGCCCGTCCGACACGAGGATGACAGTGGCGGGATTCTCGGTGTAGCGCAGCTGTTCTGCCGCCTGGATCACCGCTGCCGACAGGGGCGTGCGCCCGCGCGGGTTCACGGTGTTGACGATCTGGGCAATCTGGTCACGGTTGCCCACCCCCGGCGGCACCATGGTTTCGATATCCGAGCAGTCGCCGCGACGGTTGTGGCCATACATCGTCAGCCCCAGTTCCATCGTCTCGGGAATGCGCGTCAGGAGGTCGGAAATGACCTCGCGCGCGATGACGATCTTGTTGACCCCATCAATCTGGCCCCACATGGACCCGGACGCATCGAGAACAAGGATCGTGGCGGGCCTGTCCTGTGCCTGCGCAACAGGCGCAAGGGCGCAGAAGAGGACAAGAAGACAAAACGAGAGCAGACGGCGCATCGTGAAACCTGTGACATGATGAAATAAAGTTCCATCACATTAGGGCGAAATGCGCCATCTTGCAAAACATTCGATAGCAATCAGCGGGTAATCGCGCCGCCGGCCATTTCCCAGTGACCGAGCCCACCAAGGTTGTAGACCTCGTCGAGTCCCATCTGGCGCAGCATCCGCACGGCCATTTGCGACCGCCCGCCCGAGGCACAGTAGATCACGACGGGCTTACCGTTGCGAAACTCGGGCAATTGCTCGGGGCTGGCAGGATCGGCCTTCATGCGCAGCGCGGCCAGCGGCACATGGATCGCGCCCTTGGCCTTGCCAGAGGCCTGAACCTCGGCATGTTCGCGAATGTCGATGACGGTGATGTCGCCGGTCTCGGCCATCTTCACGGCGTGAAACGGGTCATAGGCGACGGAGGGGGCGGTGGACTGCATGAAACCTAACATAGCGGTGTGCCTCAAGAGGTAATTGTCAACGTCAATAAAGAAAGCGGTGAGCAGTTTTCAAGTGGTAAAGATCATGAATAATGAATGTGAGACAACTAAAGATAGCGTGATCCCCCTGATTTCTGCCGGGAATGGTGACGCTTGCCTTTTTTTTCAGCAAAGAGCGCCGTCGCCCTGTGGATAAGTTCGCCGAATGTTCTCATTTTTGAGTTGGAGACTCGTCCTGTCTCAACTATCTCTTAACCAGATTATCCCCCGGGGGCAGGCATGGCCGAACTGAAGAAGATCGAGGTGCGCGGCGCGCGCGAGCACAATCTGAAGAATATCGACGTGGATATTCCGCGCGACGAACTCGTCGTGATCACCGGGTTGTCCGGGTCCGGCAAGTCCTCGCTCGCCTTTGACACGATCTATGCCGAGGGCCAGCGGCGCTATGTCGAAAGCCTGTCGGCCTATGCCCGCCAATTCCTCGACATGATGGAAAAGCCCGATGTGGACCATATCAGCGGTCTCAGCCCGGCGATTTCCATCGAACAGAAGACGACCTCGAAGAACCCGCGGTCCACCGTCGGCACGGTGACCGAGATCTACGATTACCTGCGCCTTCTGTTTGCCCGTGTCGGCACCCCCTATAGCCCAGCCACCGGCTTGCCCATTGAAGCACAGCAGGTGCAGGACATGGTCGACCGGATCATGGCGATGGAGGAGGGCACCCGCGGCTACCTGCTGGCCCCGATCGTGCGCGACCGCAAGGGCGAGTATCGCAAGGAGATGCTGGAGCTGCGCAAGCAAGGCTTCCAGCGCGTGAAGGTCGACGGGCAGTTCTACGAACTGGACGAGCCGCCCACACTGGATAAGAAGTTCCGCCATGACATCGACGTGGTGGTTGACCGGATCGTCGTGCGCGAAGGGCTGGAAACGCGGCTGGCCGACTCGCTTCGCACCGCGCTCGACCTGGCCGATGGCATCGCGATCCTCGAAACCGCCCCCAAGGAGGGCGATCCGGAGCGCATCACCTTCAGTGAAAAATTCGCCTGCCCCGTGTCGGGATTCACAATTCCGGAAATCGAACCGCGCCTGTTTTCCTTCAACGCGCCTTTCGGCGCCTGTCCATCCTGCGACGGTCTTGGGGTTGAGCTCTTCTTCGACGAACGTCTCGTGGTGCCCGACCAGGCCCTGACGCTGGAAGACGGGGCTCTGGCCCCCTGGCGCAAGGGCAAGTCGCCCTATTTCCTGCAAACGATCGAGGCGATTGCGCGCCACTACGCCTTCGATCCGGCGACCCCGTGGAAGGATCTGCCCGCCACTGTGCAGCAGGTCTTCCTGCGCGGCTCGGGCGAGGAGGAGATTCCCTTCCGCTACGACGATGGCGGCCGGGTCTACCAGGTCACCCGCAGCTTCGAAGGTGTCATTCCCAACATGGAACGGCGCTACCGCGAAACAGATAGTGCCTGGATCCGCGAGGAATTCGAGCGTTTCCAGAACAACCGCCCTTGCGGCAGCTGCGGCGGCTACCGGCTGCGCGAAGAAGCGCTGGCAGTAAAGATCGCCGGTCTTCATGTGGGCCAGGTGGTGCAGATGTCGATCAAGGAGGCCGCCAAGTGGTGTGCCACTGTGCCTGACAGCCTGACCAACCAGAAAAACGAGATCGCCCGCGCCATCCTCAAGGAAATCCGCGAACGGCTCGGCTTTCTTAACAATGTGGGCCTCGAATACCTGACGCTCAGCCGCAACGCGGGCACGCTGTCAGGCGGTGAAAGCCAGCGCATTCGGCTCGCTTCCCAGATCGGCTCCGGCCTGACGGGCGTGCTCTATGTGCTCGATGAACCCTCCATCGGGCTCCATCAGCGCGACAATGACCGGCTGCTAACCACGCTCAAGAACCTGCGTGACCAGGGCAATACCGTGATCGTTGTGGAGCATGACGAAGAAGCAATCCGAGAGGCCGACTACGTCTTCGATATCGGCCCCGGCGCAGGCGTGCATGGGGGCCGGGTGGTCGCCAAGGGCACCCCGGCCGAGATTGCCGCCGATCCCGCCTCGCTGACCGGGCAGTATCTGTCCGGCGCCCGCGAAATCGCGGTGCCCGCGGAACGGCGCGAAGGCAATGGCAAGACTCTCCGCGTGGTCAAGGCCAGCGGCAACAACCTGCGCGACGTGACCGTGGATTTTCCCCTTGGCAAGTTCGTCTGCGTGACGGGCGTGTCGGGCGGCGGCAAGTCCACGCTGACCATCGAGACGCTCTTCAAGACCGCCTCGATGAAGCTGAACGGTGCGCGCCAGACACCCGCGCCCTGCGAAACGGTGCAGGGGCTGGAACATCTCGACAAGGTGATCGACATCGACCAGCGCCCGATCGGGCGCACCCCGCGGTCAAACCCCGCGACCTATACCGGTGCCTTCACCCCGATCCGCGACTGGTTCGCGGGGCTGCCCGAGGCGCAGGCGCGTGGCTACAAACCGGGCCGGTTCAGCTTCAACGTCAAGGGCGGGCGCTGCGAGGCCTGCCAGGGCGATGGCGTGATCAAGATCGAGATGCATTTCCTGCCCGATGTCTATGTCACCTGCGAAACCTGCAAGGGCGCGCGCTACAATCGCGAAACGCTGGAAATCAAGTGGAAGGGCAAATCCATTGCCGACGTGCTCGACATGACGGTCGAGGACGCGCGCGAGACCTTCAAGGCCGTGCCCGCTATCCGCGACCGGATGGAGGCGCTCAGCCGCGTCGGACTGGACTACATCAAGGTGGGCCAGCAGGCGACGACGCTCTCGGGCGGCGAGGCGCAGCGCGTCAAGCTTTCCAAGGAACTCAGCAAACGGTCCACGGGGCGCACGCTCTACATCCTCGACGAACCCACCACGGGCCTGCATTTCGAAGACGTGAAGAAACTCCTTGAGGTGCTGCATGAACTGGTCGACCAGGGCAACACGGTCGTGGTCATCGAGCATAATCTCGACGTGATCAAAACCGCCGACTGGATCATCGATATCGGTCCCGAGGGCGGCGATGGCGGTGGCTCGATTGTGGCCGAAGGCACGCCCGAACAGGTGGCCGAGGTCGAAGCAAGCCACACGGGCCGCTACCTCAAGCCTATGCTTGGCGGCCGCACACTCGCCGCAGAATAGCCTGCCCCTTCATTGTTCTGAAAATATCCCGGGGGGTCCGGGGGGCAGCGCCCCCCGGGGCATTTTCCGCGGCGGAAAATAAACCGCGATCCGCCACGGATCGCGCGGGTTGCCGCCCCTGGCGGCGACCCCTGTCGCTTATCGCGTGACTTGCAGGCTCTCCAGCCCGTGGAAGTGATAGATATCCGCGTAGCGCGGCGGCTCGGCCAGGCTCAGCCCCGGGCATCGGTCCCAGAGAATGGGAAGCGCGATCTGCAATTCCATCCGGGCCAGCGGTGCGCCCACGCAGAAATGCAGCCCCGCGCCGAAGGCCAGGTGCGTGGCTGCTGCCCTGTCCGGGTCGAAGGCGTCCGGGTTGTCATTCACGACCTCATCCCGGCCGACTGATCCCAGGAGCAACCCGATCTGCTCGCCGCGCTGGAAAACATGGCCGCAAAAGCTGATCTCTTCATAGGCATAGCGGGTGAACATGTGCAGCGGCGGGTCGAAGCGCATGATCTCTTCCACCAGAGCCTCGGGTTTCTCTCCCGGCACGACTCCATGCTCCAGCATGGATTTCACGCCGTTTCCAAGCGTGTGCACGGTTGCCTCGTGGCCCGCGTTCAGAAGCAGGATGCAGGTGGTGATCAACTCGTCGGTCGTCAGCCGTTCGCCATCTTCCTCTGCAGCGATCAGGCTGGTGATCAGGTCGTCACGCGGATCCTTGCGCCGCCGGGCGACGTAGTCGCGCATGAACGCCACGAAAGCCTCGGTCGCGGATACGGCGGCGTCCTCATCGGCCCGGCTGCGGCCAGCCATGTACATCCTCACCATGTCGTTCGACCAGCGCAGCAATTGCGGCCCCATCTCCTCGGGCACTCCGAGAAGCCGCGCGATGACGGTGACGGGCAGGGGCCGGGCATAGGCGTCAAGCAAGTCGAAGCGTCCCTCCGGTAAGCGGTCAATCAGCTCGTGACACAGGGTTTCGATCCCCGACTGAAGCCCCGCGATCCGGCGCGAGGTGAAGGCGCGCAGCACCAGAGAACGCAGCCGGGAATGGCGCGGCGGTTCCAGTTCCAGCATCGAATGGGCCTCCACCGCGTAGAAAGGGGCCAGATGATCGGGGATGGGGCGACGCAGTTCCTCGGGCTCTTCGCGCCCGAAACGCCGGTCCCGCAGGACAGCGTTCACCGCTTCGTGGGTCGTGGCGCAGGGCATGTGGTAATCTTCCCACCAGACCAGCGGCCCGGACGCACGGGCGCGCGCATAGAAAGGGTAGGGATCCTGCACGAAGGCGGGGTCGGTCGGGGATTGGCTCAGGCGCTGCATCGTCTGTCCTCGTTGCTTTCAGCCAGTCTGGCCCCGATCCGGTCCGGCTGCAACGGCCCCTGTCTTGGGGGCTGGCGCAAGGGCGGCTTCCTTGTATTCTGGTTCGGGCGGCGGTTCAGGCCACAGGATAGATTTCGGAGGATTTTCGATGACGACACACAGGACACTTGCGCTGGCGGCCGCGCTCCTTTCCCTCTCGGCGCTGCCGTCGCTGGCGCAGGAGGCCGCTTGCGGCGCAAGCGTGCCCGCCGGGCATTGGGCCGGCGGCAGTGCCGACAGTTCGGACATTTCCACCGCCGCAGGCCCGTTCGACCTGGTGGGCGCGGTGCCGCCGGGCAGCTACCACGTGTCGAACTTCACCCTCTCGCAGCCCATGGCAGTACGCGTCGAGGCACAGGGCCAGTTCGGGGCCGATCCGGTCATCGAGCTTTACGACCAGCAAGGCGCGATGGTTCTGACCGATGACGACAGCGGTGGCAACTGGGCCTCTCGCGGGGAAATCACCCTGCAACCCGGCACCTATTGCCTGGCCACGCGCAGCTATGGTGGCGGGCCGATCCAGGCCGATATCCGGGTGGGCCTGGTCGAGCATCCCGCGCTGACGCCGGGCTCGGGCGGGTCGAATATCCTGGCCTGCACATCGGATATGCCGGCCACGCCACTTGGCGGTGCCCCGCTCGACCGACTGCCAGGCCAGGAAGCCTCGGCCACGAACACCGTGAACGGCGCGCCCTATTACCGGTTCACGCTTGGCAGCGACATGCCCATCTCGATCCGGGCCGAGAACCCGAGCGCGGACCCCTATATCTATCTTTACGATGCGGGCGGGGCGCTGCTGGCGGAGAACGACGATTATGACAGCCTGAATTCGCGCATCGACTTCACCGAGGGGCTCGCAGCGGGCACCTATTGCATCGGGATGCGCGCGCTCAACAATCCCGATCTGCCGGTCACCGTGTCGATCAGCGTCTATTCCGAGGAAGACATGATGCGAGACCTTTACGCCGATGGCCGCGCCAGCCCGCCGCCGGACGGGTCGGTCGTGCCGGTGGTGCAGATGGGGGATCTGACGACCCGGCTCTTCAATGACGGGGCTGTCGGAGCCGATGCCCGCTGGCTCAGCTTCGACGTGCCCGAAGGCGGGCTGTTGCTGATCGACGCGATTGGCATCGGCCAGTCCGATCCGATGATCGCGCTCTTCGACGGGGTGGGGCGCGAGATCTCGTTCAACGATGACGCCAACAACTCGCTCGACTCTCAGATCGCGGTGCGCGTGGCCCCGGGCACCTACATGCTCGCGGTGATGCAGTATCACCGGCAGAACGGGGCAATCCGCGTGACGGTCGAGCGCTATATCCCGGCCCCGCCGCCGGGCCGGACGCGCTGACGCGGCCGACACGCTACCGATTGCAGCGCCGCCCCTCTTTCCGGGCGCGGCGTTTTGCTGTCGGGGTCAGCGCGGGCTGAGGGTGGTCACGCCGATATTGCCCGCGCGGGCAAGCTCGGGATCGAGCGACATGGGGATATACTCGCCGCGCCGCCCTAGCTCGCCCAGGTTGTCGTAGAAGCGGCTCAGCGGATGGCCCGACTGCCCGGTTGCGGTGATGAAGACGGAACTGTCGGGGTCGGCAAAGTCGTAGACGCCCCGGTAGCCCGCCGCGTGCACGTTCCGGAACGGCAGCGGCAGCGCGCCCGAGGTCCGGCCACGGTTCAGCGTGTTGTCGCCGCCCGAGGTCGACTGCCGGATATTCACCGCCCACCCGAACAGGGACGTGCCGCCAAGCACCTGATGCTCATGCACGGCCTCATGCGCGTCGCCCCATCTCCAGGACGAGATATTGTCGCCATAGGCCTCGATCAGGAATTGAAGCGCGTCGTCGAGCGCCAGGCGCGCGATGTCGGTGCAGCTTTCCTCGATTGTCGAGGGCTGCACATCACACCAGTCTGAGGCCCCGCCGATGTCGCGGTAAACCCGTTCAATGAAGATGGGCTCCAACCGCTCGAATTCGGCGGCAAGCGGCCCCAGTTCGTCCCGGATCAGGCGTTGCTGCAACTCGCGCATCCAGGCGGCGTAGATCAGCGGCTCTGGCAGATGTTCGTTCATCTCCCCGTTCCAGGCGGCCAGCAGGTCCAGCGCCTCTGCCCGGTAGGCCTCGATCGTCCCAGAGGGCGCGGCCTGTCCGGTAAACCACAGTTCACGGCCCACCAGCGGCAACAGCGTGCGCGCCGCCTGGGACACCGCATCGAGCTGCGCCTCGACGAAACTGTCGCGGGTATGCACCTGGCGCGCCTGCATCAGGTGTTCCCACCTGCGGATACGCTGTGTGTCGCCCCAGGAATGGCTGACATGAAGCGGGAAGTCGCGGTCTATCATGCGGTTGTTGGTATTGCCGATGATGCCGCCCTCGGGGTCTTCGAAATGGGGGTTGGCAAAATACTGGGTGACACCCTGCCAGCGTTCTTCGGCCACCCACCCGCGCGAGGGAATGCGCCCCTGGGTTTCGCTTTCGACCAGCCGCCAGGGCATGTGGCCGATGACCTGCATGGCGATCCGGTCGGGCGTGGCAATGGTCAGGTTCTGGGACGGGGCCACGAAGTGGCGGCCAGCGGCCATCGCCTCTTCGATCGTGCGCGCCTGCATCAGTTCCAGCCCGGTGCGCATCGACGTGTTCTGGTCGGTCAGTGCGGTCCAGGCCATTGCCATGACGTGTCCGGGCGGGGTGACGGTGGCGAAATCCCAGTGGCTGCCCGGTATCACCGGACCATTTTCCGTCCAACGCCTCGTGATCGTCACTGGTGCGGCCTCGGCCACCTCGATGATGGTTCGGTCGGTGCGAAACTCGGCCCAGCCCTCGGGCGTGCGGTATTGCTCGGGATTGTCCGGGTTCAACTGTTCGACGAAAAGGTCGATGTCATCCATGTAAGAGGAGGTCAGCCCCCAGCCCAGCTCTTCGGACCGTCCGACCAGAACGATGGGCATGCCGGGCACCGTCCCTCCGATGACCCCGCCCGTCGAAAGCTCCAGCCGGGCCAGGTACCAGATCGTCGGGGCGCTTAGGCTCAGATGCGGGTCATTGGCCAGCAGCGCCGATCCGGTGGCCGAGCGGGAAGGGGCCGCGGCCCAGGCATTGGACGCCCCGGCAAGGCCGGGCCCCATGTTGGGGAAAAGCGGATCACGCGGGCCATCCGACAGGCTGGCCACGAAGCGCGGCATTTCGGGGAAAAGCGCCGAATACTCGGGAAGTTCGGTAATAGGCGCGCCGGGCGGATCCGGCAGGATATCGAGCAGGCGCGCCGGATCATTCAGCATCAGCGAGGTGCGGGCGCGCAAAACCTCGGTTTCGTGGTGGCCCGCAAGTTGCAGCGCCATCATGTTCATCACGGCCAGGGAATCGGCCGGGCGCCAGGGGGCGATTTCGGGTGAAAAGAGCAAAAGCTCCGGTGCTCCGCGCCCAAGGGCTTCCTCGGCCACCAGGCCAAGCCAGGCATTCACCCCGTCGGCATAGGCCTCCAGCATGGTCATGGTCGCGGCATCCTGCGCCTCGACCGACCGGCGCGCGTGGCCGTAGAGGTCGAGCCGTCGCAGAAGTTCGTCGATCCGCAAGCTGCGCTCGCCGAAAAGTTCCGACAGGCGGCCCTGGGCCGTGCGCCGCAGCATCAGCATCTGCCACAGCCGGTCCTGCGCATGGGCAAAGCCCAGGCCGTAAAACACATCGCGGTCGGAGCTTGCGAAGATATGCGGCACGTTCGCGTTCGACCGCACGATCTCGACCTCGCCGGTCAGGCCCGGCACACGCCAGTCGGCCTCGTAATCCGGGATCGAGCGCGAAAAGATCCACCAGGCGATGAACAGCCCCGTGACCGTCAGAACGATCGCAGCCGTCACGATACGGATCATCCATCGCAGGAAGGTGGCCATCGGTGTCCTTGAGTCTGGTGGTGTCCAAGCGGGCGCACCCTAGCGCCATGTGGCGGGGATGCAAAGAAAGAGGCGGCCCGAAGACCGCCTGCAATCCGGAAAAACGCCGTTTCCGTCAGGGCAGGATGCGGCTGTAGCGCTGACCTTCGAGGGTTGCGCCCGCAATCAGGCCCGCCTGGCCGAAGATGATGGCGACGACGGGGCTGAGCAGCGTGTTGGTGTCGGCGCTGATATTGCCGCCCTGGTTGCTGACCGCGTATTCGATATCGCCGCCCACGGCCCATCCTGCCGAGTAGCGGAAATCGCGCAGCGCCTCCGGTGTCATGAAGAACAGCGCATGGGCATATTGCTGCGCACCGATCTGAAGCCCGAAAGTGGCCGAGGCCGAGGAATAGTAGTCGACCGTCGCGCCATTGATGCGCAGCGCACCGCGCCCGTAGCCACCGCCGATGCCGAAGCCCGCCTCGGTGATCAGCGGCATGATCAGCACGCCCTCGGCATCGCTCATCAGGTCGCGAGTGCCGGGGATGTTGTCATACATGAACTGGATCGCGCTATCGACCCGCGCGTCGATGCGGTCGGCTGCGTTGCTGCCAAGCCCATTGCCACATGCCGAAAGAAGGGGAACGGAGGCCGCCCCCATGATCAGGGATCGCCGATTGAGAGTGCTCATGTTCTTACCGCCTGTCTCTGTCCTCAGAAAAATGGGCCTTTTGGCCCTTGGGACGCAAGATACGCGCGAAAGATCGCCCTGTCACCACAATAGCTAGCGTTTTGCGAGATTTCGCCGATCGGCGCGTCAGGCCGACCGCGCGGCCAGCGCGTCGATCTGGCCGCGCATGCCCGCAAGCGGATAGCCTGCGGCCTCGGCGGCGTCGATGATGTCGGAGGTCTCCATCTGCCCGGCTTGCGCGAAGGCCCACATCACGGCCGAGCGCATGCCAGAGGCGCAATAGGCCACCACCTTGCCCTCGGCGCTGTCGAGCGCATCGGCCTGTTCCTCGACATTGTCTATCGTCATCGCCAGATCGGAAGAGCACACGTCTGAACTCCAGTCACACTGGTAGAGCTCGTA
>NZ_CAXREX010000162.1:0-3588 GCF_964229645.1 Nioella sp. | reverse complement strand
CGACCTGCTGTCGGATGCCGCCGCCATGCTGACCGGCTCGCTCGGCATGCTGCCCTCTGCCTCGCTCGGCGCCCCGATGGCCAATGGCCGTCCCAAGGCGCTGTACGAACCGGTGCATGGCTCGGCCCCCGATATCGCGGGCCAGGGCAAGGCCAACCCGATTGCCTGCATCCTGAGCTTCGCCATGGCGCTGCGCTACAGCTTCGACCAGGGTGACGAAGCCGACCGGCTGGAGAAGGCCGTGGAACAGGTTCTGGCCGATGGCGTGCGCACGGCCGACCTTCTGGGTGAAGAAGGCGTCACGCCCGTCAGCACCAGCGAAATGGGCGATGCGATCGTCGCCAAGCTGGACGCCAGCCTGTAACGACAGAAAGGGCGCCCCTAGCGGGCGCCCTCTGCATGAGGGGCCAGCCGGTCCGGCAAGGGGCGTTCAACAGGGGCGTGCTCGGCCAGTTGGGCATAGGCCAACGCCCGATCTGCATTGTGCGCCGTCCTTTCGAGCCAGCGCATCGCATCGGTCAGCTCGAACACCTCCGGCACGCTGACCAGCCCCACATGTTCCCGCAAAAGCGCCGAGCGGCGCAGCTTTCGTGCGCGCCCCGCGATCAGCGAGGCCAGCCGGGTCATCTTTCTGGGGCTTCTCGTTCCGTCGGGTTCCGAGTAGCGCCGGAGCGCGGCGCCAAAGGCCAGCGCGGGACGACGCAAGCCCGGATCGGCCAAGAGCGCCTCCAGCGCATCTTCGGCCACCAGTTGATGTGCCAACCTGTGCAAATGGTCGTAGAGATGCAGGAGCGCCGAGTAACGATTGGCAATCTCGCTATCTCCATCGGGCACACGAATCTGGGTCAGGTAGTGCTGCAGGTCGTCGATCGGTGTCTGCAGAAGCGCCACGCGCGGCGCCGGCAAGGGGCCGGGCAGCGGCCTTAGATAGTCGGAGGCGGCCGCGAACTCGACCCTGAGGATCGCCAGCGCCGTGGACCGCGCGGCATCCATCGCAGCGCTCGGATCGTTCAGAAGCCGATGGTCCAGCGCATCGGTCAGCGCCCCTTCCCGCCCCGGAACCATCCGTTCGATCAGACGCGCGAAGGGATGGGTCAGGGGCAGCATGATTGCAGCCCCGGCCACGTTGAAAGCAGTGTGAAAAACGACGAGTGCAGTGGTCGGATCCGCCGGAAAGAGCGCCCCAAGCGCGCCCACCGACGGAACCAGCAAGGCAAAAACCACGAGGCCCGTTGCGATGTTGTAGGCGGCATGCGCCACTGCGGTGCGCAACATGTCGCGCGAGCCGCCTATGGTGACCAGAAGCGCGGTAAAGGTCGTGCCCACGTTCATCCCGATGACCAGCGCCGCCCCCTGCCCAAGGCTTATGGACCCCGCGGCCAGCAAAACGAGCGTCGCCGCCAAAGCGGCGCTAGACGACTGGATGACCACCGTCACACCCGCCCCGATCAGTACGAGTATCACCCGGCCAAGGAAGCTGTCGCCAGGCAGGCTGTCGGCGGTCAGACGGTCCTCGAACCCGGCGACCGCGTCCTTCATCATGTCGAGCCCGATGAAGATCAGGCAAAAGCCCGTCACCGCGCGCGCGATTCGCGCCGGACGCCCCCTTGTCAGCAGGGACGCCAGAACCGCCACCAGCAGGAGCGGCAAGGCAATGGTGCCGAGGCTGAGTTTCAGGCCAAGCAACGCCACGATCCAGCCCGTGAAGGTCGTGCCCACATTGGCCCCGTAGATCACCCCGATGGCCTGCGGGAAGGTCATGAGCCCGGCACCGACGAACCCGATCACGGTGACCATCGTGGCAGAAGACGACTGGATGACGGCCGTGCTGGCCGCGCCTGTCAGCGTCCCGGTCAGGGGCGAGGTCGTGAAACGTGCAAGGAACCCACGCAGATGCCGGCTGGCCAGCGCGCGCAATGCCTCGGTCATGACCTCCATCCCCACCAGGAAGAGGCCCACACCGCCCGCCAGAACCAATATGTCTGCTGTCATTTGTCAAACTGCCCTTGCGGTGATAGTGCCACGGGCAAGGTGCGCCCGGCAAGCTGGCCGCCTTGCCTCGGGACCGTGCCATATGCCAGTCCCGTTCAGGATTGACGCAAAAGACATTCGGGACCGGGATCCATGCAGCTCAAGGGCGCCTTGTTCGCACTTCTTGCCTTCGGAATTTTCGCAACCCACGACGTGGTGATCAAATACCTCGGCGGGACCTACAACGCGATCCAGATCATCTTCTTCTCGGTTCTCTTCAGCTTCCCGATGCTGACGCTGGTGATGATCCGCGATGCCCGGGGGGACTCGCTGCGCCCTGTGCATCCTTGGTGGACGGGCGCGCGCACGGTGAGCGGCGCCCTTGGAGCCGCTTGCGCGTTCTACGCGTTCTCGGTTCTTCCGCTGACGCAGGTCTACCCGATCCTCTTTGCGATGCCATTGCTGGTAACCCTGTTGGCAATCCCGATGCTGGGTGAGCGTGTGGGACTGCACCGGGCGGCTGCAATCGTGGTGGGCCTGGCCGGGGTTCTGGTCGTTCTGCGACCTGGCAGCGCGGACCTGACCCTTGGCCATGCGGCAGCGCTGGCGGGCGCCGTCTTCAGTGCGCTGAGTTCCATCATCATGCGCAAGATCGGGCGGGCGGAACGCACCGTCGTGCTCCAGCTATACCCGCTGCTGGTCAATTTCGTGGTGATGGGCGCTGCCCTGCCATTCGTCTACGTGCCCGTCAATATCGTCGACCTTGGGGCTTCAGCCGTTGTGGCCCTTCTGGCGCTGATTGCCATGACCTGTCTCGTGACGGCCTATCGCCTTGCCCCGGCGGTGATCGTCGCCCCCATGCAGTATTCGCAGATCATCTGGGCCAGTCTCTTCGGCGCGATATTCTTCGACGAAAGTCTCGACCGCATGACGATGCTTGGCACCGGGATCATCATCGCGTCAGGGCTTTACATCGTGCTGAGGGAAGACCGCAGAAAGGGCAGCTCGCAACAGCCGGTTCTGCGCACGCGCACACGCCCGGCCACGCCCTCTACCCCGCGGATCGCATCCTTTCTGCACAAGTCCAACGATGACTGAGCAGGCGCGCCCAGGGCTTTCACACGGATTGCCACTGATCGCTGTGGCGGGCTAGGTTCTCTCGGCACAGAAAGGACGGCATTCGTGAAAAACGCGGAGCTATTCGTTACCAATTTCAACCCACGTCTAACCGGTGTCTCTGCGACAACCGCTGCCGTCCTGTCAAAACAACGGGACTTGTTCAGCGTGCAACTGGTTGGCCATCCTCTGCCGGGATGCCCGTCACCTGTCGGCAGCTGGAGGGCGATCATGATGTGCCGCCGCGCACCGGAAGGTCGGCCCTTTTCGATTTGGCATGTGCGCCGGAATTCTGAAATGCAACTGGCCGTGATCGCCCGTGATGTGTTCCGCCTACCCATCCGTATCGTGTTCACGTCTGCCGCTCAGCGGCGGCATTCTGCATGGCCGCGCTGGCTGATTTCCCGCATGGATGCGATCATTGCCACGACCCGGGAAGCAGCAAGCTTCGTGCAAAATGTCTGGGCCGTCGTGCCGCACGGTGTGGATACAGACCGCTTC
>NZ_CAXREX010000161.1:0-5622 GCF_964229645.1 Nioella sp. | reverse complement strand
TAGGCCACAGAGGCGTCGGTCGGGTTCGAGCCGCCATTCAGGATGAAGTGAACGATGGGCTGGTTGTTTTCTTCCATCGCCTGGCGCAGCTGGATCAGCTCGGCGGTGGTGTAGGCGCCGGGTTCGACACCGATGGACCGGGCGAGGCTGTCGCTGGCGAAAGCGGCCGGGGCGGCAAGGGCAGCAACGAGGGCGGTGGAGAGCGCGAGGGTTTTCATGGGTCTTTCCTTTCAGGTGCGATCTTGATGTTTCTTGCGATATGGGCGGCGGTGCGACCCGCCTTGTGAAAGGTCAGATAGGCCCCTGCATCGGCGGCCAAAACGCCGATCCGGGCAGACAGAAGCTTCGCATTTTTGCACACAAGTTATTGTGATGGACATCTTGTGCGCGCACGCCCGCGAACCTATCGCCCTGGCAACGCGCAGCTTTTTCCCTTTATCTTAAGGATATCTCCACGCAGCTCTCGCATTTTGGGCGGCGTTGAGGTTTAATCGGCGCAACGAACGAGACCGGGGGCCCGATCCTCCGGCACGAGGATACGAGTAGCAGGGCACAGCCCAGGGGGCAGTTCATGCCGAAGAACAGGTATACGATCCTGTCGATGATGAAGGACGAGGGCCACTGCCTGCTGGAGTGGGTCGCCTATCATCACCTCATCGGCTTCGACAATATCTGCGTCTACACCAACAACTGCCAGGACGGCACGGATGACATGCTGATCCGCTTGCAGGAGCTTGGCTATTGCAAGCACTTCCGCAACGACGTGCCCAAGGGCAAGAAACCGCAGCCCCACGCGCTGTGGCTGGCAGGCAAGAACAAGGATGTGACCGACAGCGAATGGGTCCTGACGATGGACGCGGATGAGTTCGTGAACATCAAGCTGGGCGATGGCACGGTGCAGGAACTCGTGGACGCCGTGCCCGATGATGCGGAAGGGATCATCATCACCTGGCGCTTCTACGGCTCGAACGACGTGCTCGACTGGCGGCCGGGACTGGTGATCGAAAGCTACACCCACGGCGCGCCCGACCGGTTCCGCAAGGGCTGGGGCGTCAAGTCGATGGTGCGCCCCTTCCCCGACATGAAGTTCGGCATCCACCGCCCCTCGATCAAGCACAAGGCCTCGAAAGAGGGCCAGGTCGAGGCGCTGCTGGCGCTCAAATGGGTCAATGGCGGCGGCAAGCCGATGACCGAAAGCTTCAAGAAAAGCGGCTGGCGCTCGACCGGGCCGACGCTGTCTTACGACTTCGTCGAGATGAACCACTACGCCGTCAAAAGCTACGAGGCCTACCTGCTGCGCCGCCTGCGCGGCAACGTGAACAACAAGGAGGACAAGTATAACGCCTCCTATTTCTCGATCTTCGACCGCAATGAGCAGGAACCCACCGTCAGCGCCGCGCGCCATGCGCCAAAGGTCAAGGCGCTGATGGACAAGATGCTCAAGGACAAGACGCTCGCCGCCTTGCAGGACAAGGCGCTGGCCTATCATGCCGCGCGTGTCGACCAGCTGCGCCATACCGGGGAATACGATGACTGGGTACGCGACCTGCGCGAAGCGGGCGCGGTGCGCATCGACCAACTCGACGAGGTGCTCTTCACCCAGCACCTGCCCAAGGACACGCAGGCCCTGGTCAAGAAGATGCAGGCCGACGGGGTGCCCAACAAGACTATTGCCAAGATGATCGCCCGCTCGACCGGGATCCGCAACGCCGAGCGGCGCCAGGATGCCGACGATGCCGAGGACCTGGCCAAGCTGACCGGGGTCGATCTCGACACCGGCGAACGCAAGGACAAGCCCAGGATGGACAGCCCGCCCCCCGCCCCCGATCTCAAGCCCGAAACCCGCGCCCGGCTGCTTGCGCTGATCCAGAAAGCCCGCCGGACGGGCGAAACGCTCGACGAGGCGGGCGAGCCCGTGCACGAAGACGCCGCGCAGGCCCCTTCTTCCCCTGGCCCGGCCCCCGCCGCCGAAACAGCGCCGCAGTCCCCGGCCCTGCGCCCCCGCCTGTCACCCCCCTTCCCCGGCAACGGGCGCAAGGTGGTCTGTTCGACGATGAAGAACGAGGGCCCATACCTGCTGGAATGGATCGCCCATTACCGCAATCTCGGCTTCGACGATTTCGTGCTGTTTTCCAACGACTGCACCGATGGCACCAATCTCATCCTCAACCGGCTCGACGCGATGGGGATCGTGCACCACTTCGACAACCCCATCGGGCATCGCATGGACCCGCAGCGCCGCGCCTATAGCCGGGCCAACCAGATGGACGTGGTGCGGGACGCCTCCTGGGTGCTGATCGCGGATGCCGACGAGTTTCTGAACGTGCATGCTGGCGCGGGCACGGTCGATGACCTGATCGCCGCCTGCCCGGAGGAGGCCGAGGCGATTTCCGTCAACTGGCGGCTCTTCGGCTCCGCCGGACACCGCCACATGATGCCAGAGCCCGTCACCCGCCGCTTCACCCGGGCCTGCAACGTGGTGGAGCCGGAAAACGGCCTCATCTGGGGCTTCAAGACGCTCTTCCGCCCCGCCAGCTTCGACTATTTCGGGGTCCACCGCCCCCGGTTCGAAAAGAAGGTCGAAATCCATGACCGGCAGGTCATGTGGGTCAACGCGTCAGGGCAGTTCATCGGCGAACAGTACATGCGCAAGGGCTGGCGCTCGAACAAGGATATCGTGTCCTACGAATTCGCGCAGATGAACCATTACGCGATCAAGAGCCGCGAGGAATTCCTGCTCAAGCGCCTGCGCGGCACCGCCAATTCCAAGGACAAGGGCCGCATCGACATGGACTACTGGGATCGCTTCGATCTCAATGCCTGCGAAGACAGTTCGATCCGCTCGGGCGACCTTCAGGGGCAAATGGACGAAATGCTGAAGGACGCCGATCTGGCCGCGCTGCACCGGGCCACGCTGGACAGCGCGCTGCGCACGATCGAGATGCAGCTGGAGGACCCGGAGCTGCGCGAATTTGTCGAGGGCGACCTGCCGCGCGCCGAGGACGTGGCCGCTCAGTAAGGGTGCTCTCGCCCGTCCCAGGTCAGGAAACAGCCGGTGGTTTGCGGGCTCAGCTCGTCGAAGCGGGCGATCAGCCCCAGGGCGGAGTCCGCAACCGTTATATCGGCGGCCGTGCCGCCCATGTCGGTCTGCACCCAGCCGGGGTGATAGACCCCCACGGAAATCCCGTCGGGCAGCAGCTCCGCCGCGAGGTTGCGCCCCAGGTTCAGCACCGCCGCTTTCGATGCGCGGTAGATGAACGACCCGCCCGGCGCGCGCGTGTCGCTGCCCATCTGCGAGCCGATGATCGCGATCCTGCCCCCCTTGGCGGCCCGCAGCTGCGGCAGGAAGGCCTGCACCGTCAGGAACACGCCGGTCACGTTGACGGCAAAGGTCTCGGCCCACATTTCGGGCGGGAAGCCGTCCTCCAGCTGGTGCAGCTTGTCGAGATACACGCCCGCATTGCACACCAGCAGGTCCAGCGGGTCCGGATGCCGGGCCGACAGCGCGCGGACGCTCGCCTCGTCGGTCACGTCCAGCCGGTCCCAGCGGTCCCCGGTCGGCGCTTCGCCATCGCGCGCGGTGGCCAGCACGTCATCGCCCCGTGCCGACAGCCGCTTGACCAGTTCCAGCCCGATCCCGCGGGTCGCCCCGGTGACAAGTATGCGCATGGCTCAGGTGCTCCGGTTCTTGGGCAGGAAGGGCAGCGGCATGACCGGCACGCCATCGTCGATCAGCGACTTGGCCTCCTCGGCATTGGCCTCGCCATGGATCAGCCGGTCGGGCGCTTCGCCCAGGTGAATGGCCCGTGCCTCGCGGGCGAAATTGCCGCCCACATAGGTCGAGTTCTCTTCCACGTGCTTGCGCATCGCCTTGATCGCGTGTTCCAGCGGATGCACTGGCTCGCTCAGCGAGGGCGGGCGCTCGGCCACCGGGCCCGGCGCAGCCTCGGGCTTGCCGTCCTTGGTGGCCTTGGTGGCCACGCCCGGCGCCATCATCGCCTTTTCAACCTTCGACCCGCCGCAGACGGAACAGGACAGCATGCCCCGCCCCTCCAGCGCCTCGAAAGCCTCGGCGGACTGGAACCAGCTGTCGAACTGATGCCCTTCGGCACATCTGAGCGTGTATCGGATCATGATTGCAGAACAGTAATCTTCGCCAATGCGGAATCAAGCCCCCGCGCCGTCGCAGCGATCACATATACTTGCCTGGTGAGAAGTTGCGGATAATGCGCTTGAGCTCGGGCTCCTCAACCCGCGCGCCGGCCTTGCGCAGCGAAAACCACTTGAGCTTGCGCATCCCTGCCTCGGGGTAGTCCTCGTCCAGCTTGCGCACCTCGATCGGGAACACCGCGACGATGCAGGGCTGGCTTTCGCCATCGGGCATCTTCTTCATGTAGGAATAGAAGCCCGCGCAGGTTTCGCTGACCACGCCGCGAATGCCCGCCTCTTCCCAGGCTTCCTGCGCGGCGGCTTCTGCCGGGGTCTTGCCATCCATCGGCCAGCCCTTGGGAATGATCCAGCGCCCGGTATCGCGGCTGCTGGCCAGCAAGATCTCCACGTCCGACTTGCGGCGGCGGAAGGGCAGCGCGGCGAATTGCGTGCGCGGGTCGCGTTTGCCCGCCCCGTCGAGGCGCATGGGGGATTGATATGTGCGGAACGTGCCCATCTGGCGGTAACTGGTCTTTTCCTGCTGTGATTTCTGCTCTTGTTCCCAATCTAACGACAAATCCAGCGGAAACAAACATCGGGGCTTGAAATCATCCTCCGGGGGGCGAAGTCTTTCGTCAAGATGTTGCCCGATACCCCCCACAGACCCGCTCCTGACAGCCCCCCGGGGCCCAGGCCGCTCTTCTTCGGATCCGAGATCTATCGCCATTCCTCCTATGGCCCCCATCACCCGCTGCGCGTGCCGCGCGTCTCGACGGTGATGGACCTGTCGCGCGCCCTGGGCTGGCTGGGACCGGGCCAGTATCGCAGCAGCCCCCGCGCCAAGCCCGCCGCGCTCACGATCTGGCACACAGCCGACTACCTCGACGCCCTGCAAGAGGCCGAAGCGCGGCAGGAGGTGGACGCCGCCACGCGCGACCGCCACGGGATCGGCACCGTGTCGAACCCGGTCTACGCGGAAATGTTCCGCCGCCCCGCCACGGCTGCCGGGGCCTCGCTTCTGGCGGGCGAGCTTCTGGCCCATGGCGGGGTGATCTATCACCCCGGCGGCGGCACCCATCATGCCTTCCCCGACCGCGCGGGCGGGTTCTGCTATCTTAACGATCCGGTGCTGGCGATGCTGTCGCTGCGCCGCGCGGGCGCCGCCCGCATTGCCTATGTCGATATCGACGCCCACCACTGCGACGGGGTGGAACATGGCTTCGCGGGCGATGCCGACACGCTGCTTGTCTCCGTGCACGAGGATCGCCGCTGGCCCTTCACCGGGGCGCTTGACGATGACGGCGGCGGCAACTGCTTCAACCTGCCCGTGCCGCGCGGGCTCAATGACAGCGAAATGGCCCTGATCCGCGACGGCCTGATCCTGCCGGCGCTGTCCGCCTTCCGTCCCGATGCCATCGTGCTGCAATGCGGGGCCGACGCGGTCGAGGAAGACCCCCTTTCGCGCCTTGCCCT
>NZ_CAXREX010000160.1:0-3092 GCF_964229645.1 Nioella sp. | reverse complement strand
TCGACGAATTCGCCTAGCATCGCGGCGTGCTGGTCATCCCCCACGCCCCGTGCCGCCCGCATCCGCGCCACGAAGGTCGGGGCCCCGTTGCCAAGGAAACTGTGGGTATCGGCCAGGGTGATCGGATCGAAGCCCCGGTCCGCCAGCAGCCGGTTGGAAATCGCGGTGATGTCGCCAGCCGCGTCGATCAGCGTGCCATCAAGGTCAAAAACGATTGCTGCCATTGGTCCTGCCTGTCGCCGTGTCTGCTGCCTGTCACTGCGGCAAGTGGTGCACCGCGCATGCACCGATTGCAACACGTGCAATCACACAGGGGCCAAGCCAAAAGAAAAGGCGCGGATCCCCCGCGCCTTTTCGCAATCTCATGTCCTGACCGGATCGCAGTGCTTATCCGCGCTTACCGGCGCATGGCCGTCCGCGTCGCGGCCCCAGCCCCGAAGCCCTGGGCAAAGGCGGCCCCAAGGCCGCCGGTGGACAGCCCGAAGGGTCCCGGTGCCGGTGCCACGTAGCGCGGGCGGCGCGATCCCAGGGCCGCGACCAGCGCGCCAAGGCCAATGTAGCCAAAGCCCAGCACCATGGCGGCGAACTGCGTGTCGCGCGCCTCGGCCAGGGCGATCCAGGCGGCCACGGTCAGGAACCCCAGCCCGATCAGCATCAGAAGCGCGCCGCCCAGGCCAAAGCCTGCACGACGCACCGAAAGTTTCAGCGAATATATGAACGAGCCGAACATGAGCAGCCTCAGCGACGCGTCGACAGCAGCCCAAGGACAAAACCGATGCCAGCGGCGATGCCGACGGCGGCGGCCGGGTTTTCACGCACGGCACCTTCGGCCTGCGCATAGCCCGAGCGCAGCTGCGCCTCGGCGTCGCGGCCCATCTTCTCGGCGCGGGTCTTCAGTTCCTCGGCGCGCAGCTCGGCGGCGGCGCGGGCGTCTTCGCCCTTGGCCTTACCATAGGCGCTGACAGCACGGGTCAGTTCGGCCATGTCGGCCTGAAGCGCGGCGATCTGGTCGCGCACGTCATCGGCACTTCCCTTGGTCTGAGCGGTCTTGAGCGCCTTGTCGGCGCCATTTGCGGTGGCGGCTTGTGCCATGACAGGATCTCCTATCTCTGTTGCGTGTCCTTTCACAAACAACACCCGGCCCGGAGGAATGTTCCTTGTTCCGGTCAAGATGCCCTGAAATGACCCAAATTCCGCCCAAGATCGCCACATTCCGCTGGCATAACGACGGTGACGGAAACCGTGGCGCATGTTGCGTCCGGTGAAAGGATCAAAGCCGATGACGATCAAGATGTTCATGACCCGGATCAAGGCCACGCTGTTGCAGGCGGTTCTGGTGATGTCCCTGGCGCTTGGCTTTGCCGCCCCTGCGCAGGCTGGTCCGTTCAGCGACTGGCTGAACTGCATCACCCGCGGCATCTGCGGCGGTGGTGGGTCCGGTGGTGGCGGTGGTGGCGGCGGCGGTGGTTCCGGCGGCGGCAATACCCCTGAACCGGTCGATCCAACCGGCATCGTGCACCCCGTGTACCTGGTCGGAGGGGCGTTCTTCCCCGACGAGGTCCACGCCCAGCCCGGCGACGAGATCAAGTTCTACAATCTCGCCAACACCACCCACACGGTGCGTGCCGACGACTGGTCCTGGGAAAGCGACGCCCTGTCGAAGGATCAATCCTGGTCGCTGATCGTGCAGGAAGACACCGAGCTTCTGTTCCGGCGGTCCTCTTATAACTCGTCCTACTACGGAGAGATCATTCTGGGGGATAAACCCGAGGCGGTCGACTTCGGAGACCTGATTGACGAAAACGGCAACGTCATAGGCAAGGACGAAGAGGTCGTCCGACAAGCGGAAGGGTTAGGATATACCCTTGCTGAGGTCGGCGGGCTCATACAAGACGTCGGATCCGGATTGAGTAGTTTGTTATCTGGAATAAGTGGTGATGGTACGAGTAACGGCAATGGTAATGCCCTGGGTCTGACCCAGGGTTTTGGCGTTGGCAACAATTACTGATCACCTCCCGGCTACAATGGCTCAATCAAACTCGGACCGCTCGCGCGGTTCGAGTTTACCTCTTTCCCGACACGGTACATCGCATAGACATCATCCTCGGCCGGTTGCATCAGGCGCGCTGCGCCCTTGCCTTCCTCGCCCAGCCACAGGCCCCAGTCACCGGGCGACAGGAAGACGGGGATGCGATTGTGGATCTCGGCCATCTGGCCCTTGGCCTCGGTCGTGACGATGGCGCAGGTGGCCATGCGGTCTTCGACCTCGCCCCCTTCGCGGCTGGACCAGTCCTGCCAGATGCCCGCCACCACCAGCGGCGCGCGATCGCTGCGGTGGATGAACCAGGGCAGTTTTTCGTCCCCTGCCCGGTCCCATTCATAAAAGCCGTCCATCGCGATCAGGCAGCGCCGTTCCCGCGCGGCGGCGCGAAAGGCGGGCTTTTCCGCGATCGTCTCGGCCCTTGCGTTGATCAGCAGCGGGCCATCGTTCGGTTTCTTGTACCAATGCGGGATAAATCCCCACCTCATCGGGCGCAGCTGGCGGCCGGTTTCCCCAAGTGCGCAGGCGTTGATCTGCACCGTCGGACAGACGTTGAAATTGGGCACCGGGGCCAGGTCGTTGGCCGGGGCCGCCCCGAACAGCTGTGCCATCGCATCGGGCGGCAGGGTGACGGCGAAACGACCGCACATCAGCGGCTATAGGCGCGGCGCGCCAGGTCGATCCGCGCCTCCATCATCGACATGTCCTTCATGATCTCGCGGCGGCGGGTCCGGTCGCTTTCCTCGGCCAGCTCGGCCCGCAGCTGGCGCAACTGCCGCGAAAGAGTGACAAACTCGGGCTCGGCCCCGTGTTCCGCGATCACCCGATTCCGCAGGGCGTTTTCAGGATCCTCGAGGCGCGGCAGGGGTTTGCCTGCGCCCGGCAGGGTGTCAAAGGCCCCGTCCTTCTCGGCCTCGGCGATCTTGGCATTGATCAGGTCTATCAGCGGGTGATCCATCGCGCCCCGGTCCCCTGGGGCCCATGTCTGTCGCGCGATGGGTTTCAGTAACTTCAAACACAACATCTTCAGGACGAAGTCCAATTTCATATA
>NZ_CAXREX010000159.1:0-16337 GCF_964229645.1 Nioella sp. | reverse complement strand
CAGGAACAAGTCGCCGAGCGCGAACAGTGTGAACATATGTGCTTGGCTCTTGGCTACCCTTGTAGGCGGCCGACAGGCGGGTGCGCAGGGTGCGCAGGGTGCGCAGGCGTTCCGGTCGGAAACGGCCATCGGTGATCGTGCTGGGTTCCCAGAACAGGCGGAACTCGATGAACTCTAGGCGCTGCTCGACACCCCAGCGAAGTTCCGACCGGTCGCTCTCCAAAATCACCTCCGGGCCAGATCGGTGGACCCGCAAACTATGCGGGCCCATTTTCTGTGCTCTCGATGACGCTAACTGACGGGAGGAAAGCGGGCAATCGAAATTGCGCGTAAAGTGCTTGTTTTCGAACGGGGTTCTATCTGCAGATGTGGATGGAGGTTATGGGTTCGGCCGGAGGGGCGGAATGGTGCGTGGTGGCGAACTGCAGGCTATTCGGCGCACGTAACTTCCCTGCGCAGGTCAGAAATAGTCGCCGCGCAGGGCTTGGCTGACGATGCCAGCGCCGTTTTCAGCGCCCAGCCTTTATCTCCTCCAAATCTCGCAGTTCTTGCTGTTCGAACGCCAGCACATCTTCGACGCGATAAATCACCCGCCCGCCGAGCTTCATGAAGCGCGGCCCATCGCCGATCCACCGCCACCGCTCAAGTGTCCTTGGGCTAATTCTCCATCGAGCAGCCAGCTCGATTTGACTGAGGCACATTTCTCGCATTTTCGTTTCCTTTCGAGCGACCACCGTGGTCGCACGACAACGAATGCGTAGAAAGAAAACCTATTCAAGTCAGTGCGTTGCGGGGCTCTTCGCGTTGCGGACTACGTCCCTCGGACATTGGGCGCAGCAGCGAATTGCCCGGTGAACCGGCGTCAAATTGCGAAATGTTCCCTAGAAATCCGTAGGACACGTTAGCCTGCCGGAGCTTCCTCAGGGGTCACAGGAGACGGTCCGGTTGGAAGCGCACTTCCTCCGCCACAATCCCAAGTGACCTGCCCTGATCAGACGCCGAGATGTCCGACTGTCCGCGCATCCAAGCGCCGGAGATGCCCTGACGCATGCCCATGACGTCCGGGCTTCGAATTGCGCGGCACCGTGCAGCGATTGCGAGGACGCGCGAAATCCTTCCCTTTTGGGGAAAGTCCGGGCAACACTTTGGATATGACGCAGCACAGCCCCTTTCTAAGAAGGATCGCCGCCCGGCTGACCGGCCAGTTCCTGGCCCTGGTCGCGCGGTTCATCACGGCGGTGCGCGCGGATTGGCGCGGGATCGAACCCGTCGACAAGCAGCGCGTCTATTACGCCAACCACGTGTCCAACGCGGATATGCCAATGATCTGGACCGTGCTGCCAAGCCATATGCGCAGGAAGACGCGCCCCGTGGCGGCGGCGGATTACTGGCTGAAGACCCGGCTGCGCGCCTTCGTCGGGCCCGAGGTCTTCAACTGCGTTCTTGTCGATCGCCGTCCCGAGGCGCGGACCGAGGACCCGATGCTGGCCATCCGCGCGGCGCTTGACGAGGGGGCGAGCCTGATCATCTTCCCCGAAGGCAACCGCAACATGACCGACGACCCGTTGCTGCCCTTCCGGGCCGGGCTCTACAATATCGGACTGTCGCATCCCGAGGTCGACCTGGTGCCCACCTGGGTCGCCAACCTGACCGAGATCATGCCCAAGGGCGAAGTGATCCCCCTGCCCCTGATCTGCACGGTCACCTTCGGGGCGCCGGTTCATGTAGAAGAAGACGAAAGCAAGGATGCCTTCCTGGCCCGCGCGGCCGAGGCCCTGGTCGCCCTCGCCCCGCCCCCGCATCACAGGGGATCTTGATGGGAACGAATACCAATATCCTGCTGCTCTTCTTCGGCGTCTTCGCGATCCTCGTGGTGCTGACGGCCATGGGCGAGGCACTGCGCAGCAGGGTGCCGCACGGCAAGACCAATCATGACGTGGAGTCCTTCCTGATCCGGGTGCATTCGTGGTGGGTGATGGTCATCCTCTTCACCATCACGGCGCTTCTGGGCCCCGTGGCGCTGATGCTGCTCTTCCTTTTTGCAAGTTTCGCCGCGCTCCGGGAATTCCTGACCTTCACCTACAAGAACAAGGCCGATCACCTTTCACTGGCGCTCGGCTTCTTCCTGATCCTGCCGCTGCAATACCTGTTCGTGGGGCTTGGCTGGACCGGGCTCTTTACCGTCTTCATCCCGGTCTATGCCTTCCTGCTGCTGCCGATCATCAGCGCGCTCAGGGGCAGTCCCGACCGCTTCCTGACCCGCGTGGCCGAAACGCAATGGGGGCTGATGATCTGCGTCTACTGCATCAGCCACGTGCCCGCGCTGCTCAATGCGCAGACAAACGGGGACAGCGGACAGACCGTTCTGCTGATCGTGTTCTTCGTCATGGTGGTGCAGATCGGCGACCTGGCCGACTATTTCGCAGGGCGCCGCTTCGGCCATCGCAGGATAGCGCCCGGGCTTTCGCCCAAGACGCTGGAAGGCATGGCCACCGGCATCGCTGCCTCTGCCCTGGCCGGGGTGCTGCTGACCTGGATCACGCCCTTTGGCGCGGCAGAGTCGGCGGCACTGGCGGCGCTTGCTTCGCTCAGCGGCATGATGGGCGGGCTCGTCTTTGCCGCGATCAAGCGCGACCGGGGGGTAAAGGACTGGTCCCATCTCATCCCCGGTCATGGCGGGCTGCTGGACCGACTGGACAGCGTGATCTTCGCCGCCCCCGTCTTCTATCACGTGCAACTGTTGCTATCGGCCTGATGCGCCGCCCGTTGCGGGCGGCCTGCCCTGCGGATACACCGGGGTCATGCTTGCCTTCGCCCTCGCCGTGTTCCTGCTGATCATCACTCCCGGCCCGGGCGTGCTGTCGACGGCTGGCGTGGGCGCGGGCTTTGGCTACCGGGCGGGCACGCAGTACGTGATCGGGCTCTTCCTCGGCACCAACCTCGTCGCACTGGCCGTGGTCAGCGGGCTGGCGGCGCTGATCCTGGCCGATCCGCGCATCCGGCTGCTGCTCTTCGTGGTCTCCTTCGGCTACCTCGCCTACCTGGCCTTTCGCATCGCCTTCGCGGGCGCGCGCCTGGCCTTTATCGAGAAGGCCCGCCCGCCCGGCATCGGGGGCGGCATCCTGCTTCAGATCGTCAATCCCAAGGCCTATGCGGTCAACACCGCCTTCTTCACCGGATTTGCCTTCCTGCCCGCCAATTACATGGCCGAGATCGGGATCAAGTTCCTGATCATGAACGCGATCTGGGTGCCCATTCATTTCCTGTGGCTCTGGGCCGGCGTTCTGCTGCACCGGCTGGAGATGTCCGAGCGGGCGCATCGGATCATCAATATCGGCATGGCCTCGGCAATGATGGGCGTCGTCCTGCTGGCGATCTACTTCCAGCTCTGAGGCTCTGCCCCGCTTCCCTGACATGCGCGGACACGCGCCAGCTCGACTCTGTTCGCTTGCCGGAGATTGAGAAATTCCCTGCGGAACCCGATACTGAATCTACAGGGAATCATCTATTTTTCAATGTCTTATGGTGGATTAAAATGCTCGAAAAGATAAAGGCGACATCGAATTTGCGTCTCGCTTGTCTAATGGTCGCGGCGCTCTGCGTTTTGTCGGCCTGCGGTGGCGGCGGCACGATCACGGGCAGCGGCGCGAATGGGGAGCTTATGGTTGGCGATATCTTCACCCATGCCGGACAGACGTTTACCGTCACGGCAATATCGGCGGATCGCTCCACGATTACGGTCAGCACAAGGTCGAGCGGCTTTGCCCTGCCCTCGGCGATCGACCTTCAGATCGTCCTGCTGCGCGGCGGGGACGGTCTCTACCGCTATTCCACCAATTCACTCACCATCACCTATGATCCGTCCACCGGGGCGATCACCTGGTCCGTCCTCCAGGGCAGCTCGGAGACGACCATCGTGAACGAGATCCTGTCGGCCAGCGGCTCTCCGATCATCACCGGCAACGGGGCCACCGCCGATTACAACCAGGGCGCGCCATCCAATGCCGATGTCCCTGCCCTGCTGGCAGGCAGGGCAGCAGACCTGACGACTTTCGCGACCGACAATGCCGTTGGCCACAGCATCGACCTGTCCTACGGCAACATCAATGTGCGGGGGCTGGCACAGGCCCATGCGGCAGGATGGACCGGGCTTGGCGCGGAGGTGAATATCATCGACGAGTTCGGCCCCAACGCGCAGGGCTTCGACAACGGAAGCTTCACGCATGGGTTCATTAGCTACTACAGTTCCTGGGCGGTTGCGCCCGAGGCAACCTATGCATGGACCGAGCATTCCACGTTCAACTACGCGGGCAGCAATGCCTTCCCGACGATTGACGTGGTGAACTGGTCATTCGGTCAGGCCGGCGATTTCTCCGATGACGCGACATATGAGGACTCGATCGATTTCGTTCGGGCTTTCGCGGCCTATTACTACGAGGGGATCGGTGACCAGAACCCCAATGCCGTGCTGGTCTATGCCGCGGGCAACGAGGGGGCCGTGACCTATTCCGGAGGGGGCGCGGCCGGATGTGAGACCACCGGCTCCGGTGCATCGCTCAGATATACCGCTGCCAGTTGCAGCCCGGTGCTCGGGGCGCTCGATCCCAATTCCTACAGCTACCTGGACCGGTCGATCTGGGTCGGCTCCTATGACAGCGCGGCCGATGACCTTGAATGGTATTCCTTTTCCGCGGGATCAGAGGCCATGAACTATTTCATGGTGGCCGACGGACATTCGGTGATCGACGGCGCGCAAGGCACGTCCTTTGCCGCCCCGCGTGTGGCCGGTGTCGTGGCGCTGACGGTGCAGAAATTCCCGAACCTGACCGCCCAGGAACGCACGCGGCTTATCCTGCAGACGGGCTACGACCTTGGGGCACCGGGCGTCGACCCGGTCTATGGCCATGGCCTTGTCGATGCCAATGCCGCGCTCAACCCGATCGGGCTGCTCGAATGACCATAACGCGCAGTGGCGCATGGCCCAGCCCTCTTCCCGCTGGAGGCTAAGCCATGGACTGGCCAGTTTTCCTGCTTCTTGGGCTGAGCTTCAACAACGCGCCGGAACACGACTACAGCTATAGCTACACGGCCTCCTACGGGGTGCGCGCCGAGACCTCGGGCACGGCATTCTACCAACCCGTTCGCCGGGTGGTTGAGACCGAGTTCGGGCTACTCTTCGGCGATCACACCTCTGTCGTCATCGGATATACCAGCGCCTTCGAAGCCCCGAAGCTGACGCGCGCAGCGTCGCTCTCGCTCAGCGTGGACCACCGCATCGCACTTGACGACGGCTGGAGCGTGACCCTCTCCCTCTCCGGCCATTACGAAGGCCCCATCACGCATCGCCCCTGCACCGACGCGATCGGCCGCCAGTTCCACTGCTATCACGGCGTGACACCGAGCAGCCCACTCTACAGCTATGACTTCAACACGACCGCCGCTGCCCTGTCACAGCGGGACATCGGGATAGACCGGGTGGGCGTATTCTTCGAATACGTTTTCTAGTGTTGAAGGCACCGTTTCCACAGAACGGGCGCAAAGGGATCAGGAAATTACTTGAAGATGAAGCGCCCCGTGAACCACGACGCCACCTTTGAATAAATATAAGCAAGCCATCTGTTGAAAAAATCTTTCCGCATTGGTGGTTCACTTTCAATTTCCAAATCCAACCAAGGAACTAATAAAATAGACACATCAGAAAGCCCAAGCGACAACCGAGTTGATCGAAGTCCCTATGCATGAACATATTCTGAGAATATCGCCACATGCAGAAAGATTCTTGAAGTCTTATGAAAGATCACGCCATGCCGTCGCTCAGGTTCTTCGTTCTTGCGGTTTTCCTTAGCATTTTTGCCCCCTTCAGGATGGCACTGGCGTTTACGGTTCCAGACCAGACGAGCGCAAATGTTTCCTTCACAATCAATGGGGTAACACTAACCTGGACTGCCACATCCGATAATGTCGATGCATTCAACGGCGTAATTGCCCAGGAGCTTTACAATTCAGGGCGGCTGGTTGTTTCTTTCGATACTCCAGTCAACATCGAGCAGATTCACTACCTAATGGACGGGGGCAGCAATTTCGCCGTTGCGGCCTATGATCCGGTTGGAAGCTTTATCAGCGGGCATTCAAACTGGACGACATCCAACACCTGGACCAATCTCAGCCCCGGACGTGACCTGTCGTCATTTGTCAACGTCTCCAGGCTGGAATTCTACAATTACGATGGCGACCAGTTAACCAATCGGGTCAATATAGACAGTATCACCTTCTCCGTGACGTCCCCGCCTGACCCGGTAATTACAGGCGCAACATTCGATGCCGCGACGGGGGCCCTGGTTGTGACCGGCGCGGACCTCGTCTCGAACGCGGGCGCCTTGAATGATATCGATGTTTCAATGCTGTCGATTTCCGGTGCGAACTCGACGTCCCACACACTGACTTCGGGTGATGTCGAGATCACGTCAGCCACGTCCTTCACCGTGCTCTTGAACGCGGCAGATCGGGACGCCCTGCTAGGCATCCTGAACAAGAACGGCCTGTCGTCGGATGATGGCACGACCTATAACCTTGCTGCTGCAGGCAACTGGATACCCGGTTCCGCCAACGCGGGTTTTTTAGCAGACCTGACGGGCAACGGCATCACGGTCAGCAACGTGTCCAGCCCAACCATCAGCAGCGCGGTGTTCGATCTTGCGACCGGCGTGCTGACCGTGACAGGCATGAATATTCCGTCCAACACGGGTGCCGCGAACGACATCGATGTCTCTGCCCTGACATTCACCGGCGAGGGCGGGGCCAGCTACACGCTGACCTCTGCGACGGATGTGGAAATCACCTCCTCCACGGGCTTCTCGGTCACGCTGTCCGGTGCCGATCTGACCGCCGTTGCGGCGCTTCTGAATGCCAATGGCGGCACGTCTCGCGATGGAACGACCTACAATCTCGCTGCCGCGGACAACTGGGCCACGGGGGCGGCTGCGTCTGTTGATATTTCCGACACGAGCGGGAACGGGATTGCCGTGTCCAACTGGACTGCCTCCGTGTCCTCTGCCCCGACCAACCTGGTTGCGACGGCGGGGGATGCTCAGGTCTCGATTGCCTTCACCGCGCCTGCGAACGACGGCGGCGCTTCGATCACCGATTACGAATACCAGATCGACGGCGGCTCCTGGGTCTCGGCCGGAACGACCAGCAGCCCTGTAGTCATCACTGGCCTGACCAATGGCACGACCTATGCCATCAAGCTTCGGGCGGTGAATAGTGCCGGCAACGGCACCGAGTCCGTTGCGGTCAATGTGACACCTGCATCCTCTGCCACCCCCGCCACCGACTTCGCCGCGAATGAAACGGTGATCCGGCAGATGGTTCAGGCCGATGCGATGCGGTCGCTGAACACGCTGCTCGCCATGAACCAGAACATGATGAGAGATGCACGTGGGCGCCTCGTCAGCAGCCAGCAGGGACAGGCTTCCCGCGACATTCCCTTCGACATCGACGGCAGCTTCATCGCCACGCGGGACGGGATCAGCACCCAAGGCAGCTTCTTCCAGCAATCGGGTGATGCCGAGACCGGCACGCGGCGTCTCATCTTCGGGGACTTCCTGGTTCAGCGCGACGAGGAGAGCGGCTCCACCACCGCCACGCTGGACGCGCGGGTTGCCTGGGAACGCATGGTCGATGATGCCACGATGCTGGGCTACTTCATCGGGGCCGAGCTGGCGCGTTCCAACCTTGAAGGCAGCTTTGCCGGGGATCAGGACCGCTATGGCATGACTGTTGGCGCCTATGCCGTCCATGCGCTGAGCGAGAGCCTCTTCCTGGATGGCTATGCCACGCTCGGGGCCGGTCAGAACGACCTTCAGGCCAGCAACGGGGTTCTTGCCCTGGAAAGCGACTACAGCACCTGGACGGTGTCTGTGGGAGGCGCAGTGACCGGCGTCATCTCGCGGCCGGGATATGACTTCCTGCCCGAACTGGCGTTCAGCTATGGCCGCACCCAGATCGGCCAGGTGGGCTTCACCGGCACCGCCTACGGGGTCGTGGACAACACGCTCAGCCTCGATGCCGGGGATGTCTCCATCGCCAGCCTGACCTTCCGCCCCGAGATCCAGGTCTCGATGGACGGGGGGCCGGTTGCCCGGGCCGAGACCGTCTTCAGCTTCTCGCCACGCCTGATCTGCGAAGAGCTGCGTATGGCGACCTCCGACAGCACCTGCGGCACCGGCCTGGAGCTGGGCCTGTCCAGCGCCTACAACGACGGACTGGGTTCGCTGGACATGCGCCTGATGCGCGACTGGGTCGGCGATGCGACCAGGACAAGCTTCCGGCTCCGGTTCGAACACAGGTTCTGAGGGGCACCCCGGCACCCTTCACCATTCATCATGCCATGACACGTGAATCGGGGGGCCCGGAGGCCTCCCGTTTCCACTGAAGACCCGAGGCATCCCCGTCCCGACGCCTTCGCTGAATGTCCCGCCACCGCGCACGCCCCTTTTCGCGCTGACTGACAGGAGCAACCCGCAGCGGTCTGCCCGCCCCCGGGAAAGACTGCGCGTTCATAACGGGGAGGAAATGGCGCACCCGACAGGATTCGAACCTGTGGCCTCTGCCTTCGGAGGGCAGCGCTCTATCCAGCTGAGCTACGGGTGCCGCGTGGGGCGCGTATAGGACATCCCGACCTGCGCCGCAATTGCAAATCGCGCGGGTTTTGCCCTTGCCTCTGCGCTTTGGCCGGGCACTATGACCCGATCCAAACGAGGACCATGCCCATGACCCGCCCGACGCCGCTCTGGCTGCTTCTGACGCTTCAAACCGCCGTTTCAGCGGCCTCGCTGGTGGTGGAAATTGTGGCAGGCAGGATGCTGGCACCGCATGTGGGCATGTCGCTATATACCTGGACCTCGATCATCGCCGTGGTGCTGGCCGGGTTTTCCGCCGGGCACTGGTGGGGCGGGCGGCTGGCCGAGCGTCCTGTGGACCGGGCCCTGGCCTGGACGGGCGGTGCGTTGCTGGCCGCGGCGCTGACCACGGCCGGGGCGGTGAACCTCCTGCGTCTCTTGGCGACGCCGCGTCTGGACAGCGTGGGACATCCGGTCTGGGGCATCACTGCCATCACCATGGCGGTCTTCTTCCTGCCCTCCTTCTTCGCCGGTGTCCCCGCCCCGGTGCTCGCCCATGTGTCGGTCAGCCAGGCCGCGCCCGACAGGCAGGGCCGCGCGCTTGGCGCCATGTTTGCCGCGGGCGCCATCGGGGCCATCGCGGGCACGCGTCTGGCGGGCTGTCTCTTCCTCTCCTGGCTCGGGACGGCGGCAACCCTTGCCGTGGTCACGATCACCTACGTGATCGGCGGGCTGCTCCTGTTCTGGCTCGCGCGCTCCCGCGCACTGATCCTGGCCGGGGGCGCCGCGCTTGCCGCCCTGGTCCTGGCCGGAGTGGCGCTGGCCACGCCCAACCCCTGCACCGTGGAAAGCCGTTACTTCTGCATCCGGACTGTGGACATGTCCGCCGATCCCGCCAGCCCCGTGCATCTCATGGTCATCGACCATCTCGGCCACGGGATGAGCGCACGCGACGTCCCCACGGTCATGTTCACCGAACATGCAGCGATGCTCGACGAACTGGCCCGCCGCCGGGCCCCGCGCGCGGACTTCACCAGCTTCTTCATCGGGGGTGGCAGCTATTCCATCCCGCGCGCCTTCACCGAACACGGCACCGGCCCGATGGTGGTGGCCGAGATCGATCCCGCCGTCACCGCGCTTGCCGAACAGGACTTCTGGTTCGATCCCGCAACCGTCACCATCCTGCACGAAGACGCGCGGCGCGCCCTGCTGACCCGCCCCGACCAGCTCTACGACGTCATCATCGGCGATGCCTTTACAGATGTGGTCGTGCCCGTTCACCTCGTCACGCGCGAATTCTTCGAACTGGCCCGCGCCCGGCTGACCGGGGATGGCACCTTCCTGATGAACGTGATCGACTACGAGGACCGGTTGCAGGCGCTCGGCTCCATCGTGCTGACCCTGCAAGAGGTCTTCCCAAGCGTGGAAGTCTGGACCCAGGCGGTCCAGCCCGAGCCAGGCAGCCGCATGGTTTTCGTCATCGCGGCCGGCAACGCGCCCTCGGAATTCGACGGGTTCTCTGCCCCGATGCCCTTCCGCATGGAATTCGGCGCCCTGGGCGAGCGCTTCGTCACCCGGATCGCGGAAACACGCGGCATCATCCTGACCGACGACTACGCCCCGATCGACCGCCTCATCGGCCGGCCCGACTGACCGCACAACCCTTCATTGTTCCCAAAATATCCCGGGGGCGTCGCCGCCAGGCGACGGGGGCAGCGCCCCCAATCGTTTTCCGCAGCGGAAAACGACCCGCGATCCGCGTCGGATCGCGCGGGTCGGCGCCGAAGGCGTCGACCCTTACCTGGCCTCATGCAAAGAGCTCGTGGCAAAGCTCCAGCGCCTCGACAAGCGCATCGACCTCGGCCTCGGTATTGTACATCCCGAAACTCGCCCGGCAGGTGGCCGTCACGCCAAGATGCTCCATCAGGGGCTGTGCGCAGTGATGGCCCGCCCGCACCGCAACGCCTTTCTTGTCCAGCACGGTCGAGATGTCATGGGCATGGGCCGCCCCCTCCAGCGTGAAGCTGAAGATCGCGCCCTTGCTGGCCGATTTTCCCTGCACATTGAGCCAGTTCAGCCCATCGAGCCGCTGGCGCGCATAGGCGCAGAGCCGCTTTTCATGGGCGGCGATGGCGTCCATCCCCACCCCCATCATGTAGTCGAGCGCGACCCCCAGCCCGATCTGCTGCACGATGCCCGGCGTGCCCGCCTCGAATTTCATCGGCGGATCGTTATAGGTGATCATCTCGCGCGTGACATCGCGGATCATGTCGCCGCCGCCCATGAAGGGGCGCATCTCGTTCATGCGCGCGCGCCGGATATGGATCGCGCCGGACCCGGAGGGACCATAAAGCTTATGCCCGGTTATGGCGTAGAAGTCGGCACCGATCTCCTCCACGTTGACCGGCATGTGCACGGTCGCCTGGCTGCCATCGACCAGCACCGGCACGCCCTTGGCCTTGGCCCCCGCCACGATGCTCTTCACATCGACGACCGTGCCCAGGACGTTGGACATATGGGTCACGGCCACCAGCTTGGTGCGCGGGGTGATCGCGGCCAGCACCGCCTCCGGGTCGAGGTCGCCATTGGCGTCCACATCGACCCAGACCAGCTTAATCCCCTGGCGTTCGCGCAGGAAATGCCAGGGCACGATATTGGCGTGGTGCTCGGCCACCGACAGGACGATCTCGTCGCCCGCCTCCATGCGCGGCATGGCCCAGGAATAGGCCACCAGGTTGATGCCTTCCGTGGTGCCCGAGGTAAAGACGATCTCGTCTTCATCCTTTGCCCCCAGGAACCGCGCAACGGTGCCGCGCACGGCCTCGTATTTCTCGGTCGCCAGGTTCGACAGGAAATGCAGCCCCCGGTGCACGTTGGCATACTCCTCTGCATAGCCGCGCGTCACCGCATCGATCACCACCTGCGGCTTCTGGGCCGAGGCACCATTGTCGAGATAGACCAGAGGCTTGCCGTTCACCTGCCGCGACAGGATCGGGAAGTCGGTGCGGATTTTTTCGACGTCATACATCTTCGGATGCTCCTCAGACGAACCTCAGCCCCATGGCCGAAAACAGGATGGACAGCAGGATGGCCAGCCCCATGAGGGAAAAGAGGATCCCCACGAAGACAAGCCCGGGCGAGGTGAAGCCGTGCAATTCGGTCACGAAATTCACCATCAGCCAGAAGAACAGCGCCAGCGCCAGCATGGTGATGATGTCGCTCAGCGGCGGCAGCACCAGCAGCACCAGGATCTGCACCACGCTCAGCACCAGCAGGATGAACTGGGCCCAGATCACCAGGGTCAGCGCCTGGTCGAACGTGCCCTTGCCGCCGAACAACTGACCGATCCTATGGGCCCCAAAGGCAATCATCAGCCCGACCATGCCTTCGAAAGCGGTAAAGCTCATCACCGCATCCGTGGGCGCATCGATGCCTTCAGGCAGCGGCATGAGCAGGAAGAAGACGAGCTTGCTCATCGCCGAAAGCACCAGTTGCAGCAGGTAGAACTGCAGCAGGATGCCCCGCGGCAGGTTCAGCCCCATCATGAACCGGGCCCCGCCGCGCGGGTCCGACACGGACTGGCGCGCCAGTTTCAGAAGCGCCGGAAGCTCAAGCAGGAATTTCATGCGCTATCCTGTGGCACGCGGGCCTCGGCCTCGACAAGGCCGGAAATCCAGATCCAGAAGAAGCCCGCCGCGATGGCGTAGTTGACCACGCTGACCAGCTCGACCGACTGGCTGACGCTGCCCATGCCGCGCAGCAGGAACAGCGGCGAGATTGCCAGCACGGCCCAGAAGAGCGCCAGCCGCGCATCGACCCCCTGCCCCTGCCCGCCCAGAAGGCGCGCCACCAGGTGGCTGAGCCCACCCAGAAGGTAGAGGATCAGCGGCCAGACGAAGAGCCAGCTGAACAGCGCGATGGCCAGGCGCGCATCCATCGGCGCGGGTCCGTCTTCGCCTTGCGCCGCCTGCGACAGTTCCGTGGGTGCAAGCCCGACACCGATCAGGTCCGGCACCTGGCTGATGAAAATGATCAGAAGCCCCACCATCAGGTAGATGAAGCCCCGCGCCTCGGGACGATCGCCGCCCCTGTTGGCGGCGATGAGGCCCCGGACAACCTGCCGGGGCCTGATATAGCTGCGCAAGATCTGCGTGGTGACGGCCATCGGCGCGCTTACCCCCTGTGGCGGTCGAGCCAGCCTTCGAGCCGCGCGAGGATGTCTTCACGCAACTCTTCTGCCTCGATCTCGTCGATCGCTTCCGCCAGGAAGGCCAGGACCAGAAGGTCGGTCGCGGCCCCTGCCGGCACCCCGCGCGAGCGCAGGTAGAACAGCGCCTCTTCGTCGATCGCACCGGTGGTCGAGCCGTGGCTGCACTGCACGTCATCGGCATAGATCTCCAGCTCGGGCTTGGCCTGAAAGCTGGAATCCTCGTCGAGCAGCAGCGACTGCGACAACTGGTAACCATCGGTTTTCTGCGCGTCCGGCTTCACCAGGATCTTGCCCTGGAACACGCCTTCGGCCCCGTTGCGCAGCACCTTCTTGAACACCTGCCGGCTTTCGCAATCGACCGCGTCATGGGTCACGAAGACGGTATCGTCATGATGAAACGCCCCCGTGGCCCCGTCGCCAAGGGCCGCGCCCGCGATATGGGCCACCGCGTTGTCGCCGGTGATCTCAACCACCTGTTCGTTGCGGGTCAGGATGCCGTTCACGGTCAGGGTGAAGGACTTGTAGGTCGCTTCTGCCCCGAGGCGAGAGAACATATGCGTCGATGCGCGGCGTTCGTGGTCGCGCCCTTGCGCGCGCACATGGTGGAAGCTGCCGCCATCGGCGACGTCGACCTCCATGCATTTCGAGAAGCGCGCCGCCGCCGGTCCGTTTTCAAGAACGGTGACCTCGGCCCCTTCGTCAACCTTCACAAGGTGATGCAGGATCGCGTCGGAAGTCTCTGATTTGTGAAGATAAATCAGGCTGATCGGCTTGGCGGCCCGGCCCGTTGCCCGGATCACCACGCCATCGGTCGCAAAAGCGGTGTTGAGCGCGGCCAGCGGGCGTTCAACAGGCGACTGCCCGCGGGTTTCCAGCACGCCGTAAAGGTCGCGCGCCCAGTGGATGTCGCGCGACAGCGCGTCCGAGAGGCGTTCGATCTCGACCCCGTCCATCGCCAGGTCGTCGGAGGCCTCGGCATCGAAGACGCCGTCGACGAAGACGATCCGGAGCCGGTCCACATCCGAAAAGGGCATCGCCTCATCGGTCACGAACAGGCCCGCGCGCGGTGCCTCGGGCTGGTTCAGCGTGGTGGGGTCGGAGTATTTCCAATACTCGTCGCGCGTGCGGGGAAGTCCCATCGCGGTAAGACGCGCCAGCGCCTCGGACCGCGCCTCGTTGGCCCAGCCCGCGCCCTCGGGCGCGCGCAGTCCCGCGATGCGGGCGGCCAGCGGGTCTTGCTTGACTGCCGGGTTCGCCATTACGCGACCTCCGCCAGGATGTCGGCATAACCGTTCTGCTCGACCTCCAGCGCCAGTTCCGGACCGCCGGTCTTGATGATGCGGCCATCGGCCATGATGTGCACCACGTCGGGTTTGATGTGGTCGAGAAGGCGCTGGTAATGGGTGATGACAAGGAAGCCACGACCAGCATCGCGCAGCGCGTTGACGCCCTCGGCCACCAGTTTCATCGCGTCCACGTCGAGACCGGAATCGGTTTCGTCGAGAATGCACATCGAAGGTTCCAGCATCGCCATCTGGAGGATCTCGTTGCGCTTCTTCTCGCCGCCCGAGAAGCCCACATTGACCGGGCGCTTGAGCATGTCGGCGTCGATCTTGAGCGTCTTGGCCTTCTCGCGCACCACCTTGAGGAACTCGGCCGCCGACATCTCTTCTTCGCCGCGTGCCTTGCGCTGCGCGTTCACGGCGGTCCGCGGGAAGGTCATGTTGCCGACACCGGGGATTTCCACCGGGTATTGGAAGGCGAGGAAGAGACCGGCTGCCGCGCGTTCCTCGGGCTCCATCTCCAGCAGGTCTTCGCCTTTCAGCAGGGCCTCGCCATCGGTCACCTCATAGCCGTCGCGGCCCGACAGCACATAGGACAGGGTCGACTTGCCCGACCCGTTCGGTCCCATGATGGCATGCACCTTGCCCGCTTCCACGGTCAGGTTGACGCCCTTCAGGATTTGCTTGTCCTCTTCTTCGAGGGACACGTGCAGGTTCTTGATTTCAAGCATGAAAACCTCTTTCGCATGCGCTGCAACCCCGCCCGCGCAGATCGCGTGGCAGGGTCGTGTTAAGGGAAAGGCGCGGGCTTAGAAGACCGCGATAGTCGTGGGATCGGTGATCCGGATGACCTGGTGCACCCAGGCCTCGGAAAACAGGAACTCGAAGGGCGCGGGAACCGCGTGCACCACCATGTGCATGGTAAAGACCGCGAGGATCATGCCGAAGGTCTTGGCCCCCACATGCTCGGCCCGCCGGAAATTGAACAGCTGCTGCAACACAAAGCCCGCCAGGTAGGCCAGCACGATATCGGTGGCCAGGGTCGAGCGCCCGATCTCGCCCGTGCCGGGCAGCATGCCCGTCAGGTGAAACCGCGCGTAGCGCGCGGCGAAGACCACAAGGATGCCCATCCCGAAGGCCGCCACGAGCGACAGGGCGTAGAGCCACCGCTCGCGCCGCTCGGCGCGCTTGCACGGGCCCGAGGGCCGCGTGGCCTGTTGCGCCCTGATCCGCGCCACGCGCGCGGCAAAGGCCGGATCCACAATATGCGACTCGTTCATGCTCATGATGCGAGTCTGGCGCGCAAATGTGGCGTATTTCAGGACGAAGGAGCAGCATCAACCCTGCCCCCCGCCCTGGTTCTTGGCCTGCTGGTGATGACGGAACCGGGCGATATAGGCCGCCGGCAGGTCCGCCGGGGCCGCGCCGCGTGCAATCAGCTGGTCGATGCAGTGCAGCGCCAGGTCCGGGCTGTCGAAGACGGTATCGGCGGCCAGCGCCAGGAACATCAGCTGATCGTCGCTGAACGTGGCCGCGTAATCGGCGTCGCGGATATAGACCGCATCCCCGTCCAGCAGCTGGCTGGTCAGTTTCGGGCGCACCACCTGGTCCTCGTGGGCATGGGGCATCATCACCGATTTGGTGAACAGGAACTTGTGCAGCTTGAAGCCCTGCGCGCGCAGTTCCGCGTCGAGATCGCCGAAGAGCGGCTCTCCGGCATAGACCCGGTGAAAGCGCACCTCCGTTACCACCGCGACCGCCTGCGACAGCTTCGCAAGCCCCCCGCGCAGCACCTCCAGCTCGCCGCCCTGAAGATCCATCTTCAGCACGTCGATCTGCGGAAGCTCGGCCAGCGTGTCGAGCGTCACCGTGGTCAGCGGCACCGGCTCGATCCGGTCCGAGAGCCATTTTTCCTTGCCGATCGCGCGCACCGCCACCGGGTCGAGCGGGAAGAGCGAGGTAAACCCCGCCGTCGGATGCACGTAAAGCGTCCGCTCGCCCGGCAGGCCCACGGCCTTGCAGAAATAGGTCTCGTTCGGGCGTGGCTCGGCCACCAGTTTCGCGAATTGCGCCTCGTTGGGTTCGAACCCGTAGACATGACCGACGCCGTCATCCAGCAGCCCCTGGTAGGGCGGCACCGACAGGGGGCTGGCCCCCACGTCGCAGATGCGCATGGGCCGCGAGGGCGCAAGCGCCCCCGTCAGGACCGCGCGGCGTTTATCA
>NZ_CAXREX010000158.1:0-5121 GCF_964229645.1 Nioella sp. | reverse complement strand
CGGCAACGTCCACGTCATGCGCGCCGCGCTTGAATCAGCGCACCGTGGCTGGGGTCAGTCGATCGTGATCGGCGTTGCCGGCGCGGGCGAGGAAATCTCCACCCGCCCATTCCAGCTCGTCACGGGCCGCGTATGGAAGGGATCCGCTTTCGGTGGCGTCAAGGGACGGACAGAGCTCCCCGGCATGGTCGAGGACGCGATGAGAGGCGATATCGATCTGGCCCCGTTCGTAACCCACACGATGGGTTTGGAGGAGATCAACGAGGCCTTCGAACTGATGCACGAAGGCAAGTCGATCCGCTCGGTCATTCACTACTGACCCATCGTTACGAAGCGGCGCGAGGCGCTGGGATCGACAATTCGGCCGTCATCATGGCCCGACCCCGGCGATGATGACGCGCGCTGTGGCAAATGGGCAACGCGTCGCGATGCGGTAACAACCGTTGGATGTATTGCGTCGGAAATGCATTCATCTGTTACCCCGACCGTAACGAACACGGGCCGCACGGGCGTATAGGGCAGGAAGACTGAATTGAAGAGCAAGGATGTACACCCGGCGACGGCGGCCACCGATCATGGGCATGCGGGGCCGCCCGCTTGCGTGCAGGTTCGCGGCGCGCGCCAGAACAACCTCAAAAATATTGACGTCGATGTACCGCGCGACGCCTTCGTGGTGTTCACCGGCATATCAGGCTCGGGCAAGTCATCGCTCGCGTTCGGCACTCTGTATGCCGAAGCTCAGCGGCGTTATCTGGAATCGGTTGCGCCCTATGCCCGTCGCCTGATCGACCAGGCCGGCGTGCCGGAGGTCGACGCGATCGACGGTTTGCCGCCTGCGGTCGCGTTGCAGCAGCAGCGCGGCTCGGCCAACGCGCGATCCTCGGTCGGCAGCGTGACGACGCTCTCCAGCCTGGTGCGGATGCTCTATTCGCGCGTCGGCGAATATCCGCGCCATCAATCTATGCTCTATGCGGAGGATTTCTCCCCAAACACGGTCGCCGGCGCCTGCCCGACCTGTCACGGCATCGGGCGCGTCTATGACGCGACCGAAGAAACGATGGTGCCTGACGACAGCCTCACCATTCGCGACCGGGCGATCGCCGCCTGGCCGACCGCCTGGCATGGCCAGAACCTGCGCGATATCCTCGTTTCGCTCGGCTATGACGTCGATACGCCGTGGCGCGACCTGCCGAAAAAGGATCGCGACTGGATCCTCTTCACTGAAGAGGCGCCGACGGTGCCGGTCTATGCGGGCCTGACGCCCGAACAGACGCGGACGGCGCTCAAGCGCGGCATGGAGCCGAGCTACCAGGGCACCTTCACCGGCGCGCGCCGCTATGTGCTGGAAACCTTCGCCAACACGAAAAGCGCGCTGATGAAAAAGCGCGTCTCGCAATATATCATCGGCCGCGATTGCCCGACCTGCGACGGCAAGCGCCTGAAGCGCGAAGCCCTTTCCGTGAAGTTCGCGGGCCTCGACATCGCCGAGTTCGGCGATCTGACGGTGTTGAAACTCCGGGACTTGCTCACGCCGGTCGCGCATGGCGAATACGGGGGCGCCGCGGCGGTCCCGAAGGGCCATGTCCTCGGCAAGGCGGCCCGCGATGCGGCGGTCGAACGGCGGGTCGCGGCAGGAGGTTCGGCACACAAGGCTGCGCCCGACGTGCGCCGCACGCCCAATCTTTCCGATGAAAAGCGGGTCGCCGCACAGCGCCTTGCCTGCGAATTGATCGAGCGGCTAGAGCCGCTAATCGATCTTGGCCTTGGCTACATTTCGCTCGACCGCAGCACGCCGACGCTCTCCTCCGGAGAGCTGCAGCGCTTGCGGCTTGCCACGCAATTGTCGTCACAGCTTTTCGGCGTGGTCTATGTGCTTGACGAGCCTTCGGCAGGGTTGCACCCGGCAGATGGCGAAGCCTTGCTCACCATCCTCGAGCGTCTCAAGGCGGCGGGCAACTCCCTGTTCGTCGTCGAACATGATCTCGACGTGATCCGCCGCGCGGAATGGCTCGTCGATGTCGGGCCAGGAGCCGGGGAAAAGGGCGGTGAAGTCCTCTACAGCGGGCCGATAGAGGGGCTTGCCGACGTCGAGACTTCAATCACCCGCCGCTACCTGTTCGCAGAGCCGCTCCGCAGTGAGCGCACACCGCGCGATCCCAAGGCATGGCTACGCCTGGAAGGGATCAGGCGGAACAATCTCCATGGTCTCGACGTCGAGTTTCCCATCGGCTGCTTCACCGCTGTCACCGGCGTTTCGGGATCGGGCAAATCCAGTCTTGTCAGTCAGGCGCTGCCCGAGCTCGTCACGGAACACCTCGGCGGCTCCCCCGTGGCCGAGGAGGAGGATATCGATCCGCTGCTCGATGTTGCGCAGAACGACACCGAAGGACGCATTGTCGCAGGCATGGAGCATGTCCGCAGGCTGGTGCGGGTCGATCAGAAACCGATCGGCCGCACGCCGCGCTCGAACCTGTCCACCTACAGCGGCATGTTCGACCATGTGCGACGGATCTTCGCTGAAACGCCGCTCGCCCGCCGGCGGCACTACAGCCCGGGAAGGTTCTCGTTCAACGTCCCGCAAGGCCGCTGCCCGGTGTGCGAGGGCGAGGGATACGTCATGGTGGAGTTGCTGTTCCTGCCGAGCGTTTTTGCCCCGTGCTCGACCTGTCATGGCTCTCGCTACAACCCGCAAACGCTCGAAGTCGAATGGAACGGGCGCAATATCGCCCAGGTGCTAGAACTGACGGTCGACGATGCGTGCGATTTCTTCGCTGGCGAGGCATCTGTGATGCGCTCCCTCGACGTGTTGCGGGAGATCGGCCTTGGCTATCTGAGGCTTGGTCAGCCGGCGACCGAGCTGTCTGGCGGGGAGGCGCAGCGCATCAAGCTGGCGACTGAACTGCAACGCGCTCAACGCGGCAACTCGATCTACATCCTCGACGAGCCAACTTCGGGGCTTCACCCCTCCGATGGCGACCGGCTGATGCAACATTTGCAGGGCCTCGTAGACGCCGGCAATACCGTCATAGTCGTCGAACATGACATGCGCGCCATCACACAGGTGGACTGGATCATCGACCTGGGACCGGGGGCCGGGGAAGATGGGGGCCGTATCGTTGCCAGCGGCGTCCCTGGCTTCGTTGCGGAAGCGGAAGGCAGTCTCACCGCCCGCTATCTCAAGGCGGCGCTATAGGTCGTAAGTCTGACCGAACGCACGTTGGACCAGGTGCATCTCAACCACACGGTGGAATGGGTCGAACCTGGAAGCGGGAGCCGGCGATGTGACACCGCGGTTGACGCGGCTCAGGGTTTGAGTGCCCGTCAGGTGCGCCGTGTTCGTGTGATACGCGGCATGGCGGACGGCCAATCGCTAACGATCCGCCATGCTTGCTTTGTGCGGACCTTCTCCATGAAGAGGTCCTCACATGGTTCGTCGAAACACCCCGTTTTAATTCCCCTCTGCGATTTCCTCGACGAGTTTGGCACAGAAGGCGGGCAAATCATTGGGATCGCGGCTGGTAACAAGGCCGTTGTCGACCACGACTTCCTCATTGGTCCATGTACCTCCGGCGTTCTCGATATCGACCTTCAGCGTCGGGTAGGACGTCAAGTTGCGACCTTCAACCACGCCCACCTCGATCAATGTCCAGGGTGCATGGCATATGACCGCAACAGGTTTTTTCTGAGCGAAGAAAGCCCGGATGAAACCAATTGCCTCTGGTTTTCGATCCTGGGATCGTCGATGGTATTGACGGAAACATCTTTGGGCCCGTTGTATACGACAGCTTTCACGGATCTTTTCCTTTCGCAGCTCTTCTCAACGCGTCATCAAATCGAGAGCTTGTGATGATCCGGTCCATCGCAACGGCGGAGGACATCGCACCCTTCCAAGTGTTCTCAGTTAACTGAACCTGCTGCTGCCTGAGAGGTCCCTTCCCCGAAGGGCCATCCTGGGATCGATTTACGGCGGTTTTCTCTACGATTGGGCCAGAACGGCCTAACAACGCGCCGAATTGATGTGCTCAAGAATTTCCCGCGAACCAATGGTGCCGTTCCGCCGCGACACATCAACGGCCCCCTATCAGCAAATGCAGAGGTGTGATGAGCGCAAGAGACAAGGCCATCCGCTATCGCGGATGGCCTGTCGTATTCATTTATTCAATTCCCGGTTCGGCCGGGCTATCCATTGCGGATGGAAACACGAGCCTTATTCTGCGGTCAGCCGGCAGCTTAGGGCCGCCCGCTCCGCTATTTCGCGGCGAGCAGGGTGAACTTGTGAATCTGCGGCGGTTCGGAAAACAGTTCTTCTGCCTTCTCCATCAGTGCGGCGGCAACCTTGCCGTCGAGATGGGCCTGCCGATCCTCCTCTGTATCGAACGTATCGAAGATCGCGTACGCACCGGGGCCTTCCTCGATCGCATACCAGGTCAGAGTGCCCGGCTCAGCTTGAACGAGCGGCAATGCCGAGGTCAGGAAATCGGCGACATCGCGCTCTTTTCCGGGCTTGGCCTTCAGCGGTACATACAGGGCAAGTTTGGGCATAAATGACTCCTCAAGTGAAACGGACAGATATTGTTCGGGAAAGTAACGGTCGAGCGGGCCGGAACGTTCCTAATGAGGCGGAGCACACGCGGCCCCGCCTCCTCGTCGAAATCAGAACTCCTGTGCGGTCGGCCGGATGACGATCGCGTTGATGTCGACGTCATCAGGTTGTTCGACAGCGAACGCGATAGCACGCGCCACCGATGCCGTCGGGATGGCCTGCTTGTAGAAGTCGAGCACCGTTTCGGCAGCCGTGCCTGATGTCGTGAACTTCAAATCGCTTTCGACAGCTCCAGGCTCGATTGACGTGACCCGGACTTTTTCCCCCACCTCGTGGCGCAAGCCTTCGCTGATCGCGCTGACGGCAAACTTGGTGCCGGAGTAGACCGTGCCGCCCGGTGCGAAGACCTTGATACCCGCAACCGAGCTCAGGTTGATGATGTGACCGCTGCCCTGCTCGAGAAAACCGGGAAGGGCCGCCGCGATGCCGTAGAGCGTACCCTTCAGATTGACGTCGATCATCTGGTCCCACTCGTCGGTGTTGACCTCGGCCATCGGACGGATCGGCATCAGCCCGGC
>NZ_CAXREX010000157.1:0-2293 GCF_964229645.1 Nioella sp. | reverse complement strand
GGCGCATGCAGCGATCCGACATGACGATGGGCAAGGCCGTGCTGGCCCCGGATGAAGACCTCCCAGAGGGGAAATTCGGTGCTCATGGGATCACTCCGCTGCGATGTTCTGTTTGGTGGTCTTTTCGGCATGGGCCATCAGCCCTTCGCGGAACCAGGCACCGTCATCCCAGGCCTTGTTGCGCGCATCCAGGCGTTCGCGGTTGCAGATGCCGTTGCCCTTGATGACGTTGAAGAATTCGTCCCAGTCGGGCGTGCCGAAGTCATAACTTTGCCGGTCTTCGTTCCACTTCAGGTCCGGGTCGGGCAGGGTCAGCCCCAGCCATTCGGCCTGCGGCACGGTCTGGTCGACGAATTTCTGGCGCAGCTCATCGTTGGAGTTCAGCTTGATGCCCCATTTCATCGATTGCTCGGAATGGGTCGAATCCGCATCCGGCGGGCCGAACATCATGATGGCGGGCCACCACCAGCGGTTCAGCGCGTCCTGCGCCATGGCTTTCTGATCCTCGGTGCCCTCGACCAGGGCGCGGACGATGTCGAAGCCCTGGCGCTGATGGAAGGATTCCTCTTTGCAGACGCGGATCATCGCGCGGGAATAGGGCCCGTAGGAACAGCGCTGCAGAGGCACCTGGTTCATGATGGCAGCGCCGTCGACCAGCCAGCCGATCATGCCCACATCGGCCCAGGTCAGGGTGGGATAGTTGAAGATGGACGAATACTTGGCCTTGCCCGAGAGCAGCTGTTCCGTCAGCTCATCCCGCGACACGCCAAGGGTTTCGGCGGCGCAATACAGGTACAGGCCATGGCCGGCCTCGTCCTGGACCTTGGCCAGCAGGATCGCCTTGCGCTGCAGGCTGGGGGCGCGGGTGATCCAGTTGCCCTCGGGCAGCTGGCCAACGATTTCGGAATGGGCATGCTGGCCGATCTGGCGGATCAGCGTCTTGCGATAGCCTTCGGGCATCCAGTCGCGCGGTTCAATCCGCACGTTCCGGTCGATCTTGTCCTGAAAGGCCTTGTCCTGGTCCGACGTGCCCGCCTGACCGCTTTCAACCATCTGAGCATACATGATGTGATCCTCCTCGCGCAGAGGGAATACATCACATATTTTGGGTTAGGTCAATAATTGCGTGATGCTTTCGGAAAAGACCCGGCCTGGGCGGCGGCGGAGAGATGCGCCTCCGGCGGGGATATTTCGGGCAAGAGGATGTCAGGGGCGCGGGAAGGGCCGGGGATGTCAGGCCTCGGCCAGGTCGGCGATGCGGCGGGCCATGCGCGCCTGATCGGGCAGAAGCGGGCCGTTGCGGTCGACGAATCCGCTGGTGACGGCCTGATCCGCGGCGGGCGACAGCGCCAGGTAGAGCCGGGCAAAGAGGCTGCGGGCCTGCGGCGCGGGCCAGCCCTCGGGCAGCATGCCAAGCGGCAGGGCCGGGTCGCGCAGGGCGATGCGGCGGAAGGCATGGACCAGCAGAAGCCGCAGGCCCAGGGCCGCCGCGCTGTCGGCGCGCACGGCCGAGAAGCCCGAGACGAATCGCGCCATGTCGTCCTGAAGGCCGGGCAGATCCCAGGCCTGGGCGGCAAGCGCGGTCAGGTCGTCTTCGGTCGTGGCGCGGAAATGCGGGGTGCCAAGGGGGGGCAGCGGTTCGCCCCGGTCGGGACGGATGGCCAGATGCGGACGCGCCAGCCCGAAACGCAGGGCGGTGAGCCGGGAGAGCAGCGCATCGCGGTCCTCACCCACAGGCAGGACGACCATGTGCCAGCCACGCAGGGGGTCGGCGCGCGGCGGCGCATAGATCAGCCGGGCGGCGCGCTGGAATTCGCGCTCGGCCTCGGGCGAAAGGCGATAATAGCTGCGCCGGCCCTCCTTGAACCCGACCAGCTGGCCGCCGCTGACAAGGCGGCTGACCGCCGTGCGTACGCGGCTTTCACCGATGCCGACGGCGGCGCAGGCCTCGATGATATTGCCCATCCAGAGTTCGCCGCCGCGCGGCGCGACCACGTCGCCGTAGAGCGTGACGATGAAGGCCCCGGCCGAGACCGGGAACTCCCGTAGGATGGCGGCAATGGCGGGATCGCCAGTGCTATCGGGCTGGGCGGTTGTCGAAGACACGTCTGGCTTTTCCTTCCGATCGCGACAGCGTGCCGGGGCGCGTCAGTTCGACCTTGGCGGAAATGCCGATCACAGATTTGATGTGATGCGCCAGTTCGCGATCCTGGGCCCCGTCCCCGGTCCCTACCGCTTCGCATTTCACCAGCATCGTGTCCATCCGGCCCTGACGATCCAGGTGGATTTCGTA
>NZ_CAXREX010000156.1:0-7736 GCF_964229645.1 Nioella sp. | reverse complement strand
GGTGGAATGCGGCAAGATGGGACTTGGGGTCGAGCATGTGCTGGTCGATCACGACTTGCCGACGGACCAGTACATGGCGATCGAAAGCGAGGGGCGACTTCTGGCCGCAATCGCCGATGCCCATTCGCTGGAGGCCGCCGGTGCCCGGATCCTGGCCCCCCTGTCGGATGGTCGCCTTGGCACGCCCGACGCGCCCTGGCGGGGGGCTATCGCGCTCGATGGCAACCTGACGGTGGAGCTCCTGTCCGAGATTGCCCAGAGCGCGGTTTTTGCAGCAGCGGACCTGAGACTGGCCCCAGCCTCGCCCGGCAAGGCCGACCGGCTGCGCCCCTTCCTGGGCCATCCACGTGCGACCTTCTATGTCAATGCCGAGGAAGCGGGGCTGATCGCGGGCGTTGCAACGGCGGATGCCCGGTCCGGGGCCGAAGCTCTGATTGCTGCAGGGGCTGCGCGCGCACTGGTGACCGATGGGGCAAATGCCGCTGTCGATGCCAAGCCCGAGAGGCTGCTCGCACTGACGCCCCCGCGTGTCACGGCGCGCCGGGTGACCGGGGCGGGCGATACGTTCATGGCCGCGCATATCGCGGCGGAAACGCGCGGTGCGGAGGCTCGGGCCGCGCTGTCCCATGCGCTGGAAAGCGCCGCCGCCTATGTGGCGGGATAATCAATGAGGCGTGAGATGATCCGGTTTTCCCCCGAAGTTGCCGAGGCCCTGGCGCAGAACGCCCCCGTGGTGGCCCTGGAAAGCACCATCATTACCCATGGCATGCCCTTCCCCCAGAACCTGAATACCGCGCGCCGTGTCGAGGCGGAAATCCGGGCCGCTGGTGCGGTGCCCGCCACCATCGCGATCCTTGAGGGGCGTTTGCATGTGGGCCTGACGGATGGCGAGTTGGAAACACTGGCGCAGGCCAGCAACGTCATGAAGCTGAGCCGCGCGGACCTGGCGGTCGCGCTGGCAACCGGACGCACCGGGGCCACGACGGTGGCTGCAACCATGATCGCGGCCAGCCTTGCCGGGATCGGGGTTTTCGCCACCGGCGGCATCGGCGGCGTGCACAAGGGGGCCGAGGACAGTTTTGACATTTCGGCCGACCTGATGGAACTGGCCCAGACACCTGTGACCGTTGTCGCGGCAGGGGCCAAGGCCATCCTGGACCTGCCCAAAACCCTCGAGGTGCTGGAAACGCAAGGCGTGCCCGTCATCGCCTATGGCCAGGATGCCTTTCCCGCCTTCTGGTCGCGCGACTCGGGCCTCGCCGCGCCCTTGCGCCTTGATGACCCCGGGCAGATCGCGGCCAGCGCGAAGATGCGCGCGCGTCTTGGTCTGCCGGGCGGGCAACTGGTGGCAAATCCCATCCCCGTCGAGGCCGAGATCTCCAGCACGACCCTCGCCCCGATCATTGCCCAGGCCCAGGCCGAGGCCGATGCGGCGGGGATCAGCGGCAAATCCGTAACCCCGTTCCTGCTTCAGCGCATTTTCGAACTGACCGATGGTAAGTCCCTAGAGGCCAATATCGCCCTTGTTCTGAACAATGCGCGCCTCGGGGCCGCCATTGCCCGCGCGCTTGTGAAGCAAGAGGATTGACGCAGGTCCCTTGTATGGGGCCAATCGCATCCTTAGTAAGAGAGCAGGACGTCACTCACAGGGACCGCAGGCAAGAATGGAATTGCCCGAACCACCTCCGCCGCCCCGCCGCGGCTGGATATCGTCGCTTCAGGCCAGCTTCCTGACCGGCCTCGTCGTTATCGCGCCCATCGGGCTCACGGCCTGGCTGATCTGGAGCGTGATCGGCTGGATCGATTCCTGGGTGCTGCCCTTCCTGCCGGACGCCTATAACCCGGCGCTGCTGATCCGGAACTACTTCAACATCGATGTCGACATCCGCGGCATTGGCGTCGGCATGTTCCTGATTTTCACGATCGTTGTGGGCTGGGTTGCCAAGGGGCTGATCGGACGGTCGCTGATCCGGACATCGGAAACCATCGTGCTGACGATCCCCGGTGTGCGTTCTCTCTATTCCGGTCTCAAGCAGATCACGGAAACGGTTCTGGCCCAGGGCAAGAACTCCTTCGACAAGGCCTGCCTCGTGGAATACCCGCGCAAGGGGATCTGGGCCATTGCCTTCATCTCGACCGACGCCAAGGGCGAGATCGCGGACACCCACGAAAAGCACATGATCTCGGTCTTCCTTCCGACAACGCCGAATCCGACCTCGGGCTTCCTCCTGTTCCTGCCCAAGGAAGACGTGATCATTCTAGACATGACGGTGGAAGATGCCGCAAAGCTGGTGATCTCGGCCGGTCTTGTCTACCCGAACGAAAAACCTGCCAACCGGGTGCCGCCGGGCAAGGAGCTTCTCGACCTCGTTCCCGAGGAGGCGCGCCACCAGATCGAAGACGCGGTGGAAGGCCATGCCGACGGCGACGACCCCACCGAACAGCGCCGCACAGAAGACGCCTGAAACGAAAAAGGCCCGCCATGACGACGGGCCCCTTTTCATTGTTCCAGAAATATCCCGGGGGGTCCGGGGGGCAGCGCCCCCCGCGGGTCGACGCGCGATAGCGCGGCGAAACCCTCCTAGTCCTCGTACCACCACACGTCGGGCTGGAAGCCGAGCCAGTCGCCATAGATCGGCAGCCGCTCGGGGTAGTGCAACTCGCGGACATGGGCGATCCGGCTGATCGGCGAATACCAGATCGGGATCACGTAGCGCCCCGAAGTCAGCACCCGGTCGAGCGCGTGAACCGCTGCCCGGTAATCGTCCTGGCTCTCCGCTTGCAGCATCTCGTCGATCATACCGTCGATGGCCGGGTTGCAGACGCCCATCAGGTTGCGGCTGCCTGGGGTGTCAACCATGTCGCAGCCCCAGTAGAGATACTGCTCGTTGCCGGGGCTAAGCGACACGCCCCGCGCGAAGTAGGTCATGTCGAAGTCATAGGCATCGGTGCGTTCGCGATACTGCGCACTGTCGATCGTGGTAACCGTTGGGGTGATGCCTAGGCGCGAGAGCGATTCCACGTAGATATTGATGATTGCCTGGTTCTCGGCCGAACCCTGGCTGAGCACAATCTCGAAGGTGAAGGGCGCGCCGTCGGGTCCGGTCATCACCCCGTCCTGAACGCTGTAGCCCGCCTCTTCCATCAGGCCCATGGCCGCGCGGATGCCCTCGCGGTTGGCCTCGCGCCCGTCGGAAACGGGGAAGCTGTAGCCTTCCCGCGCGCCCGGCAGCAGGTGATCGGCATAGGGGTCCAGCAGTTCCAGCACCCGCCCCTCGGCCGCACCCGGCTGCATGCCAAGGATCGAGTTCGAGAAATAGGAGCTGATGCGCGGGGCAAGCCCGCCATTCTGGGTCTGGTTGATGAACTCGTAATTGAAGGCCTGGATCATCGCCTCGCGCACCCGCCAGTCCTCGAACTGCGGCGACCGGGTGTTCATCACGAAGCCCCACATGCCCGTGGGCCGTTCATGCGGCACCTCGGACAGCACCACCTCGCCCGATTGCACGCGCGGGAAGGTGTAGTTGGTTTCCCAGTCGGCGGCATTGGTTTCCCGGATCGTGGTGATCTCGCCCGCGACGAAGGCTTCCCACATGGCGGTGCCGTCGCCGAAGAATTCCAGCCGGATTTCGTCGATCACGTTGGTCCCGCGCCGAAAGCCCAGGTCCGCGCCCCAGTAATCGGGGTTGCGGCGCAGCGACACGAAGCGCCCCGCCTCGAAATCGTCGATCACGTAGGGCGCCGAGGAAATCGGGATCACGTCGATACCGCCCTCGGTAAAGTCGCGGCCCTCCCACTGGGCGGCCTGGAGGATCGGACGCATCCCCATGATCAGCGCCAGTTCCCGGTCAGGTTCAGAAAAGCTGATGCGCACGCCCCGTTCCCCGACGGCCTCGATCGAGGAGACTCGGGTCCAGGCATTGAGGTATCGCGGATGCCCCTCGGTGCCGAGCGTCTCGTAGGACCAGATCACGTCCGCGACGGTGACCGGGCTTCCGTCGGAAAAGCGCGCTTCCGGGCGCAGGTGGAATTCCACCCAGGCTCCGCCCTCGCCGACCTCGACCGATTCGGCCAGGAGACCGTAGAGCGTGAACGGTTCGTCCCAACTGCGCCCCATGAGCGACTCGTAGGCCAGGAAGCGCAACTGCCAGGGCGTGCTGCCGGCGCGGATATGCGGGTTGAGGCTGTCGAAACTGCCCACCTCCCCGGTCACGATCCGCCCGCCCGTGGGGGCATCGGGATTGGCATAGGGCAGATGCGCAAAATCTGGTGGCAGTGCAGGCTCACCATACATAGCGATGCCATGCGCCGGCTCTGCCACCGCTGGCCCGGAGAGAATCGCCATCGCCCCCAGGACGGCCGCGACTCGCGTGAAACAATTTCTGCCCATGTGTGAACAATCCTTCCTTGCCCTTGTTTCCTTACCCGCGAGGCTAGCGCCTGCGGGAATCCGTTTCAAACTTTTCGGTTGGACTCTGAGCAAGTCATTGCTTATAAAGGATGCACTGCTCGATAGGTTTCTTGCCTGTATGAAACCTGCCTCAATAACTGAACGCCGGCCTTGTGCCGGCGTTTTTTTGGCTTCTTGCCCTGCGGCGGTTTTCCCCTGTCCATGTTGCAGATGCAGCATTAGGCTGCGCCACGATTTGCAGATGCAGGAGAGCCCCATGGCCATCACCACCTCGCTGGCGGGCAAGACCGCCGTCATCACCGGTTCAAACTCTGGGATCGGCCTGGGCATTGCCCGTGAACTGGCCCGAGCCGGGGCCGATGTGGTGCTCAATTCCTTCACCGACCGGGACGAGGATCATGCCCTGGCCGCAGACATCGCCGGGGAATTCGGCGTCAGCGCCCGCTATATCAAGGCCGACATGTCCAGGGGCGAGGAATGTCGCGCGCTCATCGCTCAGGCAGGCGCCTGCGATATCCTGATCAACAATGCCGGCATCCAGCATGTCGAGGCGATCGACAGGTTCCCTGTCGAGAAATGGGATGCGATCATCGCCATCAATCTCAGCTCCGCCTTCCATACCACCGCTGCCGCCCTGCCGATGATGCGCGCGGCCGGTTGGGGGCGCGTGGTCAATATCGCCTCGGCCCATGGCCTGACCGCCTCGCCCTACAAATCCGCCTATATTGCGGCCAAGCACGGGATCGTGGGCCTGACAAAGACCACCGCGCTTGAAACCGCCGAAGAGCCGATCACGGCAAACGCGATCTGCCCGGGCTACGTGCTGACCCCGCTCGTCGAGGCGCAGATCCCCGACCAGATGAAGGCTCATAACATGGACCGCGATACCGTGGTTCGCGAGGTCATGCTGCTGCGCCAGCCCTCGCGGGAGTTTGCTACCGTCGAACAGATGGGCGGCACCGCCGTGTTCCTGTGCTCGGATGCCGCGGCCCAGATCACGGGCACCACGATCAGCGTCGATGGCGGCTGGACAGCCCTTTAACTCCCCCTTGCGCGCGTTTACCCCATATCAAGGTTAACGCGCGCGCCCTCCTTCATTGTTCCCCAAATATCCCCGCCGGAGGCATCCGCCGCGTGACACGAGCGACCGACTGACGATGACAGCACAACGCATCAACCTCGCCCTGCAAGGCGGCGGCGCGCATGGGGCCTTTACCTGGGGGGCGCTCGACCGTCTTCTCGAAGAGCCGGAAATCGAGATCGCGGCCATTTCCGGCACCTCGGCCGGGGCGCTCACTGGCGCCGCGATCAAGGCGGGGCTCAGCCAGGGCAGCCGGGCACTGGCCCGCGAAAACCTCGAATGGCTCTGGGAACAGATGGGCGCGATTACCGATGATCGCTTTGCCGCCTGGCTTGGGGCGATTTCACCCCTTGCGATCAGTCACTGGATCGAAACCTCCCTGCCCTTCGCCATCGGGGACGCGGTCAGCCGGATGGTCAGCCCCTATTCCTACGGGCCGTTCTTCGGCAACCCGCTCACACCGATTGTCGAGAAGTTTCACTACGATCACATCTGCTGTGCCGAGGGGCCGGAGTTCTTCGTCTCCGCCACCAACGTGCGCACCGGCAAGATCCGGGTTTTCGGCGGCGATGAGATCGGCACCGCACCGCTTTTGGCTTCGGCCTGTCTGCCGACGCTCTTCAAGGCGGTGGAGATCGACGATCCGCAAACAGGCCAGCGAGAGGCCTATTGGGATGGCGGCTACACCGGCAATCCCGGGCTCTTCCCGCTTTACGAACCGCACCTGCCCGATGACATCCTGATCATCAATATCAACCCGCTCATTCGCCACGAGCTGCCCACCTCTGCCCGTGCGATCCAGAACCGGGTGAACGAGATCAGCTTCAATTCGGCCCTGATGAGCGAGCTGCGCGCCATCCGCTTCGTTCAGCGCCTGCTGGCCGAGGGCGCGGTGCCGGATGGCAGCATGAAACACGTTCTGGTGCACATGATTGCCGATGACGAGCTGATGCAGAAACTCTCGGTTGCCACCAAGGTCGTCCCGGTTCCGCAGGTTCTCCACCAGCTTTATGAATCGGGCCGCACCGCCTGTGGCCGCTTCCTGTCGGAGCATGGCGACAGGATCGGACGGGAAAACAGCGCCGATCTTGCGGCAATGTTCGGATAAGCCTTTGGCTTCTAACGCAACCCAAGCGATTGCTGCGGCGCGGCGTCGCAACCATGGCATTTCTTTCCGAAGGTGCAGTGCACCGTGGTATACCGAAGCTGCACAGGGGATGAAGGAGAGCACCAATGATGACCTGGGACGCACTTGTTTCGAACTGGACCGCCGCGCAGCAGATGGCCCGTGCCCGCTTTCGCTGGCTGGAAGAAGACGCGCTGCGCTTCGTGCAGGCTGACATGGCGAAATTCGCCGAACACCTGGCGGCAACCCATGACCTGACGCTGGCCGAAGCCCGCGAGGAAGTGGAAAACTGGCTGATGACCGTGGCGCGCGCCGAGGCCCGCAAGGCCGCCTGATCCTCAGGCCAGGCAGGTCACCCACAGGACGGTCGCGTCCTCGGGGCTGATCGAGATCACGTTATGACCCATGGTAGCGTCGTAATAGGCGCTATCGCCGCGGCGCATGTCGACGGGGGCATAGAACTCGGTCATGAGCCGCACTTCGCCGGTTAGCACGTAGAGAAACTCTTCGCCCTCGTGGCGCACCCAGCCATCGAATTCCTCGAAGGCACGGGCGCGGATACGGGCGCGATAGGGCAGCATCGCCTTTTGGGTCAGTTGCGGGGCCAGCATCTCGTGCTCGTAGGTGGCGGTCGGGTGCGGTTCACCCTCGCCGGTCTTGGTGACCGCAAGGCGGCCATTGACCTTGGGGTTCACCGTCGGCGTGAAGAGCTGGGGCACCGAGATGTCGAGCCCGTCGGCCAGCTTTTTCAGCGCGTCATAGGTGGGCGACATCTGCCCGTTCTCGATCTTGGACAGGGTCGAGCGCGCCAGCCCCGCTTTCTGCGCCGCCTGTTCCAGCGTCCAGTCGCGCTGCTTGCGCAGTTCGCGCACACGGATAGCCAGGTCCACCGGCTGCGGCCGGTCCTGTTGCCCGCTTTCGCGCGCCAGGCGGATAAGGCTGGGTTCGTCCGAGAAATCCATGCTCGTCATGTAGCTTGCACCAAGGGGTCTTGCAACTGCCCTGCGCGGGGCCTACCCCGGTTTCATGACCCTGCCCGCCCCCTGCCCCACGCCCTTTAACCTGGCCGCGCATGTGCTGGCCCACGCCGCGCGTCTGCCCGACAAGATCGCGCTGGC
>NZ_CAXREX010000155.1:0-36285 GCF_964229645.1 Nioella sp. | reverse complement strand
CAGGTCCGCCGCCAGCCGCCGCGCCATGCGCGCGCCAAGCGACGAGGCGTTGCGCGTGCCCACCATGGCCAGCATCGGTCGGTCGAGCAGGCCAGGATCGCCAAGCGCCCAGAGGATCGGCGGGGCATCGGCGCAATCGGCAAGGTCCGCCGGGTAGCCGGGATCGCCAAGGCAAAGCATCTGCGCCCCCATGCGCCGCCCGGCGGTCAGTTCGGCACGCGCCACGGCTTCGGGGCAGGGAGTGTATTTTTCCACCCCCGCGGCGCGGGCCACGTCAGGCAGGGCCTGGAGCGCCCCTTTCGCGTGCCCGTGTTCCGCCATCAGCCGCCGATAGGTCGCAGGTCCCACCCGGCGCGAACGAAGGAGGCGCAGCCGCGCCAGCCGTTCGCCCGCATCCACCGCAGGGTCAGGCACATAGGCGCTGGCCGCTTCCCAGAATGCACTGTCGATCTCGGTCATCATGGGCCGAGGCTAGGCGAGTCGCGGTTAACGGAGTGTTACCGGACTAGCCGGGATCGGCGAGCGACTTGACGAAGAAGCGCAATCGCAGGCGGAAAGGCCCCTCGGCGCTGTCCACCTCGGCCTCGCCGCTGCCGGTCTCTTCCCAGCCTTCGCGGACGTAGAACCGGGCGGCGCGGTGGTTGCCCACCCCGATATCGAGCCGCGCAAGGCCAACGCCGCGCGCCGCCAGCCGCGCCTCGCCATCGGCCAGCAGCCGGGCGGCCAGCCCGGTGCCCCGTGCGGCCCCGGCCACGAACAATTGATAAAGCTCGTCATCGCGGATGGCGCAGAAGCCAAGCGGCGCCAGCGGCGGTCCCGCCATGCGGATGCCCGGCAGAAGGTCGCGCAGGCGGCGGGAGAAATCGGCCTCGGTCCGCATGCGGGTCAGGGCTTCGGGCGTGTAGGCGGCATGGGCCTCGTGCCAGCCCGCGTGCCACAGTTTCGCAAGCCCGGGGATATCCTCGGGCCGGGCCGGACGCAGGTCGTTCACGCGGCGGACCCGCCGACGGTCAGGCCGCCGATCAGCAGCGTGGGCTGGCCCACGCCCACGGGCACCCACTGGCCCGCCTTGCCACAGGTCCCCATGCCGGGATCGAGCGCCATGTCATTGCCGATCGCACGGATCTTCTGCAATGCCGTGGCCCCGTCGCCGATCAGCGTCGCGCCCTTGACGGGCGCGCCAACCTTGCCGTCCTGCACCCGGTAGGCCTCGGTGCAGCTGAAGACGAACGTGCCGTTGGTGATGTCGACCTGCCCGCCGCCGAAGCCCACGGCATAGATGCCGTCCTTGAGATCGGCCACGATATCGGCGGGGTCGGTGTCGCCGCCCAGCATATAGGTATTGGTCATGCGCGGCATGGGCGCGTGCGAATGGCTTTCGCGCCGCCCGTTGCCCGTGGGGGCCACGCCCATCAGCCGGGCATTCTGGCGGTCCTGCATATAGCCCACAAGGATGCCATCCTCGATCAGCGTGGTCCTGGAAGAGGGCGTGCCCTCGTCATCGACGGTCAGCGATCCGCGCCGGTCGGGGATGGTGCCGTCATCGAGCACCGTCACGCCCTTCGCGGCAACCTGCTGGCCCAGAAGCCCGGCGAAGGCGGAACTCTTCTTGCGGTTGAAATCGCCCTCCAGCCCGTGGCCCACGGCCTCGTGCAGCAGGATGCCGGGCCAGCCGGGGCCGAGCGCCACGTCCATGATGCCCGCAGGGGCGGGAACGGCACCGAGATTGACGACCGCGATGCGTAGCGCCTCGCGCGCCAGCGCCTGCCAGTTGGCAAGGTCGAGCCAGTCGCCCAGCTCCACCCGACCGCCGCCGCCCGCATTGCCGGATTCGCGGCGACCGTTTTCCTCGACGATGACCGAGACGTTGACGCGGATCATCGGCCGCGCGTCCGAGACATGCACCGCGTCGGGACGCAGGATCTCGACCTCCTGGTGCGAGGCGGCAAGGCTGACCGAGACCTGCACCACGCGGGGGTCCAGGCCGCGCGCATAGGCATCGACCTCCTTGAGAATGTCGAGCTTGGCGCCGAATCCCGCGCCGGCCATCGGGTCCGCGTCGGTATAGAGCCTCTGATTCGTCGCCGCAGGGGCGTCCGCCCACGTGCCGCCGCCCTCACCCACGGCCAGGCGGGCGGTTTCGCTGGCGCGCAGCAGCGCCGTTTCGGAGATTTCCGTGGAATGGGCGTAGCCTGCGACCTCGCCGCGCACCGCGCGCAGGCCGAAGCCTTCGGATGCGTCATAGCTGGCGGTTTTCACGCGGCCATCGTCAAAGAGCAGCATTTCCGAACGTTTGCGCTCCAGGAACAGCTCACCGTCATCCGCCCCCGCCGTGGCATCGCGCAGGATCCGCAGTGCGGCCTCCTTGTCGATCTGGGTCTCGAAGGGGCGGAACGCGGGCGAAGTCGTCATGGGGCAGGGACCTTCCGGGGCTGAAAATGATCTGCGTCAAGCGATCCGGGGCAATTTTAAAGGTGAGACATTTTTCACCACTGTCTTGCCACCGTTCCCTCTATATGGTTCATCACCAGACATACGCAACGGGGGTCTGCGTGGCCGACAAGGCCTATCCCCGCAAGGACAGGACGATAAGAATGCGACTTCTGAAGAAGCTGAACGGCCTCTGGGCCGGTATTGGTGCAACCTTCGCAGCCGGCGCCGCCATCGCGCAGACCGCTCCCGAAGGTCTCGAAGTGATCGGTGCGCCGGTTGATCGTGGCCTGGGCTTCCAGCCCGCTGTCACCAGCCTGGCCGCGCAGATCCACCGCCTCGACAACATGGTGCTCTACATCATCACCGCGATCTGCATTTTCGTGCTGGGGCTGCTGGTCTGGGTCATCCTGCGCTACAACGCGCGGGCCAACAAGACCCCGGCGACCTTCAGCCACAACACCCCGATCGAGGTGACCTGGACGCTGGTTCCGCTTGGCATCCTGGTGTTCATCGGGGCCTTCTCGCTGCCGGTTCTGTTCAACCAGCAGGAGATTCCGGAAGGCGACGTGGTCATCAAGGCGACCGGCTACCAGTGGTACTGGGGCTATGAATACCCCGAGCACGACATCGAGTTCCTGAGCTTCATGCTGGATCGGGAATCGCTCGAAGAATACGGCTACAGCCAGGACGAATACCTGCTGGCCACCGACACCGCCGTCGTGGTGCCGACCGGTCAGACCGTCGTTCTGCAAGTCACCGCGGCCGACGTGATCCACAGCTGGACGATCCCTGCCTTCGGCGTGAAGCAGGACGGCGTTCCCGGCCGCCTGGCCGAAGCCTGGTTCCGCGTCGAGCCCGGCAGGGAAGGCATTTACTTTGGCCAGTGTTCGGAACTTTGCGGTCTGAACCACGCCTTCATGCCAATCACCGTCATGGCCGTGACGCCCGCCGAATACGAAGCCTGGCTCGCCTCCGGCGGCACCGACTTCGCGTCCCTCATGGACGGCACGATCGGCGAGATCGAGCTGGCTGCCGTCGAGCAGTAACACCTGACCGAGCGGCCGCGGGCGGACCTGTCCCTGCCTGCGGCCCTCTTGCATCCCGCAAGACGAGACCGAGACCCGATGAGCGATTTCACCGCGAACACCAACACGACCCCGCAGGAGGCCCAGTTCGGCGACTATTTCGCCCTGCTGAAACCCCGCGTGATGTCGCTGGTCGTGTTCACGGCCTTCGTGGGCCTGATGGTTGCGCCCGTGGGCGTGCCGCCGGTGGATGCGTTTACCGCGATCCTGTTCATTGCCCTTGGCGGCGGCGCCTCGGGGGCGCTGAACATGTGGTATGACCGCGATATCGACCAGGTGATGAAGCGCACGCAGTCGCGCCCCATTCCCTCGGGCCGCGTCAGTCCCGGCGAGGCGCTGAGCCTCGGCCTGTGGCTCTCGGCGCTGTCGGTGGTGATGCTGGGCCTTGCGGCAAACTGGTTTGCCGCTGCCTTCCTGGCCTTCACCATCTTCTTCTACGCGGTGGTCTATACCGTCTGGCTCAAGCGCTCGACGCCGCAGAACATCGTTATCGGCGGCGCCGCCGGCGCCTTCCCCCCGATGATCGGTTGGGCCGTTGCCACCGGTGGCGTGTCCATCGAATCCGTCCTGATGTTCGCTCTGATCTTCATGTGGACGCCGCCCCATTTCTGGGCGCTGGCCCTGTTCATGAAATCCGATTACGACGAGGCCAAGGTGCCCATGATGACCGTGACCCACGGCCGTCCGCACACCCGCAAGCTGGTCTTCGTCTACACGCTGCTGCTGGCCCCCGTGGCCATCGCCACCGGCCTGACCTCGATCGGCGGGCCGCTCTACATGGCTGCCGCGGTGGTGCTGAACCTTCTGTTCGTCAAGGGCGGCTACGACATCTGGAAGCGCAGCGAAGAGGCCGCGCGCCAGGACGATTACCGCACCGAGAAGAAGGTCTTCCGCTTCTCGCTTCTTTATCTCTTCCTGCATTTCGGCGCGCTTCTGGCAGAAGCCGGCCTGCGTGCCTTCGGCCTGGGGGGCTGGTAAGATGCCGATCACCGAAACGCATGAGATCCATCAGCGCCGCGCGGGCCGCAATATCGGCGTGGCCCTCACGCTGCTGGCTTTCGTGGCCATCGTGTTCTTCCTGACCATGTCCAAGATCCGCAATGGCGGCTCGATGGAAGCCTTCGACCATTCCGCCCGTCCCTCGATCACCGAAGAGGAGGGCTCGGAATGAGCGCAGGGCAGACCCCCAACCACGCCAGGACCGTGTGGAAGCTGCTGGCCGTCGTGGCCGCGATGGGTTCGCTCGGGTTCGCCTCGGTGCCGCTTTACGATCTTTTCTGCCGCGTGACCGGCTACGGCGGCACCACCTCGGTGGCCGAGCAGGGCAGCGATGTCGTTCTCGACCAGACCATCCTCGTGCGCTTCGATGCATCGCTCGGCGACGACATGGAATGGGAATTCGAGGCCCCGTCCGAACCGATGGAAATCCGCATCGGCGAAACCGGCATGGCCTTCTACACCGCCTATAACCCGACCGACCGCACCATCGCGGGCACCGCGACCTACAACGTCGCGCCCTATTCGGCCGGGCTCTACTTCTCGAAGATCGCCTGTTTCTGCTTTACCGAGCAGGTGCTGGAACCTGGCGAACGGGTCGAAATGCCCGTGACCTTCTACGTCGATCCCGAGATCGTCGACGACCCCGACGCGAACGGGATCCACGCGATTACCTTGTCCTACACGTTCTACGAGACGGACTTGCCCGAAGATGAATACGCTGCGTTAGACGGCGACAGTGAGTGACCACCAAAGGACCGCACAAAATGGCACACGCTAAGAACCACGACTATCACATTCTCACCCCCTCGATTTACCCGTTCCTCGGGGCCGTGGGCGCCTTCCTGATGCTTTCGGGCGTGGTGCTCTGGATCTCGGGCAATGGACCCTGGCTCTTTGCCATCGGCCTCATCGGCGTGCTCTACGTCATGTTCGGCTGGTGGAAGGACATGGTCGGCGAGGGCAATAACGGCATCGACCACACCCCCGTGGTCCGGATCGGCCTGCGCTACGGCTTCATCCTGTTCATCCTCTCGGAAGTGATGTTCTTCCTGGCCTGGTTCTGGGCCTTCTTCAAGCACACCATCTACCCGATGAGCGAGTATGTGGGCTCGGAATACGTTCTGCCCGAGATCCACGCCGTCGACGCGTTCCACCTGCCGCTGATGAACACGCTGGTTCTGCTGTTGTCGGGCTGTGCCGTGACCTGGGCACACCACGCGCTGGTGCATGAAAACAACCGCAAGGACCTGATCTGGGGCCTGGCCATCGGGATCATCCTGGGCATCGCCTTTACCGGCCTCCAGGCCTATGAATACTGGGAACTGCTGGTGCATGAAGGCTGGAGCTTCGGCGGCGACCGCTTCTTCGGCACCTTCTTCATGGCGACCGGTTTCCACGGCTTCCACGTGATCATCGGCACGATCTTCCTGACCGTCTGCCTGTTCCGCGCCATCGCGGGCGACTTCACGCCCGAGCGTCACGCCGGGTTCGAGGCCGCGGCCTGGTACTGGCACTTCGTGGACGTCGTCTGGCTGTTCCTGTTCTTCGCCGTCTACATCTGGGGCCAGTAAGCCCTGACTTGCCGGCCGTCGCTTGTGCGGGGCGGCCGGGTTTGCCTTCGGCGAGGGGTGAGCGGCGAGAAAGAAATGCTCCGGTGGAGCGTTTCAGCCGCGAACGGACAGAGACCTCGCCAAGAAGAAGAAGGCAGGCGCGTGAACCTTAATTGAATGTGAAGGCCGGCCGGCGGGTCGGCCTTTTCCCGTCGGGAGAGTGCGATGCTGAAACGGATGATCTGGCCGATCCTCTTCGGGCTGGTGGGCTGTGCGATCCTGCTCAGGCTCGGGGCCTGGCAGGTGGCCCGGCTGGAGTGGAAGGAGACGCTGCTGGCCGGGATCGAGGCGCGGATCGCCGACGCGCCCGAGGCCTTGCCCGAGGTTCCCGACGCGGAGCGCGACCAGTTTCAGCCGGTGGCTCTGTCGGGCACGATCCTGGACGGCGAAATCACCATCCTGGCCTCGCTGCGCAATGCAGGGCCGGTCTTTCGCATCATCCGCGCCTTCGAGACCGAAGCGGGCAGGCGCATCCTGATCGACATGGGCTTCGTGCGCGAAACCGAGCGGCGGACCGCGCGGCCGGGCAATGTTGCCGCCGATCTCGTGGGCAATCTCTACTGGCCGGACGAGATCGACGGCTTCACGCCGGAGCCGGACCTTGCAGCCGGCATCTGGTTTGCCCGCGACATCCCGGCAATGGCCGAGGCGCTGGACACGGACCCGGTGCTGGTGGTTTTGCGCGAGGCGCCGCAAACGGACCTTGGCGTGACGCCCTTCCCGGTGGACACCAGCGCGATTCCGAACGATCACCTGTCTTACGCGGTGACGTGGTTTCTGCTCGCCGCGGTCTGGTTGGGGATGACACTCTTTCTTCTCTGGCGTATCAGCAAGCGGACAAACTGAAGGCACCGACAATTCCATGCGTTATGTCTCGACCCGGGGCGCGGCCCCCGATCTGAGTTTTGAAGAAGCCATGCTGACCGGGCTTGCCCGGGACGGGGGGCTTTACGTGCCTGCCGAGGTGCCGGTGATGGCCCGGGGCGATATCGCGGCGCTGGCGGGGCTGAGCTACGAGGAGGTGGCGTTCCGCGTGATGCGTCCCTTCATCGGCGATGCCTTCACGGACGAAGAATTTGCCGACATCATCGCGCGCGCCTATGCGGGCTTCGGCCATGCCGCCCGCGCGCCCCTGGTGCAACTGGCCCCCAACCATGTCCTGCTGGAGCTGTTCCACGGGCCCACGCTCGCCTTCAAGGACTTCGCCATGCAGCTGATTGGCCAGCTCTTCCAGGCCTCGCTGTCGCGGTCAGGCAAGCGCGTGACCATCGTGGGCGCGACCTCGGGCGACACCGGCTCGGCGGCGATGGAAGCCTTCCGGGGGCTCGACAATGTCGATGTCTTCATCCTCTTCCCCCATGGCCGGGTCAGCGACGTGCAGCGCCGCCAGATGACGACGGTGAGCGAAGCAAATGCCCATGCCCTCGCGCTGACCGGCGATTTCGACGATTGCCAGGCGCGGCTGACGGACATGTTCCACGACCATGCCGTCCGCGCCGAGGGGCATCTGGCGGGTGTGAACGCGATCAACTGGGCGCGGGTGCTGGCGCAGGTCGTCTACTCGTTCACCGCCGCCGTGTCCCTCGGCGCGCCGCATCGGGCGGTCAGCTTCACCGTGCCCACAGGCAATTTCGGCGACATTTTCGCAGGCTACATCGCCAAGCGCATGGGTCTGCCGATTGAACGGCTCGTCATCGCCACCAACCAGAACGACATCCTGCACCGGGCGATGTCGGGCGGCACCTATGAAACCCATGGCGTCACCCCCTCGATCAGCCCCTCGATGGATATCCAGGTCTCCTCCAATTTCGAACGTGCGCTCTTCGACGTCTACGATCGCGATGGCGGGGCCGTGGCGCAGCTGATGGACGAGTTGAAGGGGCAGGGCGGCTTCAAGATTTCCCAAGGCGCGCTGGAACGGCTGCGCGGGCTCTTCGCCTCTGGCCGCTGTTCGGAGGAGGAAACGCTGGCCATGATCACCCGCGCCAATGCCGAGATGGTCGAACTTCTGTGCCCGCACAGTGCCGTGGGCGTCCACGTCGCGCAGGATCACCTGGGCACCACGCCGATGATCACGCTGGCCACGGCGCACCCGGCGAAATTCCCCGATGCGGTGGAACGGGCCAGCGGCATCCGCCCCGGCCTGCCCACGCGCATGGCCGATCTGTTCGACCGGCCCGAACGGGTCACGCGAGTCGAGAACGACCTTGCCCAGCTCGAAGCGCTCGTGCGCGCGGAGCGTGCCGCGTGAGCGTTCTGATCCATACCCTCGCCAACGGCATGCGCATCGTGACCGAGCATATGCCGGGGCTGCAATCCGCCGCCGTGGGCGTCTGGGTCAATGCCGGTGGCCGTCACGAGCGGCCCGAGCAGAACGGCATCGCCCATTTCCTCGAACACATGGCCTTCAAGGGCACCAAGCGCCGTTCGGCGCTGGCCATCGCCGAGGAAATCGAGGATGTGGGGGGCTATATCAACGCCTATACCAGCCGCGAGGTGACGGCCTATTATGCCCGCGTGCTCAAGGACGACGTGCCGCTTGCGGTCGATCTGATTTCCGACATTCTGTTGAACCCGGTCTTCGACCCTCGCGAAATCGAGGTGGAGCGCGGTGTTATCCTTCAGGAAATCGGCCAGGCGCTCGATACGCCCGATGACATCATCTTCGACTGGTTGCAGGAAGTGGCCTATCCCGAGCAACCGCTCGGGCGCACCATCCTGGGCCCGGCAGAGCGGGTGCGCGGCTTCGGCAAGGAGGATCTGCGAGGCTTCGTGGCCGAACATTACGGCGCGGGGCAGCTGATCCTGTCGGCTGCCGGGGCCGTCGACCACGACCAGATCGTGCGACTGGCCGAGGCGGCCTTCGGCCACCTGCCCGCCAAGCCCGTCAGCTCGGCCCTGCCGGGCGTCTTTCACGGCGGCGAGCGGCGCGAGGTCAAGCAACTGGAGCAGGCGCATTTTACCCTGGCGCTGGAGGCCCCCGGCTACCGCTCGGACGACATCTACACCGCCCAGATCTACGCCACCGCGCTTGGTGGCGGCATGTCCTCGCGGCTGTTCCAGGAAATCCGCGAGAAACGCGGCCTGTGCTACACGATCTACAGCCAGGTCGGCAGCTATGACGACACCGGGCTCATGACGATCTATGCGGGCACCGGGGCCGAGGACCTGAATGCTCTGTCTGACCTCACGATCGAGGAGGTTCGCCGCTCGGTCGACGGGCTGACCGATGCCGAGATCGAGCGGGCCCGCGCGCAGATGAAGGCCGGCATGCTGATGGGGCTGGAAAGCCCCTCGGCCCGGGCCGAACGGCTGGCGCGCCTGGTGGCGATCTGGAACCGGGTGCCGCCGCTGGAGGAAACCGTGGCCCGCATCGACGCGGTGAACCGGGCCGCCGTGCGCGACCATGCCGCCAAGCTGGTGGGTGCCGGGCGCGCGGCGCTGGCGCTTTATGGGCCGGTCGATCACGGCCCGCGCGTGGCCGACCTGGTGGAGCGTCTGGCCGCCTGATGATCGCACGCAGGAACAAGGTTCGGATCGAGACAGAGCGGCTGAGCCTGCGCCTGCCAGCGCATTCCGATTACCGGGCCTGGGCCAGCCTGCGCGACCAGTCGGCCGAGTTCCTGCAACCATGGGAGCCCACCTGGGCTGCCGATCACCTGACCCGCAAGAGCTTCACCAACCGCGTCTACTGGGCACAGCGGTCGGTCGGCAATGGCTCAGCCATTCCGCTTTTCCTGGTGCGGCGCGCCGACGAGGCGCTGGTGGGCGCGATCACGCTCGACAATATCCGCCGCGGCCCCGCGCAGGCGGGCACGCTCGGTTACTGGATCGGCCAGCCGCATCAGCGCCAGGGCTACATGCTGGAGGCGATTGCCGCCATTGCGCATTACGCCTTCCGCGAGCTTGATCTCAGCCGCCTAGAAGCCGCCTGCCTGCCGGAAAACGCGCCCTCGCGCGGGGTGCTGGAAAAGGCCGGGTTCAAGTATGAAGGCGTGGCGCAAAGCTACCTTCAGATCAACGGGCGCTGGCGCAACCACGTGCTCTACGCCATGCTGCGCCATGACCGGCGCGGGCGATCCGACGCGGGCTGACAGCCGGAGGGCAGGCCGATGACGCGCTATATCGCGCTTCTCAGGGGGGTGAATGTGGGCGGGCGCAACCGCCTGCCGATGGCCCAGTGGCGCGCCCTTCTGTCCGATATGGGGCTTCAAAACGTCGCCACCTATATCCAGAGCGGGAATGCCGTCTTCGACAGCGCGGCCCCGGCGGACGAATTGGCCGATACCCTGCCAGCCGCGATCGAAAAAGAGACCGGCTTCGCGCCGCCCTGCCATGTGCTTGCGGCATCGGCGCTGGATGCTGCCCTGGATGCAAACCCGTTTACCGAGGCCGAGGATGAGCCCAAGACCCTTCACCTCGTCTTCTTCTCGGACCCCGCGTCCTTCGATGCAGAGGCTGCCGGGGCGGCGGCCACCGCAGGCGAGCGTTTCCAGCTCGGGGACGGGGTCCTTTATCTCTACACACCCCATGGCTTCGGGCGCTCGAAACTGGCCGAACGGCTGGACCGGGTGCTTCGCGCCGAGATCGTGACCGCGCGGAACCTCGCCAGTTGCCGCGCCCTTCAGAAGATGGCCCACGCATGACCCAGCTTTTCCCCGCCGACAGCGTTTTTCAGGCCGCCCTTGCCGCCGATCTGCCCGAGGGCGTGCTTGGCCTCGTCGAGGCGCGCTACCTGGCCGAACCGCGCGGGCTGTTCGAGGGGCAGGCGGGCTGCCTCGCCCGGCCCCGCACAACCGACGACGTGGCCACCCTTGTGCGCCATGCCGCAAGCGCGCGCGTGCCGGTGGTGCCCTATGGCGGCGGCACCGGGCTTGTCGGCGGGCAGATCGCGGCCGATGGGCCCGCGCCGCTGGTGATCAGTTTCGAGCGCATGACCGCCACGCGGGCCGCCGACCCGCTGGCAGGCACGCTGACCGTCGAGGCGGGCGCGATCCTGGCCGATGTGCAGGACCAGGCCGAGCAGATGGGGCTCTTGTTCCCGCTCTCGCTGGCTTCCGAAGGATCGGCGCGCGTCGGCGGGCTGCTGTCCACGAATGCCGGGGGCGTGAACGTGATCCGCTACGGCAATACGCGCGACCTGGTTCTGGGGATCGAGGCGGTTCTGCCCACGGGCGAGGTCATGCACGGGCTGCGTGGCCTGCGCAAAGACAACCTCGGCTATGACCTGCGCAACCTCCTGGTTGGGGCCGAGGGCACGCTCGGGCTGATCACGGCGGCCTGTCTCCGGCTGGTGCCGCGCCCATCCGATCAGGCGACCGCGCTGATGGTGGTGGACAGCCCCGACAGCGCGCTGAAGCTGCTGGCACTGGCGCGGCGGATGGTGGGCGACGGGCTGTCGGCTTTTGAACTGATCGCCAGGGCGGGGCTGGACTTTCTCGAAGAGGTGGGGCCCGAGCTGCGCCAGCCCTTCGCCGACAAGCCCGATTGGATGTGCCTCGTCGATCTGGGTCTGCCCCAGGGGCAAAGCGCGAGCGATGCGCTGATGGCGCTTTTCGAGGCAGCTGCCGAAGAGGGGCTGGTGCTGGACGGGCTGATTTCCCAGTCCGAAGGGCAGCGGCAGGACTTCTGGACATTGCGTGAGACAATCCCCGAGGCCAACAAGCGGATCGGGGCGATTTCCAGCCACGACATTTCCGTGCCAATCGGCGCGATCCCGGCTTTCCTCGCCGAAGCGCCCGCCCGCGTGGCCCATCTGGGCGCGGTGCGGATCAATGCCTTTGGCCATCTGGGCGATGGCAACCTGCATTACAACGTCTTCCCGCCCAAGGGCGAGGGGCGCGAGGCCTGGGCCTTTGCGCGCGGCGAGGTCAAGCAGGCGATCCATGACCTCGTGCACGAAATGGGCGGGTCCGTCTCTGCCGAGCACGGGGTCGGGCGGCTCAAGGTGGGTGACCTGGAACGCTATGGCGATCCCGCCGCGCTGGCGGCGATGCGCGCGATCAAGGCGGCCCTGGATCCCCACGGCATCATGAACCCCGGGGCAGTGCTGCGCCACATCCCCTGAAAACGGGTCGGCGCCCCGCCGGGGGTGACGGGGCGCCTGTGGGGTCTTGGTCTTGCAAGCAACATGTTCGCGAGTGACGAACGACTCATGCTTAGCCCGGCTCTCGTTAAGAGAGCGTAAACACAGCCGCGATTTCTATTTGCGGCAGATCAAGGAGGCTTTCGCGCGCCAAGGCTATCTTGGGGGCAAGGTGGCGCGGCGGATGAAGGATGCGATCCTATGGCTCGGGTGCCTGTAAACGTGATCACGGTTTCCCCTCCGAACCTGGACAGGACAGGGTTCCTGAGCCTCGAGATGGGGATTGGCCGGCAGGATGGCCCAACCCGGCGGGACTGGCTTCTCGATCGCTTCGAGGAAGGCTTCCAGGTGCGGATGCTGCGCCCGCCGCTCAAGGGCTTCGTCGAATTCGCCCCGGGGCGCGTGTCGTGGAAACCGCTCATTGGCGGGGCAGGCTGCATCGTGGTGCAAAGCCTCTGCGTGAAATCCCGGGTCGACTGGTCCGAGGGCGCAGGCTCGCTTCTGCAATCGGCCGAAACCTGGGCGCGATATTACGACTTTGCCGCCGTTCTGTTGCCGCTCTCGGCACCGGCCGATCCCGAAACGCGGCGCGGCCTCTTCGCCCAGGGGTACCGGGTGATCGATGAAACCGCCGGGGGCATCGCCCTGTGGGCCAAGGTCGTGCAGGGGCCGCTGGCGCTGCCGGGCCTGCCGCAGGACTGGCACGCGCGGGCCGAACGGCTAGGCAGCGGGCTGGTGGTGCAGACCGTGGGCCATTGCGACCAGCAGTTGCGCCGGGGCTATGACCTCGTGGACATGGCGCGCGAGGCCGGGCTGGAGGCGCGGCTGGAGCCGTTGCACAGCGCCGACATCACACGCGAGAGTCTGGTGACGCCGAAAGCCCTCTTCGCGGTGGTGCTGGAGGGCGAGGTGATCGACTGCGGACGCGGCTCGACCATGCAGGTCTGGCACGACATCCGCCGCCGATCAGGCTTGTGACTTCCGCCTAGTCGCCTTCGAATTCACACAGGCAATGCACGGCCTGGCCCATGGCCTCCAGCCGCTTGCGCCCGCCCAGGTCGGGCAGGTCCACCACGAAAGCGGTGCCCACGACCTGCGCGCCAAGCCGTTCGATCAGGCGGATCCCCGCCTCGGCGGTGCCGCCGGTGGCCAGAAGGTCATCGACCAGCAGCACCTTTTCGCCCGGTTGCAGACAGTCGTCATGGATCTCGACCGTGGCCGAGGCATATTCCAGCGTGTAGTCCTGCTGGATCGTCTTGCCCGGCAGCTTGCCCTTCTTGCGGATCGGCACGAAGCCGACCGACAACTGGTGCGCCACCGCGCCGCCCAGGATGAAGCCCCTTGCCTCCAGCCCCGCCACCTTGTCGATGCGCTGGCCGACGAAGGGGGCCAGCAGCTGGTCGATGGCCAGCCGGAAGCCGCGCGCATCCAGGAACAGCGTCGTCACATCGCGAAACATGATGCCTTCATGGGGGAAGTCGGGGATCGTGCGGATATAGTCCGCGACCGCCTTTTTCTGCAGCATCGCTCGGGCCTTTCCGTGGCAGGTGTATCCGGGGGCCATGCATAGCGCCTGACGCGGGCCGGTGCAGCCCAAAACTGCGTCACAGGCGTGGATAATGTCGCCGCAGCGCCTCGGCGTCCTGTCCACGCAGCCACACGACCGCGTTCGAGTTCTCGTTGAAGATCGAGTCGGGATAGGCCGGCGACTGGATGTCTGTCGCCAGCCCAAGCGCCTGCACCAGTTCTTCCAGCACCACCGATGAAATCTCGCGCCGGTTGATGTCGCGCGACAGCGCGATCGCCGCTTCCTGGATATCGGCCCCGAGCGAGCGGATCGCCACCCGCCCCACGGCGAGTTCCGAGCCATCCAGCTCACGGTTCCCGGTGCCCTCGATAATGCCCCCCTGCGGCGTGTCCAGCAGGTAAATCGCGATATCGGGGTCGGGTTCGTAGCTGCGCTCCAGCACCAGGTAGGCCCCCGAGGCGTTGATCTCGGCAATGGCGCGGTCGATGGCAGCCTCCACGAGGTCGAGCTTGTAATTGGGGAAGTGGTCGTCGATCTGCACCACACCCACGGTCAGCGACACGGCCCTCTGGTCCGACCAGCGGATCAGCGGCTTGCGGCACTCTCCCCCCGGCGGCGCGGCGCAGGCCACCAGCCGGTAGAAGGCCTCGTCCGACAGGCGGCGCGGCACGGTCACGAATTCCTGCGCCCAGGACAGGGTGGGCAGGATCAGGAGACAGGAGAGAAGCGCAGGCCGCAGGATCGTGATCATGGTCAAAGATGTGCCCCAAGCGGCGCCATGCGGCAAGCGCAGGGGCAACGCAGGCGCGCCGCCTGTTGCAGCGAGGACTCGGGTCTCAGACTGCGCGGCGCAGGCTGGCGGTCAAGAGACCCATGGTCACCAGCGTCGCACCGCCCGCCCGTGTCAGCCAGGCGATGACGCCGGGCCGCGCGATCCGCGCGCGCAGGCGGTCGGCCAGCAGCGCGTAGGCCAGCGCGTTCATCGCGGCGAGGCTCACGAAAGTCGCCACCAGGATCGCGAATTGCGGGCCAAGCGGGGCCTCGGGGCGCAGGAACTGCGGCACGAAGGCGATGAAGAAGGCGATGGATTTCGGATTGAGCGCGGTCACCGCCGCGTTATGGCCAAAGATCCGCGCGGGCGTGATCCGGTGCGTTTCCGGCAGCTCCGTCAGGGTCGCCCCCCCGGCCGAGCGGATCAGCTTGATCCCCAGCCAGACGAGATAGACCGCCCCCACCCATTTCAGCGCCGTAAAGAGCGTCGCCGAGGCCAGCACAAGCGCCCCCAGCCCCAGGAGCGACGCGGTCATGGCGATGAAATCGCCAAGCGCGACGCCCGCGGCAGAGGCCACGGCCACCTTGCGCCCCTGGCTTAGCGCGTAGGACAGCACCAGCAGCACCGTGGGGCCGGGAATGATCAGAAGCGCGGTGGAGGCAGCGACGAAGGCGAGCCACAGATCGACGCTCACAGCACGCGCCCCGCAACGGCCGATAGCTTTTTCACCATCGCCGGGTCGCGCTTGTCCGGCGCGGTCAGGATCGCGTATTCCAGCGCCCTGTCGCAGCCATGCGGGCAGGGGGGGCGATCCTTGCCAAGAAGAGTGGGCAGGCGGCTCACCAAGGCCTTGGCCTTGCCGGCATTGCCCGTCAGCGTGGCGATGATCTGGGCAATATCGACCTCGCCATGATCGGGGTGCCAGCTGTCATAGTCGGTGATCATGGCGACGGAGGCGTAGCAAAGCTCCGCCTCGCGGGCCAGTTTCGCCTCGGGCATGTTGGTCATGCCGATCACGTCGCAGCCCCAGCTTTCGCGATACATCCGCGATTCAGCGAGGCTGGAAAACTGCGGGCCTTCCATTGCCAGGTAAGTGCCCCCGTCATGCACGGTGATGCCCGAATCCCGCGCAGCCGCCACGCAGGCCGCAGACAGGCGCGGGCAGGTGGGATGGGCGACGCTGACGTGCCCGACCAGACCCGGGCCGAAGAAGCTCTTTTCGCGCGCGAAGGTGCGGTCGATGAACTGGTCGACCACCACGAAATCGCCCGGTGCCATTTCTTCGCGGAACGATCCGCAGGCGGACACGCTGATGACATCGGTCACGCCAAGCCGCTTCAGCGCGTCGATATTGGCGCGGTAGGGCACCGTTGTCGGGGTGTGGACATGGCCGCGCCCGTGACGGGGCAGGAAGACCATCTTGACGCCATCGAGGTGGCCGACCAGCACCTGGTCGGAGGGCGTGCCGAAACTGCTGTCCGCCGTCACCCATTCCGCGCCCTCAAGCCCCTCGATCTCGTAGACGCCCGAGCCGCCGATTACCCCGATCACCGTGTCCATATCCGTCCCCATGCTGGCCGTTTCGCACGGTAGCCTAACGGCCAGCGCCGGGGGGCTCAATTCACGAAATGGAGCCGGTCGAAGCTTTGCCGCCAGTCCGCGACCTCGCCCGCCAGCGTGGCGGGGTCATTGGCGCGCAGCCCTTGCGCGAGGAGGCTTGCCAGGCGCGGCGCGTCCTCTGCCGTCATACCCCACCGAACCAGCTCCGGCGTGCCGATGCGCAAGCCGTTCAGATCGCCCTCCACCGGGTCGATGGGCAGACCGATCCCGCAGGCCAGGAACCCCGCCTGGCGCAATGTCTTGGAGGCCGCCTGACCGCCGCCGAAGCCCTTGGCCTCGATGGCGAACTGGTGCGACATGGTATAGCCGCCAGCCCCCTTGAAGACCGGAAGGCCCTCATCTGCCAGCGCCTCGGCCAAGGCCTTGGCCATGCGGATCATCTCGGCTGCGTAGGCGCGGCCATGATCGCGCCAGTCGAGCATGGTCACCGCCAGCGCCGCCGATTTCGCCACGTCGAAATTCGCGGTCATGCCGGGAAAGGCGATATGGTCGAGCCGTTCGGCCAGGTCTGCCTCGTTCGTCACGATCAGCCCGCCCGCCGGGCCGCCGAGGCTCTTGTAGGTCGACATGGTCATCAGGTGCGCGCCTTCGGCCAGCGGGTCCTTCCAGGCCTTGCCCGCGATGATCCCGCATTGATGCGCCGCGTCGAAAAGGAGCTTTGCCCCAACTTCGTCGGCCACCTTGCGGACCTCGGCCACCGGATGTTCGAAGAGATTGAGGCTCGCGCCAAGCGTGATGAGCGCGGGGTTTTCCGCCAGCGCCAGCTTTCGCAGCCCGTCCACATCAACCGTGTAGCCATCGGCATGGACCGGCGCGGGCAGGATGCGCAAGCCATAGAGCCCCGCGCAGCCGGCCTCGTGATGGGTCACGTGGCCGCCCACGGCGGCAGGCGGGGCGATGATCGTGTCGCCCGGCTTGCAGGTCGCCATGAAGGCGTAGAGATTGGCAAGCGCGCCCGAGGGCACCCTAATCTCGGCGTATTTCGCATTGAAGACCTCGGCGGCCAGTTCCGCCGCGATCACCTCGATTTCCTCGATTGCCTCCAGCCCCATCTCGTATTTGTCGCCCGGATAGCCAAGCGACGGGCGGCTACCCATGCCACTGGCCAGCAGAGCCTCTGCCCGCGGGTTCATCACGTTGGTCGCGGGGTTGAGGTTGAAGCAGTCGCGTTCGTGGATATGGCGGTTGGCCTCTGCCAGCGCCTCGATCCGCTCATGGATCGCGCTGCTGTCCTCGGTGGCGGTATGGGCGGCGATGCGCTGGACAAGGTCCTCGCAGGCTTCGGGCACCCAGGGGCGGCGGGCCAGGGTCATCGGGTCTCTCCTGTGTCTTGCGCCGATCATGGCCGGGCAGGGGTGACAGGGCAAACCAGATTTCCTATCATTGAGTTTAGAAAATCTAGGGGTAGCTGGAATGGCCGTCGCACCACCACGTCCGAAGGGGCCCGCGCTCAATGCCCTGCGCGCGGTCGAAGCCGCCGCGCGGCTCGGCTCCTTCGCGGCCGCGGCCGAGGAGCTTTCGGTCACGCCCGGCGCGATTTCCCAACATGTGAAGGCGGTCGAAGCCTGGTCTGGCGTGCCGCTTTTTCGCCGCCGCGCGCAAGGTGTGGACCTGACCGAAGCCGGTGCCCGCGTGGCCCCGGTTCTGGGGGCGGCCTTCGACGGACTCGGCGAGGCGACGCGGATGATCCGCGAGATGAAGCCGCGCGCGACCCTCACCATCGCCGCGCTGCCAAGCGTCGCGCAGCTGTGGCTCTATCCCCGCCTTGCCGCCATCCGTGCGGCGATGCCGGGGGTGAAGCTTTCGATCACCGCGCTGGAAACCGCCCCCAACCTGCGCCGCGATCTCTTCGATCTGAGCCTGTTCCCGCGCGATCCGGCAGAATGCCCCGGCGGGCTGGTGCTGGCCGAGGACGAGATCTTTCCCGTGGCCGCGCCGGTGGTCGAGGCCCGGGTGCGCGCGGCCGGAGGGATCGGGGCCGAAACCCTGCTGATAGATGAAAGCTGGTCCGCCGATTGGCCGGACTGGTCCAATGCCGCGGGCGTCACGCTGCCGGACCTGTCCGATGCGCCGCGTTTCTCGCTCTACAGTCTCGCGGTCGCCGAGGCCGAGGCGGGCGCGGGTGTTCTGATGGGGCACGGCTTCCTGCTGGAAGCACAGCTGAGCGCAGGCACCCTCGTGCCGCTATCGTCCAGGCGACACCCGACGGGGCGCGCGCTGGTGCTCGACCGGCCCGCCCGTGCCAAGGGTGACCTTGCGCGGCTGATCGGACTGCTGTCCCGCGTTACTCGCCCGGGCGGCGCAGGGTGAACAGCTCGGTCACGCGTGTGAAGTCGCGGTAGCCCATGCGACCGACCGGCTGGAAGGTGCGGGCATCGAAGATGCCATCCACCAGGCAGTCGTCGCGCATGTGGACGCCGATCACTTCGCCGAAGACGACGGTATTGGCCTCGCCCTCGATCTTCACGATCTGGGTCAGGCGGCATTCGAGATTGGCCGGGGCCGTGGCCACGCGAGGACAGTCGATCAGGGTGCAGGCGGCCTTCTCGATTCCGGCATCCGTGAACTCGTCCACCTCCCTGTCCCAGGGACCGGAGGTCTGGTTCATGACCTCGGCCATGGCATATTCCACGACGTTCACGCAAAAGACCCCGGTCTCGATGATATTGGCGACGCTGTCCTTCACGCCCCCCTCGCGGTCATGCTTGCCCGAAGTGCAGGAAAACATGACCTGCGGCGGCGTGTAGGCGACCCCGTTGAAGAAGGAATAGGGGGCAAGGTTGTCGGACCCGTCGGAAGCGCGGGTGGAAATCCAGCCAATGGGGCGCGGCGTGATCAGCGCGTTGAACGGGTTGTGAGGCAGGCCGTGGCCATCCTTGGGTTCATAAAACATCGCGCGTCCCTTTCCGATCCGTTTGGCAAGGAGGTAGCGCCGTGCTAGGGCCGGTTCCAGAGGAAAATCGGTCGGGACAGGCGGGTGTACAGGGTCGGGCAGGAGAAACCGGAGGATTACTGGGAGGTCGAGGCGCTTTATGACCTGTGCTTTGCCCCGGGCCGCGAGGCGCTGTCTTCCTATCGCCTGCGCGATGGCGTCCCGCCCGTGGCCGAGCTTTGCATGCAGGCGCGCGACCCCGATAATATCCTGGCGGGTGCCATTCGCTACTGGCCGGTGCGCGTCGGCCGCGACAGGGCGCTTTTGCTGGGGCCGATTGCCGTTCACCCGACACGACAGGGCGAAGGACTGGGCGGGCTCCTGATGCAGGAAAGCCTGGCCAGGGCCTGGGACCTGGGCTGGCCGCGCGTTCTGCTGGTGGGCGATGCGCCCTATTACGGGCGTTTCGGCTTTGCCCGGCTCGACGGGGTGGTCATGCCGCCGCCGACCAACCCTGACCGGGTGCTGGGCATCGGCGACTGGCGCGGGGTTGAAGGGCCGGTCACAGGCTGGGTGGACTAACAGGCGGCGGTGGCGTGCGGGCCCTGCGAGCAGACGAAAAGCCGTTTCGCCGCCTGTCGGCGTCGACCCGGGGGCGCCCCTCGTCGACCCCCGCTTGCGCGGGAGCACTCCTCGGCGCGCGTTGCCACGGGACCGTGGATCGCGCGGTGGCCGGGATCTGCGGTTGCGTTGTCCGGCTGCTGTGGGCAGTGGGTATTTGGGCAAAGAAGAAGGCGGCGCGGGCCTTTGACCGCGGTGGGTGCCGCGTGGATGTCCGGGTCGGTGTCGTGCCATTGGCCGGGCACGCGTTTGTGATCGACGGATGGCTTGCACCGGGTCAGGCGGCGGGATTAAGGGCCGGGCCTGCGAAGCAATCCGAGCCGCCCCATGCCTGTGCCCGCCCAAGACATCCGCTTCCTGCGCCTGACCGAGGTCCCGCCCGAGGCGATCCTCGCCCATATGCGTGACCCGCGCGTGGCCGAGCACATGCCGCTTCTGACCTTCGAATGGACCGCCGAGACCGTGACCGCATTCATCGCCGCGAAAGAGGCCTGCTGGGGTCGCGACGGGCTGGGGCACTGGGCTTTCTCGGTGGATGGGGACTATGTCGGCTGGGGCGGGTTCCAGAAGGAAGGGGAGGAGTGGGACTTCGGGCTGGTGCTGGCGCCCAAGGCCTTCGGCCTCGGGCTGGCGATCGCAGCAAAGGCGCTGGAGTTCGCCCGGAACGACGCGCGCATTCCCTACGTGACCTTCCTGCTGCCGCCTTCGCGGCGTCACCTCGGGGCGTTGCGCCGTCTGGGCGCGGTGCCGGTGGGCGAGGTCGACGATGCCGGCGCGGGTTTTCAGAAATTCCGGCTGGAGACGCTCTGAGGATCGCGACCCGCCGGGTCGCGATCCTCTGACCCTCAGCCTGCGCGCTTCAGCCACTCCATCACCGCCGGGCGCACCGATTGCGCGCCCTGGGCCTGGGCTTCGTTGATCACCGCGCGGGCCTCGCGCAGGTCCACGCGTCTGAGCAGCGATTTCACCGGGCCGATCGAGGCGGGCCGCATCGACAGGGATCTCAGCCCCATGGCCGCGAAACACACCGCCTCGACGGGTCTGCCCGCGTCCTCGCCGCAGAAGCTGACCGGCGTATCGGTCTCCACGCAGCGTTCCACGATCTGTCCCAGGAAGGTCAGGAAGCTCACGTTCAGCGTATCGTAGCGCCGCCGCACGCGCTCGTTCTCGCGGTCGGCGGCAAAGAAGAACTGCTTGAGGTCATTTCCGCCGATCGAAATGAAATCGGCCAGTTCGAAGAACTGCCGGGGCGCGAAAGCCAGCGAGGGTGTTTCCAGCATGGCGCCGATCTCGACGCTTTCGGGCAGGGTGTGTCCGAGCGCCGCCTCACGGTCGAGTTCGCGCATCAGGTGGTCGCGCGCGGCGGTGAATTCCTCGAACTGGGCGATGAAGGGGAACATCACCGTCAGCGGACGGCCCATGGCTGCCCGGATAAGCGCCTGCAACTGCATCCGCATGACGCCCGACTTGTCGAGCCCCACGCGGATCGCGCGCCAGCCGAGCGCGGGGTTGGGCTCGTCCTGCGGCTTCATGTAGGGCAGCACCTTGTCCGAGCCGATGTCGAGCGTGCGGAAGGCCACGCGCTTGCCGGCGGCGGCATCCATCACCCGGGCATATAGCGCGGCCAGCTCGCCCCGCTTGGGCACGGTATTACGCGTCAGGAATTGCAGTTCCGTGCGAAAGAGCCCCACGCCCTCGGCCCCCGAAGAGGGCAGCGAGGGCAGGTCTGCCATCAGCCCGGCATTCATGGTCAGCGAGATATGCGCCCCATCGAGCGTTTCGGCGGGTTTGTCGCGGATCGAGGCGTAGCGCTCCTGCGCGGCGGTGCGCATCGCGATCTTGTCGCGGAAGGCGGAGGCCACGGTTTCCTCGGGCCGCAGGTGAATGACGCCCGCGTCGCCGTCGACCAGGATCGGGTCGCCGTTCAGCGCCTCCTGGGTGATGCGCTCGGCATGAACGATGAGCGGGATCGCAAGCGCCCGCGCGACGATGGCGGCGTGGCTTGCGACAGAGCCTTCCTCCAGCACGACGCCACGCAGTGAGCGCCCGTAATCCAAGAGCTCCGCCGGCCCGATATTGCGGGCCACAAGGATCGGGTTGTCGGGCATCTGTGCGCCGGTGTCCTTGCCCTGGCCCGTCAGCAGCCGCAACAGCCGGTTCGACAGATCATCGAGGTCGTGCAGGCGCTCGCGCAGGTAGGCGTCAGGCACGGTCTGCATCCGGGCGCGGGCCGCCGACTGCTCCTTTTCCACGGCTGCCTCAGCGGACAGGCCCCGGGCGATGTCCTCTTCCATGCGCCGCATCCAGCCGCGGGAATTGGCAAACATCCGGTAGGCCTGAAGCACCTCGATCTGCTCGGAATCGCCCTTGGGGGCATTCGACAGCATCTGGTCGACCGACACGCGCAGCTGGTCCACCGCCTCGTTGAGGCGGCGCAGTTCCTCGGTCGGGTCCTCTGCCACGGGGTTCGTGATGACGACGCGCGGCTCGTGCAGCCAGACACGGCCCTCGGCCGCCCCTTCCTGGCCGATGCCGCCATGGATCACGACCGATTTCTGGTGCCGCGCCGACATTGCCTCGCCTTCGCCGACGAAGGCGCCAAGCTCGGTCATCTCGGCCAGCACCATGGCCACCACTTCCAGCGCGTAGACTTCGTCGTCGGAAAAGGCGCGGGCTTCGCGCGACTGGATGACGAGAACGCCCAGTTTCTCGCCAAGGCGCTGGATCGGAACGCCAAGGAAGGACGAAAAGGCTTCTTCGCCCGTTTCCGGCATGTAGCGGAAACCGGGCTCGGCCGGTGCGTTATCGGTGTTGACGGGCCGCATGCGGCTGGCGACCCGGCCCACCAGGCCTTCGCCCACACGCAGCCGGGTTACGTGCACGGCCCCCTGCGCGAGGCCCTCCGTGGCGCAAAGCTCCAGCGTGATGGCGTCGCGGAAGAGGTAGATCGAGCAGACTTCACAGCCGAGCGAGTCCGCGATGATATGGGTGATCCGGTCGAGCCGTTCCTGGCCCGCGCCAGCCTCGGCCAAGGTGGCCTGCAAGCGGCGCAGGAGCTTGCGGCTTTCGGTTTCTGTCCGTTCGGGCATGAAGCCTTTTTCCCTGGATCCCAAGCGGGGCCATTCCCCTTGCCCAAGCAATAGCGTGCCCGGCGGGGCAGGCGCAATGGACAAGGCGGGATGTTAGCGCGAACCCGCGCGGATCAGCGGGAATGCCTCATTTTCCACCGGGGAGCGAAATCCGGCGCGGATTTCGGACGATTTCCGCACCGGAAATCGGGGCTGCGCCCGGCAGGGCGCGGGATTTGAAATCCGGCACGGATTTCAGCCGGTTTTCGTGCCGGAAACCGTTCCGGTCAGCCTACCTTTTCCAGTTCGAACGCGTCATGGAGCGCCTGAACGGCCAGTTCCATGTACTTGCGGTCGATCAGGACCGAGACCTTGATCTCGGAGGTGGTGATCACCTTGATGTTGATGTTCTCTTCCGACAGGGCCTTGAACATCTTGGCGGCGACGCCGGCGTGGCTGCGCATGCCGATGCCGACGATCGACACCTTGGCGACGCCGGTATCCGAAATCAGGTCGTGGAAATTGATTTCCCCGCGTTCCTTGGCCTCGTTCATGGCCACCTCGGCGCGCGCCACCTGGTTGGTGGGGCAGGAGAAGGTCATGTCGGTGCGGCCTTCTTCCGAGATGTTCTGCACGATCATGTCGACATTGACGCCGGCATCGGCCAGCGGACCGAAGATGGCCGCCGACACGCCCGGGCGGTCGGCGACCGATACCAGGGTGACCTTGGCCTCGTCCTTGGAATAGGCGACACCTGCAACTGCGTTGGCTTCCATGACGTCCTCCTCATCGCAGACGAGGGTTCCGGCCTCGTCCGACTGCTCTTCGAAAGAGCTCAGCACCCGAAGGCGCACCTTGTATTTCATCGCCAGTTCGACCGAGCGGGTCTGAAGGACCTTGGCGCCGAGGGAGGCCAGTTCCAGCATTTCCTCGAAAGCGATGCGGTCGAGCTTGCGCGCCTTTTCGCAGATCCGCGGGTCGGTCGTGTAGACCCCGTCCACGTCGGTGTAGATGTCGCAGCGTTCCGCGCCGAAGGCGGCGGCGAAGGCCACGGCGGTCGTGTCCGAGCCGCCCCGGCCAAGCGTGGTGATCCGGCCCTCTGGCGAAATGCCCTGGAAGCCCGCGACGACGGCAACTTTCATGCCTTCGCCGAACTTGCCGTTGATATTGGCGGTTGGGATTTCCTCGATCCGCGCCGAGGCATGGGCCGAGCTGGTGATCAGCGGCACCTGCCAGCCCTGCCAGCTGCGGGCGGGGATATCCATCTCCTGCAGTGTCAGCGCCATGAGACCCGCGGTCACGTTCTCGCCCGAACTGACCACCGCGTCGTATTCGCGCGCATCGTAGAGATGCGAGGTTTCCTCGACGAAGCCCACGAGCTTGTTGGTCTCGCCGGACATGGCCGACACGATGACGATCACGTCGTAGCCATTGGCGACCTCGCGGCCCACGCGCTTGGCGGCGCGGCGGATGCGGTCGAGCGTGGCGACCGAGGTGCCGCCGAATTTCATCACGAGAATGGGCATGGGTTCCCAGCCGTCCCCCTTTGAGTTCCGGGCGCTTCATACGGGCGCGCGGGGGGCCTGACAAGGGCCGGAGGCGGCGCTAGGGTGCGACGCAATGGATTATCGAGGAGAGCAGGGGATGCGGTTCACGGTCGAGGAACTGGCAGCAGCGGCCGATCTGGTGCATGGGCAGATGTCGCCCACGCCGCAATATCACTGGCCGGGCCTCTCGGCCGCGACGGGCGCCGAGGTCTGGGTCAAGCATGAAAACCACGCCCCCACCGGCGCCTTCAAGGTGCGCGGGGGCATCACCTTCATGGACTGGCTCAGGCGCGACCATCCCGAGAGTCCCGGCATCTGCACCGCAACGCGCGGCAATCACGGCCAGAGCCAGGCCCGGGCGGCGACGGCGGCAGGTCTGCGCGCGCTGATTTACGTGCCCCGGGGCAACTCGGTGGAAAAGAACGCGGCGATGCGGGGCTATGGCGGCGCTCTGGTGGAATTCGGCGAGGATTTCGACACCGCGCGCGTCGAGGCGATGCGGGTGGCCGAGGCCCAGGGGCTGACCGTGGTGCCGCCCTTTCACCGCGAACTGGTGCGCGGGGTGGCAACCTATGGCTATGAGCTCTTCTCGGCGCTGAAGGATCTCGACACGGTCTATGTGCCCATCGGCTGCGGGTCCGGCATCTGCGGCACGATCCTGGCGCGCGATGCGTTTGGGCTGAGGACAGAGGTGGTGGGTGTCGTGTCGGACCATGCGCAGACGGCGAAGCTGTCCTACGAGGCGGGGGCATTGGTCGAGACGAACTCGGCGCGCACCTTCGCGGACGGGATGGCGGTGCGGGTGCCGGTGAAGGAGGCGTTCGATATCTACAGCGCGGGCGCGGCGCGGATCGTGAGCGTGAGCGAGGAGGACATCGCTGACGCCATACGGCTTTACTACACCGCGACCCACAACCTGGCCGACGGGGCCGGGGCCGCGCCGCTGGCGGCGCTGATGCAGGAGCGCGCGAGGATGAAGGGCAAGAAGGTGGGGGTGATCCTGTCAGGCGGCAATATCGACATGGGTTGGTTCCGCACCGTGCTGGAAGGGGATGTGCCGGAGGTCTGAGTTGCGCCGGCTTGCGCCGTCGCGGCGGGGGCGGCCCTCCTCGGGCCGCTTCGGGGCCGTCGTCGAGCCGCGTTGCCACGGGATATCGGTTGGGTCCGGTTTGCCTTGGGTGAGGGTGGTTTTGATTGTGAGGGTGATGCCAGTCTGCTGAGAGGTCCTGTTGCCGGGATTTTTCCGTCAACAGAACCATCACAAGGCTGTGTGCGAGTCGCGCCCGCGTCAAGGCCAAGCCGCCTTCGGCGGGCGCATTCGCGCGCCTTGACCCGGACCCGACTCGCGTTTGCAGCTTGCGGTGATGTCAGGGAATGTATTTGGTGGCTTCCTTGCGGGCGAAGGGTTTCATCTTTTCCCCGTGCTCGACGAGGAAGGCGCGGGTGCGGTCTGGGTCTTTCCGGGAGAGATCGCGCACCCACCAGGCGACGGCCTTCTGGATGAACCATTCCGGGTCTTCGATGTAGGTTGCGGCCCATCCCAGGATACGCTCGCGCGCGGCCAATTCCTCTACCTTCGGGTGGCGCTGTTTCGTCCAGGGTAGCGTGAAGACGAGGGCGGCGCGCTTGGTCCAGATATGATCCGACAGGGTCCAGCCTTCGACCGTGTCGAGCCGGGTTGGATCGGCCACAAGGCGGCGCTGGCCGGCCATGGCGACGGCATCGGCAATGGCCCAGCTGTCGAAATCCGGCAGCCAGCTTTGGATCAGCTGCCAGGCCTCCTCGTCCGAGGGCCTGATCCGGGCCTGCACCAGAAGTTTCGCCGCCGTGATCCGGGCCTCGAAGATGTTGGTCTGCCAAAGCGCATCGGCGAGAGCCATGCGATCTTCCAAGGACAGGGCCTTTCGCCACTCGGCGGCCAGCGCGTTGCAGGTCTCGTTCGACAGGCCCAGGTAGGGGCGGTCGATCTTGTGATAGGCGCGCATCTGCGCGGCCCGCTCGGGGTCAGCCTGCGCCTCAAGCGCGGCAAGCGCGTCCCGGGGCGTCATTCGACCGTCACGGACTTGGCGAGGTTCCTCGGCTGGTCCACGTCCGTGCCTTTGTGCACCGCGGTGTGATAGGCAATGAGCTGCGCCGGGATCGAGTAGAGGATGGGGGCGAAAAGCGGGTCCACATTGGGCATCACCAGCGTCTGCCAGACGCCTTCGCGCGCCATGGAGGACCCCGCCGCGTCTGTGACCAGCCAGACCTGGCCCTCGCGCGCCATGACCTCTTGCATATTGCTGACGGTCTTGTCGAAGAGCGCATCGGTCGGGGCCATCACCACCACGGGCACGGTCTTGTCGACCAGTGCAATGGGCCCGTGTTTCAGTTCGCCCGACGCGTAGCCTTCGGCGTGGATATAGCTGATTTCCTTGAGCTTCAGTGCCCCTTCCAGCGCCAGCGGGAACATTGCCCCGCGACCGAGGAACAGCACGGTCTGCGCGCGCGACAGGGCGCCCGTGTGGCGCTTGATCTGGTCTTCGAGCGCGAGCGCGTGGTTCACCAGACCCGGCAGGCCGCGCAGGGTGGCCAGCAACTCGGCCTCGCGCGCGGCGTCGATGCAGCCTTTCTGGCGGGCGGCGAGGATGGCGAGATTGGCCAGAACCGCAAGCTGGCAGACGAAGGCCTTGGTCGAGGCGACGCCCACTTCGACGCCGGCAAGGATTGGCAGCGCAAGGTCGCTTTCCCTTGCGATCGAGCTTTCAGGCACGTTCACGACCGACAGGATGCGGTCGGCCTTGCCCGCGCAGTAGCGCAGCGCGGCAAGCGTGTCGGCGGTTTCGCCCGACTGGCTGACGAAGAGCGCGGTGGCCCGGTCGGACACGGGCGGCTCGCGGTAACGGAATTCGCTGGCGATATCGACGTCGCAGGGCAGGCCGGCAAGCTGCTCGAACCAGTATTTCGCGACCAGGCAGGCGTAATGCGCGGTGCCGCAGGCCACGAGGATCAGCCGGTCGGTCTGGCTGAAATCCACCGTGCCTTCGGGGATCGCGACCTGGTCGCCCTTGGAATAATGGGCCAGGCACTCGGCCAGCACCACGGGCTGTTCGAAGACTTCCTTGGCCATGAAATGCTTGTGGCCGCCCTTGTCGATCTGGGTGGCCTGGGCCGAGATCTTGCGGATCTCGCGGTTGGCGGGGCGGTCTTCCTCGTCGAAGATCTGGGCCCCGTCGCGGGTGACGAAGGCATAGTCGCCCTCGTCGAGATAGGCCACGCGGTCGGTCATGGGGGCCAGCGCAATCGCGTCGGAACCCACGAACATCTCGCCATCGCCGAAGCCCACGGCCAGCGGGCTGCCCTTGCGGGCGGCGACGATCAGGTCTTCTTCGCCATCGAAGAGAAAGGCCAGCGCGAAGGCCCCGTCGAGACGGCGCAGGGTTTCGCGCGCGGCGGCGCGGGGGGCAAGCCCGGTGTCGAGCAGGTGTTCGCATAAAAGCGCGATGGTTTCGGTATCGGTGTCGGTGGTGAAACCGATGCCCTTTGCCGCGAGGTCTTCGCGCAGTTCGCGGTAATTCTCGATGATGCCGTTATGCACGACGGCAACGCGGCCCGCCTGGTGCGGGTGGGCATTGGCGACGGTCGGCGCGCCATGGGTGGCCCATCTGGTGTGGCCGATACCGGACTTGCCGCGCAGGGGCTCATGCACCAGAAGGTCCGAGAGGTTCACCAGCTTGCCCACGGCGCGGCGGCGGTCCAGGTGGCCCCCGTGCACGGTGGCGATCCCGGCACTGTCATAGCCGCGGTATTCCAGCCGCTTCAGCGCCTCGACCAGGATCGGCGCGACCTCGTGGTCGCCAAGAACTCCGACGATGCCGCACATGGTTACTGCCCCTTCTTGTCCGCTTTCATCGCGCGAAGCCGCGCCATGAGACGGGCGCCGAGCCCCGCCTTGTTGACCTGCTTGGCGCGACCCAGGGCCATGTCGCCCGCGGGCACGTCGCTGGTGATGACCGAGCCCGAGCCCGTCATCGCCCCGTCGCCCACGGTGACCGGGGCCACCAGCATCGTGTTCGAGCCGATGAAGACATCGCGGCCCACGGTGGTGCGATGCTTGAAGACGCCGTCATAGTTGCAGGTGATGGTGCCCGCGCCGATATTGCTGCCCTCGCCGATTTCCGCGTCGCCGATATAGGAGAGGTGGTTGACCTTGGCGCCTTCGCCGATCTCAGCGGCTTTCACCTCGACGAAATTGCCGATCTTCGCGTCATTGCCCAGCTCCGCGCCGGGGCGCAGGCGGGCATAGGGCCCCACCACCGCGCGCGCGCCGACGTGGCAGCCTTCGAGGTGCGAAAAGGCGCGGATCTGCGCGTCGTTTTCCACCGTGACGCCGGGGCCGAACACCACGTTGGGTTCCACCACCACATCCCGCCCGATGAAGGTGTCATGGGCGAAGAAGACGGTATCAGGCGCAACGAGCGTCACGCCATTGTCCAGCGCCTCGGCCCGCTTGCGCGCCTGGAAGAGCGCCTCGGCCCCGGCCAGTTCCGCGCGGGTGTTGATGCCGAGCGTTTCGGCCTCGTCGCAGGTGACGGCGGTGGCAGTCAGGCCCCTGGCTTCGGCGATGGCGGGAACGTCAGTGAGGTAGTACTCGCCCGAGGCGTTGTCATTGCCCACTTCGGCCAGCAAGCCCATCAGGGTCGCGGCGTCGGCGGCCATTAGGCCGGAATTGCACAGGGTGATGGCCAGTTCGCCAGGGCTGGCGTCCTTGGCCTCGACGATCCGGGCCAGCCGGTCGCCCTCTATCACCAGGCGGCCGTAGCGGCCGGGTGCGGCGGCATCGAAACCAAGGACCACGATGTCATGCGTCGCGCGGGCGGCAAGCATCCGGGCCAGTGTATCTTCGCTGATAAAGGGCGTGTCGCCGTAAAGGACGATGACATCGCCCTCGAACCCCGCCAGCGCGGGGGCGGCCTGAAGAACGGCATGCCCCGTGCCAAGCTGCTGCTCCTGCGTGACACAAACGGCGGTCTCGTCATGGGCCAGCACGGCCGTTTCGACCTCGGCCCCGCCATGACCGACCACCACTACGGTGCGTTCAGGCGCCAGCGCCGCGCCGGCGTCCATGGCATGGACGACCAGCGGCGCCCCCCCGATCGGGTGCAGCACCTTCGGGCGCTCCGAGTTCATCCGCGTGCCCTGTCCCGCGGCGAGGATGACGAGGGCGCAAGCCCGTTCGACTGACTGCATGTCACCTGCTTTCGTTTTGTCCCACCCGGTATTATGCAAGCAGAGCAGGGGCGCAAGGCGGCAGGCCGTCAAAAACCCTTACGGTTCGTTTCAGGGCTCGGCGAAATCCTGCCCAACCAGACCCGCAGGAGGGCCCATGCGCACGGTGATTTTCGACCTCGACGGAACCTTGGCCGATACAAGTGCCGACCTGATCGCAGCGGCCAATACCGCCATGCAGGCCATGGGGCATGCGCCGCAGTTGCGGGTGGGCCAGGACGACGCCACCGCTTTCCGGGGCGGGCGGGCCATGCTGAAACTGAGCCTTGAGCGCATGGGGCATGGTGACGTGGCCGGCGAGGTCGAGCGCGGCTATCCCATCTTGCTGGCGGCCTATGGTGAAGCGCTGGATGTCTACACGCGGCTTTATCCCGGCGCCCTCGACGCGGTGCAGGCACTATGGGCGGACGGGTTTCGCGTCGGGGTCTGCACCAACAAGCCAGAGCTTCTGGCCGATCAGCTGTTGCAGCGGCTCGGGGTGCGCGATCTCTTTGCCTCGCTCATCGGGGCCGACACGCTGGCCACGCGCAAACCCGATCCCGCGCCTTACGTGGCGGCGGTGGAGCAGGCGGGCGGTGCGGTGGCGCGCTCGCTTCTGGTGGGCGATACCGTCACCGACCGGGACACCGCGCGGGCAGCCGGTGTGCCTTCGGTTCTGGTCACGTTCGGCCCGCTTGGGCAAAGCGTGGCCGACATGGCCCCCGATGCGCTTTTGGGAGATTTCGGGCAGATGCTGGATGTCGCACGCGCGCTTCTGGATTGACGGGCGCGCCGAAGCCGCCCAAGACTGCGTCCATGACACAGGTGTTCAAGGGCAGTTTCACGCAACAGGAACCGATCCCCGAGGCGGGGATCGAGGCCGCGCTGGCCGTTCTGCGCGGCGGGCGCCTGCACCGCTATAACACCGCGCCGGGCGAGATTGCCGAAACCGCCCTGCTGGAAGAGGAATTCGCGGCCTATACCGGCGCGACATTCGCGCTGGCGGTGGCCTCGGGCGGTTATGCGATCGGCTGCGCCCTGCGGGCGCTTGGTGTCGCGCCTGGCGACAAGGTGCTGACCAACGGCTTCACGCTGGCCCCGGTGCCCGGGGCGATCGCCGCCGTGGGCGCAGAGCCCGTTTTCGTCGAAGTGACCGAGGACCTGACCATCGACCTCGATCACCTCGCGCGGCTCGTGGCAGACAGCGATGCCAAGGTGCTGCTCCTCTCGCATATGCGCGGGCATATCTGCGACATGGATCTCTTGATGCAGATCTGCGACGGGGCCGGGGTGAAGGTGGTCGAGGATTGCGCCCATACGATGGGCGGGGCCTGGAACGGCGTGCCCTCGGGTCGGCATGGCGCCATGGCGGCCTATTCCACCCAGACCTACAAGCACATGAACTCGGGCGAGGGCGGGTTCCTGACCTCGGACGATCCCGAACTGATGGCCCGCGCGATCATCCTGTCGGGCAGCTACATGCTCTATGCCCGCCACCGCGCAGCACCGCCGCCGGAAGCCTTCGAACAGGTCAAATGGGTGACCCCGAACGTGTCGGGCCGCATGGATAACCTGCGCGCCGCGATCCTGCGCCCGCAACTGGCCGACCTGCCGCGCCAGATCGAACGCTGGAACCTGCTCTATCGCACCGTGGAAGAGGGCTTGCGCAACACGCCGGGCCTGAAGGTAATCGAGCGTCCGGCGGAAGAAAGCATCGTCGGATCCTCGATCCAGGTCCTGCTGCCGGAGTTTTCGCCCGAGCAGATCGGCGAGGTGCTGAAAGCCTGCGGAGCCCGCGGAGTGGAGCTGAAATGGTTCGGCGGTGCAGAGCCCGTGGCCTTCACCTCGCGCTATGACAGTTGGCGTTACGCCAGCCCGCAGAGCCTGCCCAACACCGACCGCATCCTGGCGGGGCTTCTGGACATGCGCCTGCCGCTCACCTTCTCGGTCGAGGATGCCGGGCTGATCGCCCGGATCATCCGCGAAGAAGTCAGCCGGATCGCCCTGGCCAGCTGAGCGGGGCGGCCGAAAAATCTTCTCGAAGATTTTTCTGAACGGGCCCGCAAAAATCTTCGGGAAGAATTTTCCGCATCTGAAAACTCTTCTCGAAGAGTTTTCTGGTCTGCCACACGCGTGCCGTAGCGTCGCATCGTCAGGATTCCTTTGACTCCGGACAGGTGGCGGCGTAGTAAATGAACAAGCGTTCAATTAAGGAGGAGGGCTGCGCATGTTCATGGCCAGCATGACGTTCGACCTGGGTGAAGACGTGAATGCGCTGCGCGACATGGTGCATCGTTGGGCACAGGACCGTGTCCGTCCCATGGCGCAGGACATCGACAAGCAGAACCTGTTCCCCGCCGAACTGTGGAAAGAGATGGGCGATCTCGGGCTGCTCGGGATCACCGTGCCCGAGGAATACGGCGGGGCGGGCATGTCCTACCTGGCCCATGTCATCGCGGTCGAGGAAATCGCCCGGGCCTCGGCCTCGGTGTCGCTGTCCTACGGCGCGCATTCCAACCTCTGCGTCACCCAGATCAAGCTGAACGGCACCGACGCGCAGCGGGCGAAATACCTGCCGCGGCTGGTGTCGGGCGACCATGTGGGCGCGCTCGCCATGTCCGAGGCCGGGGCCGGGTCCGACGTGGTGTCGATGAAGCTGCGCGCCGAGAAGAGAAACGACCGCTTCGTGCTCAATGGCACCAAGTACTGGATCACCAATGGCTGTGACGCCGATACGCTGGTGGTCTATGCCAAGACCGACCCCGAGGCGGGCAGCAAAGGCATCACCGCCTTCCTGATCGAGAAGGAGATGGTGGGCTTCAGCACGTCCGAGCATTTCGACAAGCTCGGCATGCGTGGCTCGAACACGGCAGAGCTGATCTTCGAGGACGTGGAAGTGCCCTTCGAGAACATCCTTGGCGAAGAGGGCAAGGGCGTGCGCGTGCTGATGTCGGGGCTCGACTACGAACGCGTGGTTCTGGCGGGGATCGGCACTGGCATCATGGCGGCCTGTCTGGATGAGATCATGCCCTACATGCGCGACCGCAAGCAGTTCGGGCAGCCCATTGGCAGCTTCCAGCTGATGCAGGGCAAGATCGCCGACATGTACACCGCCATGAACTCGGCCCGCGCCTATATCTACGAGGTCGCCAAGGCTTGCGACCGGGGTGATGTGACCCGCCAGGACGCCGCGGCCTGCTGTCTTTACGCCTCGGAAGAGGCGATGAAGCAGGCGCACCAGGCGGTGCAGGCCATGGGCGGCGCAGGGTTCCTGTCCGACAGCCCCGTGTCCCGCATCTTCCGCGACGCCAAGCTGATGGAGATCGGCGCTGGCACCTCGGAAATCCGCCGGATGCTGGTGGGCCGCGAATTGATGAACACGATGGGCTGAGCCCACGCCCCCGGGGCCTGGCCCTGGGGGTCCCGTTCCGGGAGGACGCGATGAAACTCACATCCAAGGTTATCACTGGCTCCGAGGATTTCGCGGCCAACCGCGCAGCGCATCTGGAGGCTCTCTCCGTGGTGCGCGAGGCGGCGGCCGCCGCCGCGCTTGGCGGTGGCGAGAAATCCCGCGCCCGGCATCTCAGCCGGGGCAAGATGCTGCCGCGCGAGCGGGTGGCGAACCTGCTCGATGCCGGCTCTCCCTTCCTGGAGGTCGGCGCGACGGCGGGCCACGGCATGTATGACGGGGCCGCCCCCTGCGGGGGCGCCATCGCGGGCATTGGCCGGGTGCATGGCCAGGAAGTAATGGTCGTCTGCAACGACGCCACCGTGAAGGGCGGCACCTACTACCCGATCACCGTCAAGAAACACCTGCGCGCGCAGGAGATTGCCGAGCAGAACAACCTGCCTTGCGTCTACCTTGTGGACTCGGGCGGTGCGAACCTGCCGCAGCAGGACGAGGTCTTCCCCGACCGCGAACATTTCGGGCGTATTTTCTTCAACCAGGCCAACATGTCGGCCAAGGGCATTCCGCAGATCGCGGTTGTGATGGGGTCCTGCACGGCGGGTGGCGCCTATGTGCCGGCGATGTCGGACGTGACCATCATCGTGAAGGAACAGGGCACGATCTTCCTCGCCGGTCCGCCCCTGGTGAAAGCGGCGACGGGCGAGGTTGTCAGTGCCGAGGAACTTGGCGGGGGCGACACGCATACGCGCCTTTCCGGTGTTGCCGATTACCTGGCCGAGGACGACGCCCATGCGCTGGCGCTCGCGCGGCAGGCGATCGCGGGCCTCAACCGGCACAAGCCCCGGACGGTCGACTGGCAAAGCCCCGAGGCCCCCGCCTACGACCCCGAGGAAATCCTCGGCGTGGTGCCGGCGAGCCTGACCACGCCATACGACATCCGCGAGGTCATCGCCCGCGTGGTCGACGGCTCGCGCCTGGACGAGTTCAAGGCACGGTTCGGCGAAACCATCATCTGCGGTTTTGCCCACGTGATGGGCTGCCCGGTCGGGATCGTGGCCAATAATGGCGTGCTCTACAGCGAGAGCGCCCAGAAGGCCGCGCATTTCATCGAGCTGTGCAGTCAGCGCAACATCCCGCTGGTTTTCCTGCAAAACATCACCGGTTTCATGGTGGGCCGCAAATACGAGGCCGAAGGCATCGCGCGCCACGGCGCCAAGATGGTGACGGCGGTGGCAACGACGAAGGTTCCCAAGATCACCATGCTGGTGGGCGGCTCCTTCGGGGCGGGCAACTACGGCATGGCGGGGCGGGCCTATTCCCCCCGGTTCCTCTGGACCTGGCCCAATTCCCGCATTTCGGTCATGGGCGGCCCGCAGGCGGCGGGCGTTCTGGCAACCGTGAAGCGCGACGCGATCGAGCGGGCAGGGGGCACGTGGTCGGCAGAGGAAGAGGCGGAGTTCAAGCAGCCCACGCTCGATATGTTCGAGCACCAGTCGCATCCGCTCTATGCGTCTGCCCGGCTTTGGGATGACGGGATCATCGATCCGCGAAAGACCCGCGAGACTCTGTTCCTGTCGCTCTCGGCCTCTCTCAACGCCCCGATCGAGGAAACGCGCTTCGGCGTGTTCCGGATGTGACGCGCCATGAAGAATTTTCAGGAAAATTCTTCGGCGCGGCAAAATCCTTCCAGAAGGATTTTGGGAATGCGGAAAAATCTTCGGGAAGATTTTTCGGACCGGGCACAGACCATAAGGGGGCACTGAGATGTTCACCAAGATCCTGATCGCCAATCGGGGTGAGATTGCCTGCCGGGTCATGGAAACGGCCCGCGCCATGGGCGTGCGGACCGTGGCCGTCTATTCCGATGCAGACGCAGGGGCGCGGCACGTGGCCATGGCGGACGAGGCTGTGCATATCGGCGGACCGGCCCCGGCTGACAGCTATCTCAAGGGCGATGTCCTCATCGCCGCGGCAAAGGCCACGGGCGCGGAAGCGATCCATCCGGGCTACGGGTTTCTCAGCGAGAATCCCGATTTCGTTGAGGCGGTAGAGGCCGCTGGCCTCACCTTCATCGGGCCCTCGGCTGAGGCCATCCGCAAGATGGGCCTCAAGGATGCCGCCAAGAAGCTGATGGAGGAGGCGGGCGTGCCTGTCGTTCCCGGCTATCATGGTGAAAACCAGGACCCTGAACACCTGTCGGGTGCTGCCGATGCCATCGGCTACCCGGTTCTGATCAAGGCTGTCGCGGGCGGTGGCGGCAAGGGGATGCGCAAGGTCGACCGGCCCGGCGACTTCATGAACGCGCTGGCCAGTGCCAAGGGCGAGGCAAAGACGGCCTTCGGCAATGACGCGGTGCTGATTGAGAAGTTCGTCCAGCAGCCGCGCCATATCGAGGTGCAGGTCTTCGGCGACGGCACCCATGCGGTGCATCTGTTCGCGCGCGACTGCTCGCTTCAGCGTCGTCATCAGAAGGTGATCGAGGAAGCGCCCGCGCCGGGGATGACGGCCGAGATGCGCGCCGCCATGGGGCAGGCGGGCGTGCGCGCTGCCGAGGCCATCGGCTACAAGGGGGCGGGCACGGTCGAATTCATCGTCGACGGTTCCAAGGGGCTGCGGCCCGACGGGTTCTGGTTCATGGAAATGAACACGCGCCTGCAAGTGGAACACCCGGTGACGGAAGCGATCACCGGCATCGACCTTGTCGAATGGCAATTGCGCGTGGCCGCCGGGGAAAGCCTGCCTGCCCGGCAGGAAGACCTGTCGATTTCGGGTCATGCCTTCGAGGCGCGGCTTTATGCCGAGGATGTGCCCAAGGGCTTCCTGCCTGCCACCGGCACGTTGGCGCATCTGCAATTCCCCGAGGGAGCGCGATGCGATACCGGCGTGCGGGCGGGCGACACGATCAGCCCATGGTATGATCCGATGATCTCAAAGGTCATCGTGCATGGCCCCACCCGAGCCGTGGCCCTGAAGCGGCTCGATCAGGCACTGGCGGACACGCAGGTTGCAGGCTCTGTCACCAACCTCGCCTTCCTGCGTGCCTTGGCGCGCCATGACGGCTTCGCGGCGGGGGAGGTGGATACCGGGCTTATTGACCGGGATCTCGACAAGCTTGCGGCAGACCCCGTGGCGTGCAGCAGGACGCGGGCGCTGGCGGCCCTTGGGGCGCTCGGGATTCATCGTGACATGGCAGACCTTCAGGGGTTCAGCCTCTGGGCGCCGCTGAAGCAGTCGGTCGCGCTCGACTATCGCGGCGAGCGGTTGTCGGCGGCGGTCGAGACCCTTGGTGTCGGGCGGTTCCGGGTCGAGATCGACGGAACGGTGCACGAGATCACCCGGTCCGGCGGGCGCTGGTCCGTCGATGGCATGCCGACCGCTGCCGAAGTGGT
>NZ_CAXREX010000154.1:0-6956 GCF_964229645.1 Nioella sp. | reverse complement strand
GGCATCGGCGAAAGCGTCGGTTCCTACAAGCTGGAGGAAGAAGGCGCACGCCTTTTCAGCCGGATCGAAGGCGACTACTTTACCGTTCTGGGATTGCCATTGTTGGAACTCATCGGTTTCCTGACCCAGAGGGGAGAGATCGACGGATGACAGACAAGTTGCTGCTGGCCGGTGTTATCGGAGACCCCATCGCGCATAGCCGGTCCCCCCGGCTGCACGGCCATTGGCTGGAACGCTACGGGATCGAGGGCCACTATGTTCCGCTCCACGTCACCCGCGAGCGTTTGCACGATACCTTGCGCCTGCTTCCAGAGCTGGGGTTCAGCGGCATAAACGTGACCATCCCCCACAAGGAAGCTGTCCTGCAAATCGCGGACTCCGTTACCGACCGTGCGGCACTGATCGGTGCCGCGAACACGCTGACCTTTACCGCAAGCGGCAAGCTACAGGCTGACAATACGGACGGCGTTGGTTTTCTGGAAAACATCAAGCAATACACCCATGACTGGTCGGCCTCAGAAGGACCGGCGCTGGTTCTGGGGGCAGGTGGTGCGGCTCGGGCGGTTGTATCTGCTCTGCTTACCGAGGGTTGCCCGCAGATCTACCTCGTGAACCGCACCCGCGCGCGGGCCGATGCGCTGCGCGAAAATTTTGGCGCACGGATCGTGGTGGTGGACTGGACGCGTATCCCGGATGTTCTGGGTGACTGTGCCCTTCTGGTGAACACGACCTCGCTTGGGATGGTGGGCAAGCAACCTTTGCATATCGATCTCGACCGCCTGAACCCGCAAACCGTAGTCAATGACATCGTGTATACACCCTTGCGCACGGAGCTTCTCGATGAAGCGCAGGCGCGTGGCTGTCATACCGTGGATGGTCTGGGGATGCTTCTGCATCAGGCCGCACCGGGGTTTGAGCGTTGGTTCGGCGTGAAGCCCGAAGTCGACGATCGGTTGCGCCGCGTGGTTCTTGCGAAATGAGCTATATTCTCGGCCTGACCGGGTCCATCGGCATGGGCAAATCCACAACGGCAGGGTTCTTCCGAGATCTGGGCGTGCCCGTTTGGGATGCGGATGCCGCTGTTCATCGCATCTATGCCAAGGGCGGCGCAGCGGTAGAGCCGATTTCCCGGATCTGTCCGGATGCCACCGCCATCGGGAAAGTGAATCGCGATGTTCTGAAGGACTGGATCGCGCGCGACAAGTCCGCCCTGAAGCAACTGGAAGAAATCGTGCACCCCCTGGTGGCCGCCGACCGCGCAACCTTCATTGCAGATCATCAGGAAGCGCCCCTCGTCGTTCTCGACATCCCGCTACTGTTCGAAACCGGATCGGCCGACAAGATGGACGGGGTGTTGGTCGTTTCCGTTGACGCCAAAGAGCAGCGCCGCCGGGTTCTGGACCGCGCCACGATGACCGAGGACATGCTGGACTCGATCCTGGCCCGTCAGACGCCGGATTCCGAGAAACGGGCGAGGGCAGATTTCGTGATTGAAACCTACGATCTGGACAGTGCGCGTGCTGAAGTGGTCAAACTGGTCGAAAGGCTGAGCGGGGGTAACCATGCGTGAAATCGTACTCGATACCGAAACGACCGGGTTCGATCCGGAATCGGGCGATCGGATCGTCGAGATCGGGGCGCTGGAGCTCTATAACCACTTGCCAACCGGCGAGACGTTTCACGTCTACATCAACCCCGAACGATCCATGCCGGACGAAGCTTTCGGCGTCCACGGAATTGGCCCTGATCTTCTACAATCCGGCCCGCGCGCGGCTGAGGCCGGGGAAGTGACGCTGAAAGACAAGCCGCTCTTTCGCGAGGTGGGCCAGAAGTTCCTCGATTTCGTCGGGATGGATTCCAAGCTGGTGATCCACAACGCAAGCTTTGACATGAAGTTCCTGAACGCCGAGCTTCGCTGGCTGGACCTTCCGCAAATCCCGTGGGAACGCGCGCTGGATACCCTGGCCATCGCGCGCAAGAAATTCCCGGGCTCCCCTGCGTCGCTCGATGCGCTTTGCCGCCGGTTCGGGATCGACAACTCGTCCCGGACATTGCACGGCGCATTGCTCGACTCCGAAATTCTGGCAGAGGTTTACCTGGAGCTGATCGGCGGTCGGCAACCCGGACTGGTTCTGTCTGCGCGACGAGAAACCACGGCGGCGGGACAGTCGGGCGAAACCTGGCGCCCGAAACCTCGCCAGACCCCCCTGCCTTCCCGGATCACGAAAGAAGAAGCCGCCGCCCATGCATCCTTCGTAGAGGAGATGGGCGACGGCGCGCTTTGGAAGAAGTTCGGCTGATCAGGCGTCGGCGTGCGGCTTGGCCTGCGCAGCGCGGGCCAGCTGGTTGCGATAGATCTGAACGAAATCCATGTTGTCGAGGTTGAGCGGCGGGAAGCCACCGTCATGCGACAGGTCTGCAACGATGCGACGGATGAAGGGGAACAGCATCCGCGGGCACTCGATATGCAGGAACGGATGCATCTGCTGCTCGTTCACGTTTTCGATCAGGAAGATGCCGGCATAATCCAGCTCGATCAGGAAGATCTGCTCGCCGCCTTCCTTGTTCTTGCTGTCGATCTTCAGCTTCACGACAACGTCGTACTGGTTTTCCGTTGGCCGCTTGCGGGCCTCGACGCCAACCTGCACCTGGATCTCGGGTTGAACGTTGCCCTTGACGGCTTTCTGGGCAGCGATGTTTTCGAAAGACAGGTCGCGGACGAACTGGCCAAGCACCTGCATCTTGGGCAGGGCGGGCGTCTGTTGGGCGGCGGCTTCGGGGGTCTGGGACCCGTTTTCTTCGGCCATGGTCATCTCCGGGTAAAATACGTCCAGATGGCTTTATCAGGTGCAGCACGAGGCCTCAATGGCGAGTCCAGCCAGAGGGCCCGTTTCGTGGCGCTTCGTCTTCAACCTCGTAATCACCGTCAATCACGACACCCGGTCCGGTCCGCTCTTGTTGCCATTGCGCTTGTCCGGCCACGACGGACTCCACTTTCACCCGCTTGCGCAACTCGCGCAGCACGATGTTTCGAAAGGCCGGCGTCAGAAGGGCGAACCCAAGCGCATCGGTGAAGAAACCGGGCGTCAGCAGCAGTGCACCGGAAAACAGGATCATCGCGCCATGGGCCAGCGGTTCGGTCGGGTCATTGAGATCGTTGAAGCTGGTCCTGAGATTGGCCAGCGCCTGTGCCCCTTGTGACCGGACCAGCATCGTTCCAAGCACTGCGGTCAGAACCACGATGCCAAGCGTGGCCCAAAGCCCGATCAGCCCACCAACCTGGATGAACAGGGCGATTTCGATCAGCGGAATGCCGACGAACAGGAAAAACAGCCACATCATGCGTCCTTTCTTGCCTCGGGGCGGGTCTTGGCACATGGACTTGACCGGCCCCCGCGCCTACATATGTGCCATCGGTCCGAAAGTTTTAACCCCAACCATCCCGAAAGAGGTTCCGCGATGAGCTCATCCCTACTGCAACTGCTTGTGCTGGCCGGGATCGCGATTTTCCTGATCCTGAAGCTGCGCAGCGTTCTGGGAACGCGGGATGGCTATGAAAACCCGCCTTCCGAGAGGTCGGAGCGGCGCTCCGAACCCCGCCGTGACTTCGCAGTGATCGAGGGCGGTCCGGATCGTGACATCACCGACCACGTCGATGACGGAACCGATGCCGCCAAGGCCCTGGCCGCGATGAAGATGGCCGAGCCTGGCTTTAACGTCTCGGAATTCCTGCAAGGTGCGCGCGGGGCCTATGAAATGATCCTCATGGCGTTTGAGAATGGCGATGTCGATGGTCTGCGCCCCTTCCTGGCCGACGACGTGATGGAAACCTTCGAAGACGTGATCAGCCAGCGCGAAGCGCAGGGGCTCAGCATCGACGCAAGCTTCGTCGGGTTGCGAGAGCTTGGGCTTCAGGACGCAACATTCGACCGGTCAACGGGCGAGGCGGAAGTGACGGTGCGCTTCGTTGGTGAACTGACATCGGTCGTGCGAAATGCCTCTGGCGATATCGTCGAAGGCGACCCCAATGCCATAAAGCGCCAGCGCGACGTCTGGACGTTCGCACGCTCGATGGGAAGCAACGATCCCAATTGGGTTCTGGTCGCAACCGGCGGGTAAGCGTGAATGCGCGGCGGGCTTTTTTCTCTGGTCTTGTCCGCCGCAACCCTGTTTTGTGCCCCCGTGATGGCACAGCAGATGGCTCAGATCCTAAGCTTTGACGACCTCGACGGTTGGGCCGAGGACGATCATCAAGCGGCGCTTGATGTGTTTCTCAACACCTGTCCGGACATGGAGGATGGCGAATGGCTCCGTCTATGCGCGGTGGCGCAACAGCACCCCAATGCCCGCACCTTCTTTGAGCTATTTTTTCGGCCCGTTCTGATCGGTGGCGACGATCCTGCGCTTTTCACCGGGTATTTCGAGCCTGAGCTTCATGGCTCCCGCACCCCTACAGATCGCTATCGGTACCCGGTCTACCGAATGCCACCCGACGTGGTGGAGCCGTGGCATACGCGACGAGAGATCGAGGCAGATGGCCTGTTGGAAGGTCAGGGGTTGGAAATTGCCTGGGTAGATGACGCGGTGGAGCTTTTCTTTCTGCAAATCCAGGGCTCAGGCCGCATCCGTCTGCCCGATGGCCGGGTGATCCGCGTTGGCTATGCGGGCCGAAATGGCCATGAATACCGTTCTATCGGACAAGAGCTTGTCCGGCGCGGCGTCTATGAGCCTCACCAGGTGTCTGCACAGGTCATCGCGGCCTGGGTGCGCCGCAACCCCGTGCTTGGACGGGAGCTTCTTTTTCACAATCCGTCATATGTTTTCTTCCGCGAAATCCGCACCCGGAACCCGAATGACGGGCCGCTTGGTGCCATGAACAGATCCATCACCGCGATGCGCTCGATTGCCGTGGATCCCCGGTTCACACCTTTGGGCGCGCCGGTCTGGATCGAGAAGGATGGCGAAAATCCGCTCCGCCGACTGATGATTGCTCAGGATACGGGCTCTGCCATCCAGGGTGCTCAACGGGCGGATATCTTCTATGGCTTCGGGGACGAAGCGGGGCTGGAGGCTGGACGCATCCGTGACCCGGGGCGCATGATAGTGCTGATGCCGATCGAGATCGCCAACATGATGGTTCCGGACGCCTGACATGGGACGCCGTCGAAGAACCCTCAGCGCGGAAGAGCGCAAGCTTTGGTCTGCCGTAGCGCAGACGGTAAAGCCCGCACGCCCGGACAAACCCAAGGCCGACGAGCCCTATACGGGGCTTGAGACCCATCACCCAAAGCCCAAACCGAAAAAACCGTTCACGGTTTCTGACTTCCGAATTGGCGAAACATCGACAACACCCCTGCCCGGCAGCCAACTGGCCCCGTCGGTGTCAGAGCGTTTGGCCCATGCCCCGGTGCGGATGGATCAGACCACGCACAAGAAGATGATGCGCGGCAAGCTAAAACCAGAGGCGCGGATCGATCTGCACGGGATGACCTTGGCGCAGGCACACCCTGCCCTCACGCGGTTCATCCTCGATGCCCATGATGACGGTCTCAGGCTGGTTCTGGTGATTACCGGCAAAGGCAAGGACAGGGATGATCCCGGCCCAATCCCGATCCGCCGGGGTGTATTGAAACACCAGGTGCCAAACTGGCTGCACATGCCGCCGCTCGGTCGGGTCGTTCTGGATATCCGCGAGGCCCATATCCGCCACGGTGGCACGGGTGCCTACTACGTCTATCTACGCAGGGCGCGGTAAGGTTCTGGCGGCCGTTGAAACGCCGAACCAAAGCAGCCCTGACGCCATCACGAACCAAAGCGAAATCGCGCCCATCTGATCGGGGAAGGAAATGCCCCGGTCGATGAGGAGGCCCGAAATCGCGGGGCCGATTGCAGACCCAAGAACCATGGCCGCAGTGGCAATGGACTTGATCCCGCCCAGATGGCGCGTGCCATAGAATTCTGCCCAGAAGGCTGAGGGCAAGGTACCGTTTGCCCCGACACTCATCGCTAGCAGGCCAAAGCCAAGCGCGGCGGCCCAAAGCCCGCTGGCCTGGGACATTACCAGGAAGCCGAGGGCTAGGGGCAATTGGTAGAACGGCATCAGGCGCGCCGTGCCGAAGCGGTCCAGTGCCCAACCCGTCACCAGCATGAAGAGCGTTGCGATGATGGTATAAAGCGGAAAGAGCGCCACCAGCGAGACATGGGACCAGCCTTTTACTTCGGCCAGGTGAACCTGTTGGAAAAACATCGCCGTGATGAATGCCGACGGGCCCAGGACAGAAGGAAGGACGAACCAGAACAGGGGGTGGCACAACATCTGACCGCGGGTCCAGTGTCTGCCTCCCATCCCCGTTGCCACATCACCTTCGGCCAGGGACTGCGGCGTGCGTTCCTGACGAAGAAGCCTTTGCATCAGTGGGACCATCGACAGAATGAAGAGTGCCGCGACAATCCAGAGGTTCCGCCAATCGGTAAGGGTCATGGCCCAGACGAAAATCATCGGCAGTAGTGCTTCGCCCAAGGCAAACCCGCCCGATGCAATCGCCAGGGCCTTGCCGCGTGAGGCCACGAACCAGCGCGCCATCGCAACAACGGCAATGTGGCTGGTCATCCCTTGCCCCGTGAAGCGCAGCAGGAAGATCGACAGCGGAAGCAGGGCCGCGAATGGATTGAAGGCCATGAACAGGCACGCTGCGGCCAGGCCGACAAGCACCAAGGCCCCCAGCGTGCGGACCCGAAAACGGTCTGTCAGGACGCCCGACCAGACCATTACAACCGCGGATGCCGTGGTGCCCGCCGAGTAGATCAAACCCCATTCGCCATCGGTAAGCGAAAAGCTCTCCATTATCTGACCCGCGAAGACCGAGATGAAGAAGGTTTGCCCGAATGATGACGTGAGCGTCAGAAGAGCCCCGGTCAGAAGGAACGCCGCGTTCGAACGCAGGAACGCGGCGGCG
>NZ_CAXREX010000153.1:0-3452 GCF_964229645.1 Nioella sp. | reverse complement strand
CCCCCCCCCCCCCCCCCACTCCACCCGTGAGCCAATACAACAACTTACAACAGGGGGTAGGGCTCCATGACCGGGCTCGTGCTCGACAAGATTTCCATGCGTTTCGACCTGCCCGATGGCGGGGCGGTCCAGGCGCTCAAGGACGTGTCGCTGACCATCAAGGAAGGTGAGATCATGTCCGTTCTCGGCCCCTCGGGCTGCGGCAAGACCACCCTTCTCAACATCATCGCGGGCTTTCTCGCCCCCACCGACGGCAAGGTCGTGCTCAATGGCCATACCGTGACGGGCCCCGATGCCGAACGCGGGATGGTGTTCCAGAAAGGCGCGCTCTTCGAATGGATGAGCGTGCGCCACAATGTCGATTTCGGCCCCCGCATGAAAGGCATGCCCAAGGCCGAGCGCGACCAGATCACCGACCACCTGCTCGAAACCGTGGGGCTGCAGGACTTCAAGGACAAGGCGGTCTACGAACTGTCTGGCGGCATGCAGCAGCGCGTGGCGCTGGCGCGCTGCCTGGCCAACGACCCCGACGTGATCCTGATGGACGAGCCGCTGGGCGCGCTCGATGCGCTCACGCGTGAGAAGATGCAGGGCCTCGTGCTCAAGCTCTGGAAGGAAACCGGCAAGACCATCATCCTCATCACCCACTCGGTCGAGGAAGCGCTGCTCTTGGGCGAGCGGCTGATCGTCATGGCGCCGCGTCCGGGCCGCCTGCACAAGGAATACAACCTGCCTTTTGCCGACATGGGCGTGAATGCCGACCTGCGCGAGGTGAAGAAACACCCCGAGTTCGGCGAGCGCCGCGAAGAGATCCTGTCGATGATCTGGGACATGGAGGAAGAGATCATGGGCCGAACCGAGGGGGCGTTCTGAGATGCTGATCGCCGGAATTTACATCGCCATCTTCCTCGTGGCCTTCGTCGCCGTTCGCGCCATCAACTCGATGCGCGAGGCCCGCCACGACTTCACCTCGCTCAAGACCGTGACCTTCGGCGACGAAAGCGCCGTGCGGCCGACCCGGGCGGCCTCGGTCATCTCGGTCCTGTCGATCTTCCTGATCTGGGGGGCTTTCACCGGCTCCTCGATCACGCCCATTCACGTGCCAGGGCCGTTCCTGGGCGAAACGAGCTTTACCTACACCGCCGAGAATGCCGCCGGAGACCGCGATGACGCCACCGTGCGGATCATCGTGCACCCTGTTGGCGACGAGGTGGACCTGCCCGAGATCGACCCGGGCGACGGCTTTGCGCTGAACGATATCGACGCCATCGGCGGCGGTCGGTCCAGCCTCATCCGCACCGGCGACAACGATATCGGCGCCGACGAGGACGGCTTCCGCGTGGTGGCCGTGAACGGTCAGCCGCTGGAGCCGGAGGTGGGCGAGGTCGACACCGGCGACGGCGTGGTCACGCTGAGCCGCCGGGGCACCGTGCGCTTCACCCCCAACGCGGGCATGCAGATGGAACCCATCTGGCTGCCCCCGCCCGAGGCGGTCTGGACCCGGCTGGTGGAAATCGCGCAGGAAGGCTATCGCGACTTTACCCTGGCCGAACATCTTGGCTACTCGCTCTTCCGGGTGTTGGCCGGCTTCTTCGTGGGTGCGCTGGTGGGTATCCCGCTGGGCTACGCGATGGGGCTGTCGAACTGGTTCCGCGGCTGGTTCGACCCGATCGTCGAATTCATGCGCCCGGTGCCGCCCCTGGCGCTGATCCCGCTGGTCATCATCTGGTTCGGCATCGACGAGAGCGGCAAGATCTTCCTGCTGTTCCTTGCTGCGCTCTGGATCATGACCATCGCGGCGCGGGCAGGCGTGTCCGGGGTCAATATCTCGAAGATCCACGCCGCCTATTCGCTGGGGGCTTCGAAGAGCCAGATCATGCGCCACGTGATCATTCCCAATTCGCTGCCCGAGATCTTCACCGGCGCCCGCGTCGCGATGGGGGTCTGCTGGGGCACGGTCGTGGCCGCCGAACTGGTGGCGGCCGAACAGGGGGCCGGGCAGATGATCGTCGCGGCCTCGAAGTTCCAGCTGACCGATATCGTGATCATGGGGATCATCCTGATCGGCGTCATCGGCTACGGCATCGACATGCTGATGCGCTGGGCCGAGCGGATCCTGGTGCCCTGGAAGGGCAAGAGCTGAGAAGGTTAAGAAATTAACTAAATCCCCTCTGGAAAGGCCCCCCTCGGCGGGGGCCTTTTCGTTAACGCCGGGGCCGAATTCGTCGCGGCCCTGCCGCGCCGATCCGGGGACGGGCTCCTCGGCCCCCGGCGCTGCCGGGGCCTCGTCGCCCGCTTGGGGCGCTGCCCCAAACCCCGGAGTATTGTCACCAAGAAGAAGGCAAAGGGGGCGGAATCGGGCCATCCGTCTGCACGGGGAGTGTACGGGGGGTGCACGGGGGGTGCACGCCCGGCACCGGGGTCCCCTGCCACGAAAAAGGCCCCGCTGGCGGATGCCGGCGGGGCCTTGGACGGGGAGTGTGGCCGCTTAGCCGAAGACCTTGGTCAGCGCCTTGTCCACCGCATCGGTGATCGCGTCGATATCGGCCTCGGTGGCGATCAGCGCAGGGCTGAAGCACAGCACGTTGTTGCGGCCCGGGATCGAGCGGTTGGAGGCGCCGATGATGACGCCGAGCGCGGCGCATTCGCCCACCACGGCCATCACGTCCTTTTCATCGACCGGCTCCTTGCTGTCGCGGTCCTTGACGAGTTCGGCGCCCAGGAAAAGCCCCTTGCCGCGCACGTCACCGATGATCTGGTGCTTGTCCATCAGCGCCTGGAGATTGCCCTTCATGCGCGCGCCCATGGCGGTGCAGTTTTCCAGCAGCCCCTCTTCCTCGATGATCGCCATGTTTTCCAGCGCCGCCGCCGGGCCGCCGGTGCAGCCGCCGAAGGTGGAGATGTCGCGGAAGTGGTCGAGCTTGTCGGTGGGGTTGGCCTTGAACAGCTCGAACACCTCTTCGGTGGTCACCATGCAGGCGATGGCCGCATAGCCCGAGGCCACGCCCTTTGCCATGGTCACGAAGTCGGGCTGGATGCCGTAATGCTGGTAGCCGAACCAGTGGGTTCCGGTGCGGCCGATGCCGCAGACAACCTCGTCGATATGGAGCAGCACGTTGTATTGCTTGCAGATTTCCTGAACGCGCTCCCAGTAGCCCTCGGGGGCTTCGATGACGCCGCCGCCCGCGGTGACGGGTTCAAGGCAAAGCGCGCCGACGGTGTCGGGGCCTTCGCGCAGGATCACCTCTTCGATCAGATTGGCCGCCGCGATGCCGAACTCGCGCCCCGACAGGTGACCGAGCCCCAGTTCCTCCTTGCGGTATTCCATGCAATGGGGGACGCGCACGAAATCGGGCGCGAAGGGGCCGTATTGCATGTTGCGTTCGTCCTGGCCGCCAGCCGACATCGCGGCAAGGGTGGAGCCGTGGTAATCGCGGTCGCGATAGAGGATC
>NZ_CAXREX010000152.1:0-16563 GCF_964229645.1 Nioella sp. | reverse complement strand
GCCATCTCGGCCTCCATCAGCTTGTCACGGCCGACCTCGCCCGTCGCGAATTGCTGGCGCACCTTGGCTTTCTGGTCATTGGGCAGGCCGCTGGTCATCGGCCCGGCGGGCACGAAGACCGCAGGGATATGGCCGAACGTGGCCGCCGCGATGATGAGGCCAGGTACGATCTTGTCGCAGACACCAAGGTAGAGCGCCGCGTCGAAACAGTTATGTGACAGCCCCACCCCGGCGGCCAGCGCGATCACGTCGCGGGAAAAGAGGCTCAGCTCCATCCCCGGCTGGCCTTGGGTGACCCCGTCACACATGGCCGGAACGCCGCCCGCCACCTGCGCCGTGGCCCCGTTTTCGCGCGCCGCATCGCGGATCAGGCCGGGAAACCGTTCGAAGGGCTGATGGGCCGACAGCATGTCGTTATAGGCGGTGATGATGCCAAGATTGGGCGCGCGGCCTTCGGCCAGGCGGCCCTGGTCCCCGGCCATGGCCGCATAGGCATGGGCCTGGTTGCCACAGGTCAGGTGGGCGCGGGCCGGGCCATCCTCGGCGGCACGGCGCATCCGGTCGAGATAGGCACCCCGCGTCGCGGCGGAACGGGCAACGATCCGGTCGGTGACTTCGGCGATCTTGGGCGACAACGGCATCTGCGACTCCTTCAGGGTGTCTTTCCCCGGAGCATATAATCCGTTAGCGCTAACAATGCCAGTCCCGAATTTCGGAACCGGGCCGGATTACAAACTGGTGCCGACGATTGCACCGATGGCGGACGTGGCCGCCATGGCAAGAACACCCCAGATCACCACGCGGGCCGAAGCACGCAGCTTGGGCGCCCCGCCCGCCTGCGCGCCAAGCGCCCCCAGAAGCGCCAGCGCCAGCACGGTGGCGATACCCACCCACCAGATCAGCCCGCTCAGCGGCGCCATTGCCGCCACGATCAGCGGCGCGGCAGCCCCAACAGCAAAGGTCAGAGCAGACACGACAGCGGCCTGAACGGGCGCGGGCGGCGACAGGTCGGTGATCCCGATCTCGTCGCGCAGATGGGCGCCAAGGGCGTCTTTCTCGGTCAGTTCGACCGCCACCTGGCGCGCCAGATCGGGCGACAGGCCGCGAAACTCGTAGATCGCCACCAGTTCTTCGAGCTCGCTTTCCGGGTTGTGCTCCAGCTCGTATTTCTCGCGCTCGATATCGGCGGCCTCCGTGTCGGACTGGCTGGAAACCGAGACATATTCCCCCGCGGCCATGCTCATGGCACCCGCGACGAGGCCCGCGGTTCCGGCCAGGACGATCGCCACCCGGTCGCCGCCCCCTGCCGCCACGCCCGCAATGAGCGAGGCGGTGGACAGGATCCCGTCATTGGCCCCCATCACGGCGGCCCTGAGCCAGCCGGTGCGGAAGGACAGGTGCGGTTCATCATGCCCCGAGGGCTGTTGTTCCAGATCAGACATCGGACAAAAGGATCTTTCCGGGGTTGAAGATGTTGTGCGGGTCCACCCCGCGTTTGACGGCGGCCATCATGGTCAGCGCCCCTTCGCCCAGTTCGGGCAACAGGTATTTCGCCTTGCCCTGCCCGATTCCGTGTTCGCCTGTGCAGGTGCCATCCATGGATATCGCCATGTCATTCAGCCAGGCCACGAAATCCTTGGCACGGGCAACCTCTTCGGGGTCCTCCATCATGATGAGCGGCAGGGTGTGGAAATTGCCGTCGCCCACGTGACCCACGACAGGGGCAATCAGGCCCAGTTCTTCGGCCTTGGCCTGTGCACGGGTCACACATTCGGCCAGCCGCGAGACGGGCACACAGACATCGGTAGAGATGCCCTTGGCGCCGGGGCGCAACGCCAGGCTGGCCCAGTAGGCATCGTGGCGTGCCTGCCAGAGCTTGTTGCGGTCTTCCGGCCTGGTGGTGAAGGAAAAACCCACGCTTCCGAAATCTTCTGCAATGTCTCCAAAGCTTTGCGCCTGTTCCTTCACCCCGTTATCCGAGCCGTGAAATTCCAGCAGCAAGAGCGGCTGTTCCGGCAGGTCGAGCTTGGAATAGGCATTCACCCCCCTGACCGACATCGCATCCAGAAGCTCGATCCGCGCCACGGGCAGGCCCATCTGGATCGTCATGATGACCGCGTTGCAGGCGGCCTCGACCGTGGGGAAGGAACAGGTCGCCGCCGAGATCGCCTCTGGGATGCCATGCAGCTTGAGGGTCAGTTCCGTGATCAGCCCGAGCGTGCCCTCCGATCCAACGATCAGCCGCGTCAGGTCATAGCCCGCGCTGCTCTTGCGGGCGCGGTTTCCGGTTTTCACCATCTCGCCCGAGGGCAACACCGCCTTCAATGCCAGAACGTTATCCTTCATCGTGCCGTAGCGCACCGCGTTGGTGCCCGAGGCACGCGTCGAGGCCATACCGCCGAGCGAGGCATTGGCGCCCGGATCGACCGGGAAGAACAGCCCCGTATCGCGCAGGTAGGTATTCAGCGCCTCTCGCGTGACACCGGGCTGGATCACCACGTCCATATCCTCGGGATGGACCGCCAGGATCTTGTCCATGCGGGAAAAGTCGACGCTGACGCCGCCTGCGGGCGCGTTCACATGGCCCTCCAGCGACGTGCCGGTGCCGAAGGGGATCACCGGAACGCGATGCTCTGCGCAGATGCGCACGACGTCCTGCACTTCTTCTGCGCTTTCAACGAAGACGACCGCGTCGGGGGGCTGGGTCTCGATCCAGGTAACGGTATGACCGTGCTGTTCGCGGATCGCCTCGCCCGTATCCAGACGGTCACCGAAACGCTGCTTGAGAAGGGCGACCGCCACGCCGATTCCGGTCTCGTTGCGCGGCAACTTCATCAGTTCAGCCATGGCCCGTCCATCCTCCCTAATTTATCCGGACGAACCCTAGACCCCGCGCAGCGCCTGCGCAATCGGCTCTGCCGTCGCTGCGGCGCTGTCACACCCCCGATACAGAAATCACCGATATTCGGGGTAAAACCACCGACCGAGCGGTTTCCATGATGACTGTCCTGCCCCCGATGCGCCTGAGCGGCGCCCAGGTTCTCCACGATGGCAAGATCCAGCGGCGCTCGCTGGCCCTTGCGCGCGGCAAGATCACGAAAGGCCCGCTGCCCGAGGTCGACCTGTCTGGATACCTGTTGCTGCCGGGGATCGTGGACATGCATGTCGCCCTGCCCGCCTTGCCAATGGCAGATGCATTGCCTGTCCTGGAAGCACGCTTGGCCCGTGAGGGGATCACGACCGCGTGGATCACGTCCTTCGCGCCGCCCCCTGCCCCGCGTTTCGAGGGGTTCATGGACATCCTGTCGGCGCGGCGCGGCGGGCTCGACCTGCGCGGCAAGCTGCTGATGCATCCGGCCACGCCCATATCGACGGATCTGCTGCGCAGGCTTGAGGCGCTCGGGCTCGATTTTGCGGCCTTCCTGTCCGAAACCCCGCCAGAGCCCGACGCCCTGCCGCCGGTGTCGTCCGACTTCCCGCGCTTCCTGTGCCGGGTGGCTGAGTGTCTGGATGAACTGGGCATTCTCTATGGCAGCCTCGGGGACGCAGATGCCGAGATGCGCGAATATTTCCGCATGCTCGGGGCACGCGTGGCCGATCAGCCCCGAACGCGCGGCGCTGCGGCAACTGCCCGGGCCATGAATGACCGGGTGCTTGCCCCCGCCGGCGACCTGCTGCCCGGCGCCCCGATCCGGGACGCGGTGTCCACGGGGCGCCTTCTGGGTGAGAGGCTTTGCGATGCGCTGGTATCTTGTGGACAGGAGGGCGCCATGAACGCCGCGGCCTGGGTCATTGCCGAAGGGAAGCTGTCACAGCTGCCGAAAGCCTGGGATCGCGTGTCTCGCATCCCGGCGCGGATCATGGGGTTGAGCGACCGGGGCGTGTTCGAGCCGGGCAAGCGGGCTGACATCCTGGTGGTGGATCCTGCAACCCGCGCAGTCGAGGCCACGATCGCGAAGGGGCGCCTCCTGCACGCGACAGAGAGGCTCAAATCACGTTTCCGCCACGGCACTTTCGCGCCCCCCCTTGCCGCCGAGTAGAGCCCCCCTTAAGTGCGGTCCTCCTTGTTAACGCTTTGGCAAGACTCCTCTCTTTACGCTGGTTGCGTGTCCGTGGTTCCGACTGCCAGGACATGACAAGGGAGGCCCCCGCCACACGCACCCAAATCGTGGCGGGGGTCGACCCGTGGATCTCATGTCAGGATCGCGTGAATTCCCGAAGATCGGGTTAAGGCTACTCCGCCGCGTCCGCAGCGGCCCGGTCCGCCTCGATCTGCGCTGCCTTCTTCTCGACCTGCTCGACGATGTGATCGACCATGCCGGCATTGGCCAGCTTATGGGCCTGCTTGCCGTCGAGGTAGACCATGCCAGAGCCCGCGCCCCCGCCGGTGAACCCCACATCCGTCAACAGCGCTTCGCCGGGGCCATTCACGACGCAGCCGATGATCGACAGGCTCATCGGCGTCTTGATATGGGCCAGCCGGTCCTCCAGCAGCTCCACCGTCTTGATGACGTCGAAGCCCTGCCGCGCGCAGGAGGGGCAGGAGATGATGTTGACCCCGCGATGGCGCAGACCGAGCGCCTTGAGGATCTCGTAGCCCACCTTCACCTCTTCCACCGGGTCGGCAGAAAGGCTCACGCGCAGCGTGTCGCCAATGCCCATCCACAAGAGGTTTCCAAGCCCGATGGCGGATTTGACCGTGCCGGTCGTCAGCCCGCCCGCCTCGGTGATGCCAAGGTGAATGGGCGCGTCCGTGGCCTCGGCCAGCCCTTGATAGGCGGCGGCGGCCATGAACACGTCGGACGCCTTCACGCTGATCTTGAACTCGTGGAAGTCATGGTCCTGAAGGATGCGGATGTGGTCGAGCCCGCTTTCGATCATCGCGTCGGGGCACGGCTCGCCATATTTGTCGAGAAGATGCTTTTCGAGCGAGCCCGCGTTCACACCGATACGGATGGAACAGCCATGATCGCGGGCGGCCCGAACCACTTCCGCGACGCGGTCGGCATTGCCGATATTGCCCGGGTTGATGCGCAGGCAGGCCGCACCCGCCTCAGCGGATTCGATCCCGCGTTTGTAGTGAAAATGAATATCGGCCACGATCGGCACCGGGCTCTCGGCCACGATCTCTTTCAGCGCCTTCGAGGATGCCTCATCGGGCACCGAGACCCGCACGATATCGGCCCCCGCCTCGGCGCAGGCCTGCACCTGGGCGATGGTCGCGGCCACATCCGTCGTCAGCGTGTTGGTCATGGTCTGGACGGAAATCGGTGCCCCGCCCCCGACGGGCACGTTGCCCACCATGATGCGGCGGCTGTCGCGCCGGTCGATGTTGCGCCAGGGACGAACGGGATTGTGGGTCATGGGACGCCTTCAGCCTGTCGGTGTCATGAATTCCTGGGGCGACAGATAGCCCGTGCGGCAGGGCACGGCAACGGGGTGCGTCAGTTGCCCCCGGCCTCGACCGTGTCGAGCACCAGCGCCGCCACGCGCGGCAGGTCAGGATCGGCGGCGGCATCGGCCATGACGTAGTTTTCCGACAATGCGTCGGCCGTCAGGATCACGTCGCGTGCAATGGTCGCGCCGGGGCCCGCCGGGCCAAGGGTCACGCCGTTCACCGCGAAGTAGAGCGAGCCGGAGTTGCCCGCGCGAAGCGTCGGCAGATCGGCCCCGTCCGGCAACGTGTAACTGTCGCCTGCATCGAGCGTGCCTTCGAACAGCACCGTGCCAGAGGCGGAGCTGACCCGGATCCACGAGGGGCGGACCGCAAAGAGGATCACTTCGTCGGCACTCGGGGCCTCGGTCACCTGGACCGCACCGGCCAGTTCGAACCCGCCTTCGTTGGCCTCTGGCCGTGCCAGCGCCGGCGGGGCCGCGAACTCGCCCACGCTGTCGGGATCGAGCGAAGCGATGGCACCATCGCGCGGGGTCAGGACCGGGGTGTCGAGCGCCTGCGGGCGGTAAAGCCGGTCGATCGGGTCAACCGTGGGCAGGCGCGGGGTCGTCGCATCCGGCAATTCGGCGGTGGCCATGGACATGACGCCTGCGGATTCGATGGGATCGAGGCTGGCCACGGTCTGCGGTGCGTCTTCGACGGGAACGAATTGAACCCGCTGGATTTCCGTCAAAACCGACCAGCCGCCATAGCCGATCACGCCGACCAGCGCGAGCAGGACCAGTGCCGAGCCGAGCGCGCCGGGTTCCAGGCGGCTGAAGATGCTTTCGCGCTCCGGCGCGAAGGATACGCGCGCGGTCGACATCACGTCATTGGGATTGACCCGCTTGGGCGCGTCACCGAAGGCGCGCTTGGCGCCACGCGCCTGTGCCGCGCTCTCGCCATGGACGCCATAGAACCCGGCCTCCTGGCTGAAGCGGCGGAAGGTCCATTCAGGGTCCATGCCGAGATAGCGCGCGTAAGAGCGCACATAGCCCGCGACGAACCCCTTGGTGGCGAAAACCGACAGGTCGGCATTCTCGATCGCGGCAATATGCGCCGCCTTGATCTTGAGATCGCGTTCCACGTCGAGAAGGGATTTGCCGAGCGTCGCACGCTCCCCGCGCATCAAGTCGCCAAGAGGCACGTCGAGCACATCAGTCTCGTCGAATGGCAATGCGCCACCGTCTGATGTGTCCTTGATCATGCTCTAGCGGTCCTGTTCCGCAAATAATCGGGTCGGCATTTATCGCTCGATTGGTCCGCCGACCGTTACATCCCCTGTCACGCACGGTGATTCCCCAAAATCATCCGTCGTGGAAGGGTGTTAGCACATGATGAGGGTCTTTTGCACCTGCGGAACCGGCGTCAGGCACTCATTTCGGCACGATTCAGCGCACAGTGCTGCCAGAGCTTGTCCATCGCGCGCACGAGCCCATCCAGCATCTTGGGATCGTGAACCGGTGACGGCGTGAAGCGCAGGCGCTCGGTGCCGCGCGGAACGGTCGGGAAATTGATCGGCTGAACGTAGATCCCGTATTCTGAAAGAAGCATGTCCGAAATCTTCTTGGTGTGGACCGGATCACCCACGATGACCGGCACGATATGGCTGCCGTGGTCGATGATCGGCAGGCCCATTCCCTTGAGGCGAAGCTTCAGAACAGCGGCGCGCTCCTGGTGCAGATCGCGCAGCGCCTGGTCGGTCTTGAGATGCCGGACAGAGGCCGCAGCCCCGGCAGCCACCACCGGCGGCAGCGAGGTGGTAAAAATGAAGCCCGGCGCGTAAGACCTTACGGCATCGCACATTTTCGCGCTTGCCGCGATGTAGCCGCCATGCACGCCGAAGGCTTTGCCGAGGGTGCCATTGATGATGTCGATCCGGTCGAGCAGGCCGTCACGCTCGGCCACGCCGCCACCGCGGGGACCATACATGCCGACGGCGTGAACCTCGTCGAGATAGGTCAGCGCGCCGAATTCATCGGCCAGGTCGCACAATTCTTCGATCGGGCCAAAATCGCCATCCATCGAGTAGATCGACTCGAAGGCAATCAGCTTGGGCGCGGCGGGATCGTCGGCTTCCAGCTTGGCGCGCAGATCGGCCAGGTCATTGTGCTTGAAGATGCGCTTGGCGCCCCCGTTGCGGCGAATGCCCTCGATCATCGACGCGTGGTTAAGCTCATCGGAATAGATGATCAGCCCCGGGAAGAGCTTGGGCAGCGTCGAAAGCGTCGCGTCATTGGCGATATAGGCGGAGGTAAAGAGCAGCGCGGCCTCTTTCTGGTGCAGGTCGGCAAGCTCTGCCTCCAGCTCCTTGTGGTAGACCGTGGTGCCGGAAATGTTGCGCGTGCCGCCAGAGCCGGCGCCGGTGTCTTCCAGCGCCTTGTGCATGGCCTCCAGCACAACGGGGTGCTGGCCCATACCCAGGTAATCGTTGCCGCACCAGACGGTGATGTCTTGCTCGGACCCGTCGGCCTTCTTCCACACCGCATGGGGGAACTGGCCCCGGCGGCGCTCGATATCGATGAAGGTGCGATAGCGGCCTTCCTCGTGCAGACGGTTCAGGGCGGCATCAAGCGCGGCGTCGAAGTTCACTGGCGGTCTCCTTTTGCCCGGATCCGTTCGCGGAGGACCCGAAAGGGGCGGCTGGTCTGATCGCGGGCGGTGTGCGTTTCCTGGTCTGCCCGGACCTCGGCTGACTTAGGGCTTTGGGCCCCTCCGTCGCAAGTTACAAATTGCCGCGTAGGTTACTTTGACATGGATCAACGGACCAGCGCCGATCTCAGTCAACAACGACGACTCTGCAATCTTCCTGTCCACAATTGGAAACAGCCGTTTCCCGGCTTTCCCCGATTCCCCACTGTCCAGTGCTGTCCGAGATCGCCATGGCGCGCGGGCGGCCCATGCGGCGGAAGTCGCCGCGCAGGGCCGCTGTCGCCTCGGTATTGAGTTGCAGGCTGCGGCCCGGTTCCCATCCTTCGGGTCGGATCACCAGCACGATCACGCAATCGGGGCCCGACCGGCGCGCCTCTTCGCATCCGGCAAGCGCGAAGGCTCGTGCGTTTTCCTCGTCGTGGAAATTCGCACCGGCCACCGTCGCCTCGGATTGCAGACCCATGCCGGGCGCCATGGCCACGGCGCCGTAATAAGGAATGCTGGCGGCAAGCTGGTCCTGGAAGGCGTCGAGTTGCAGGAAGGCGCGGTCCTGGGCGCTGACATCCGCGTTGTCGATATACGTCACTTCGACCGCGCCGCGTTCGGCAAAGACCAGGCGGCGCGCCTCGCGCATGTTGGGCAGTTCCTGGGCCAGAACGGGCAGCGTCGTGGCGGCAAGGGCCAGGACAGCCCCGGCAAGACGGGTTGAAAGGGTGATGTTCATCGAAATCCTCCGCGGCAGCGCCCCCCGGGCGCGCAGGTATCCGTCAAGAAATATAACGTCTTAGCCTGCGCGGCAACTGCCGTTGCCCGGTTCGGCGGTCCGCCGCGCAGCGCGGCAGGCTCTGGACAGTGGCGGGCGGGCTGATAGGCTCCGCGCCAATTCGACATCATGAAAGGACGACCCATGTCGCTCGACGCCGTTCTCGCCCGGATCGACCAGGATCTAGACGCCGCCACCGACCGGCTGATGAAGCTCTTGCGCATCCCCTCGATTTCGACCGATCCCGCCTTCAAGGCCGATTGCGACCGGGCCGCCGACTGGCTGGTCGAGGACCTCAAGGCGCTTGGCTTCGACGCGACCAAACGGGCCACTCCGGGCCACCCGATGGTTGTGGCCCATGCCAATGCCGATGCCGACGGGCCGCATGTGCTGTTCTACGGCCATTATGACGTGCAGCCGGTCGATCCGCTGAACCTGTGGCACACCCCGCCCTTCGAGCCTGCCATCGAGGACACCGCCAAGGGCAAGGTGATCCGCGGGCGCGGGTCCTCGGACGACAAGGGCCAGCTCATGACCTTTGTCGAAGCCTGCCGCGCGTGGAAGGCGGTGCATGGCAGCCTGCCGGGCAAGATCACGCTCTTCTTCGAGGGCGAAGAGGAATCCGGCTCGCCTTCGCTGGTGCCCTTCATGGAGGAAAATGCCGCCGAACTGACCGCCGACATCGCGCTGATCTGCGATACTTCGATGGTGGCGCCGGGGGTGCCCTCGATCCCCACCCAGTTGCGCGGCATGCTGAAGGACGAATTCACCCTGACCGGCCCGCGCATCGACCTGCATTCGGGCCATTACGGCGGGCCGGGGCTGAACCCCCTGCGCGAACTGGCGCGGATCGTTGACAGCTTCTATGACCCCGATACCGGGGCCGTGGCCGTGGAAGGCTTCTACGAGGGCGTGCACGAGGTGCCCGAAGACATCCTGCGCCAGTGGAACATGTCAGGCTTCGACGAGGCGGACTACCTGGCCGAGGCGGGCTATAGCGTGTCGCATTACGAACAGGGCTATTCCTGCCTCGAAAAGCAATGGGCGCGTCCGACACTGGAAGTGAACGGGCTTTGGGGCGGCTACCAGGGGGCCGGGACCAAGACCGTGATCCCGTCCAAGGCGCATTGCAAGATCACCTGCCGCCTGGTGGGCGACATGGACCCCGACGCGCTGCGGGTGAATATCCGCAAGCACGTGGCCGACCGGCTCGGCCCCGATCTGACCGTGGAGTGGAACCAGGATCTCGAAGGCTCCCCTGCCCCGGTGATGAACGTGAACCGCCCCGAATTCGAAAAGGCACGTCAGGCGCTGTCTGATGAATGGGGCCGCGAGGCGGTCTTCATCGGCATGGGCGGCTCGATCCCGATCGCGGGCTTCTTCAAGGACGTGCTCGGCATGGATGCGCTTTTGACGGGCTTTGCCAATGACGATGACGCGATCCATTCCCCGAACGAGAAATACGACCTGGAAAGCTTCCACAAAGGCATCCGCTCCTGGGCGCGGATTCTCGACGCGCTGATGCGCTGAGCCTCAGGTGGCGCGCGGCTCCATCCGGGCCGCGCCCCGCCAGAAGCGCGTCATCATGCTGGCCGCTGCCGCCGACAGGCCGATGGCCATGCCAAGCCAGATGCCGACGCCGCCCATGTCCAGCGTGAAGCCGAGCACGAAGCTCGCCGGCACGCCGATGATCCAGTAACTGACCACCGCGTAGACCATCGGCAGCTTGGTATCCTGCACACCCCGCAGGAAGCCGAGCGCCATGACCTGCATCGCATCTGCAAGCTGGAACAGCGCCGCCATGGCCAGAAGCCCAACCCCGATCGCGATCAGCCTGTCTCGCGCGGGATCGGCGGGGTCGAGGAACAGACCGATCAGCATGTCCGGCATGCCCAGGAACATCGTGATGGTCACAGCCACCATGACCAGCGACAGAACCAGCGCCGCCAGCGCGCCCATGCGCAGGTTTACCGTGTCCCCCTGCCCCCAGGCATGGCCCGCGCGCACCGTGGCCGCAGAACTGAGCCCCAGGTGGATCATGAAGGTGGCTGCCGCGATTTGCAGGGCAATGCCATGCGCAGCCAGCGCCTCTTCCCCGATCCAGCCCATCATGATGGCAGATGCGGTAAACAGCCCGCTTTCGGCCAGCATGGTGAGCCCGATGGGCAGGCCAAGGCGGAAGACCTGGCCAAAAGCCTCCCAATCGGGGCGCCAAAGCCGCGCAAGAATGGTGTAGCCCCGCAAGGGGCGCGCGCCTGCGGCATAGCCCGCCAGAATGAGGCAGATCAGGATGTTGGTGCCAAGCGAAGCGATCGCCGCCCCGCGCAGCCCCCATTCGGGAAAGCCGAGATTTCCAAAGATCAGAAGCCAGTTGATGGCCGCGTTCAGAACCGCCCCCGCCAGGGTCGACCACAGCACGATCTGGGTGTGCTCCAGCGCCGAGAGGTGGCTCTTGAACACCATCGCCACTAGGAAAGCCGGAAGCCCCCATCCCGCGATACGCAGGTAGGTCTGCATGTCGAGGGACAGCTGAGGCTCCTGCCCCAGCCAAAGGAAGATCGGTTCGGCGAACCAGAAGAACGGGATCGCGGCCAGGCCACCAAGCGTGGACAGCCACAGCCCCATCCGCGTGACCCGGCGCACCTGAACCCGGTCGTCATTGGCTATGGCCGCCGCCACCATGGGCATCACCGCGATGGCAAAGCCCGAGCCGAGCAGGAAGAAAACGAAGTAATACGGGCCGGCCAGCGACAGTGCCGCCAGTTCATCCACGCCGTACCAGCCAAGCATGACAGTGTCTGTGATGCTGACAGCGAGCTGCGCAAGGTGACTTCCCGCCAGGGGAAGGCCCAACAGGAAGACCGACTTCAGATGATGGCGAAAGGATGTCATCGGCGGAGCCTTCTTGGGGCGAAGCGCGTTCGGAAAACACCCCTAAACTATTGTAACTTTATGACAAACCCGAGATACGTTTCCAAATCGGAACCGGACTGTTGCTACTGGAACCGCCCCCTTAGCCACAATCGCGCCACATTTGTCCATGACAACGGGAAAGCTTAAAAGACAGGCAGAAGCAAGCCAAATGCGCGAATCGAGTTTTAATAAGTTTCTGAGATCGGAAGGTGGTTCGGTCTCTGTTGACTGGGTGGTGTTGACCGCCGCAGTCGCCGGTATGGCCTTGGCCGCCACCGCAGTCATCGAAGAAGGTATCGGAACCCTTGCCTCGGATCTCGAGGCGCAGCTGCGCACGCAGCAGGTCAGCGATGCGTTCGTTCAGTTCTATTCCGCCCATTTCAACGCGCTCTACGACGCGGGGATCGTGACGGAAAACGATGCAGAGGCGCTCTTTGCCATCGCCAACGGGATGACCAATGCCGCGATCCTGAGCGGTCTGGAAGATGGCATCATGGCCTATAACGACAACCAGTTGTCGGACGAAGAAATCGCCATGCTCGTCGCCATGGCCAGCGTTGGCGTGCAACGCAACATCATCAGTTCCGATGATTTCGGCCTGATCTCGACCAACTGACGCCTGTCTTTACGATCATTGTCTGCCCAAAGGATGCGGCGCCCCCTCAGGGAGGCGCCGCTTTCTTTTGGTGCCGCTTTCTTTTGGTAAGGGGATCCTAGCGCGCGCGGCGCTGGTCGGGGTGCAGCGACGAGCCCAGGATATGGTCCGAAGCATGCACGACGTGGCTGGCATGGCCCACGATCAGCGGATCAGGTGCCTGCGCGACCTCGGGGTCCTTGCCGGGGTAATCCAGCGTCGACAGGAAATGGCGCATGGTGTTCAGGCGCGCCCGTTTCTTGTCGTTGGACTTGATGATCGTCCAGGGCGCATCGGCGGTGTCGGTGTAAAAGAACATCGCCTCTTTCGCTTCGGTGTAGTCATCCCACTTGTCGAGGCTGGCCTTGTCGATCGGGCTCAGCTTCCATTGCTTGAGCGGGTCGGTTTCCCGGCTGGCGAAACGGGCGCGCTGTTCGTCCTGCGTGACCGAGAACCAGTATTTGTAGAGCCGGATGCCAGAGCGCACCAGCATCCGCTCCAAGTCCGGGGCCTGGCGCATGAATTCAAGGTATTCGTTGGGCTCGCAAAACCCCATGACCCGCTCGACGCCCGCGCGGTTATACCAGCTGCGGTCATAAAAGGTCATCTCGCCCGCCGTCGGCAGATGCTGAAGGTAGCGCTGGAAGAACCACTGGCCGCGTTCCTCGTCCGTGGGTTTGTTCAGCGCCACGACGCGCGCGAAGCGGGGGTTGAGATGTTCGGTAAAGCGCTTGATCGTGCCGCCCTTGCCCGCTGCATCGCGCCCCTCGAACAGGATGACGAATTTCTGACCCGTCTCCTGTGCCCAGAGCTGTACCTTCAGAAGCTCGGCCTGAAGCCGCGCCTTTTCAGCCTCGTATTCCCTGCGTGCCAGCTTGCGCGTGTAGGGATATTTTCCGGTCTCGAAGGCCTGGCGGATCTGGTCCGGCGTGACTTTCGGAAAGGCCTTGGCCGGGGCCTCGTCGCCGGGCTGCAGAGCCCCGTTCGGCTTTGCGGTGGCCGCGGCGGTGGCGGGCTTGGGCTTTGCGGCGGCAGTGGCGGGGGCTGCTGTCATCACGGTCTCCTTGTCATATGTCCTGAGCGACCCCTGCCACGGGCGCGGAAAATTTGCCTTGATCGGTGTCAAGAAACTGTCACGAAAGCAGGCAAGTCGTCGCGATGGCCCCAGGTTTTCGCCTTTAGCGCGCGCTCGTGCTAAGCTTGCAGCCAGGAAACGCGCATCGGTTCCGACCGGAGGACTGGACATGACCCGACGCCCGATGCCCCTGTTCGTAACGATCTCTGCCATTTTCCTGGCCTGCATGACGCCCGCGGCGGCGCAGAAGGCACCAGAAACCCCGCCTGCGCCTACCAAGCCGGGGGAAAGCGCCCCTGCGCCCGCGCCTGAAACTCCTGCCCCGGCGCCTGCCCCTGCTGCCCCACAACCGCTTCCCGTCGAACCCGCCCAGGATGTCGGGCTTTCGGGGGTTCTTGAAACCCTGGTGCCGCGCCTGCAACCAGGCGACTTGGACGATTTTCATGCAGCCCTGACCGAAAGCCCTGCCGATGCTCTGGGTCACCTGATGTATCTGCGCCGCCATGTGGCCCCGGCAGCCTGGTTCTTCGGCACCGAGGCCACGCGCGACGCCACCGACGCAGCCGCCCTCAGCAACTTTGCGGCCATGCTCTACGAGCTTTCCGCGATGGACCCCGCCAGCGCCGATCCCTCCTGGCTGCCGGTGGCCCATGCCGCTGCCCGCAACGCCGCTCTCCTTAGCCCCGACAGCGCCCCGATCCAGAACACGCTTGGCAATCTGGCCCGCGCCACCGGCGACGCGGCAGAGGCGATTGCAGCAGGGGAGCGGGCCACGTCCCTTGCGCCGGACGAGGCGCTTTACTGGACGAACCTTGCCCGGTCGCACGAGGCGGCAGGCGCGCTCGACGCGGCTGCTGCGGCCCTCGCACGGGCCCATGCGCTTGACCCCAACGGGCCCGCCGTTCGCTTTACTGCGGCCGCCCTGCCCTCGGTCGCCGCACCCTATGGCCAGCACCTCGCCACCCAGTGCGATGTCGATTTCCAATGCCAGGAGATCTGCCCACGTTCGATCATTGGCGGGCTCATGTCTGTGACCTGCGAGATGGAGAACATGTCGGCGCAACTGGCCTGCCAGGAAGGCCGCCCCTACCCGACAAGCTACAACTGCCAGGAGGATTTCCCCGAATACGGCATCCTGATCCCAGGCCTCAATTCCGGCTTCTCGGTCAGCCTTCCTGGGTTCTCGATGCATGTGCTGGTCGATGGCAATGGCGATGTTCGCGTGCGCGTCGAAGGCGGGATCAGCCGGGGCCGGGTCGGCGTCTATGCCGGGGCCGATGGAACCTGGTCGCCAACCAACGGGGCCAGCTTCGATCAGTTCCGGGGCGGCGTGCGCGTCAACATCCTGCCCACGGCCATGGGTGGCGGCAGCGCAGTTGACGAGGCCGCAGGGGCCTGGGGTCACCCCCCTGCCCATATCGAACTGGAGGGCAACTCCAGCGGCCAGACCACGCTTGGCGCGGAAGCCTACAACGCGGGGCTGATTTCCAACTGATAGCGCCTGTCTTGTGGGCCGCGCAGGTCCCGCCACAAAATCCTGCGCGGCCCCTTGTCCCGGCCCCCGCGCCTGCGATACCCTGCCAGCCAATCATAACACCAAGACAAGAGCAGACGGCATGGCGGACGATCTACTTTCCCCGACGGTGGACAGCGGTGGCTACGATGCCTCCTCGATCGAGGTGCTGGAGGGGCTGGAACCCGTCCGCAAGCGCCCCGGCATGTATATCGGCGGCACCGACGAACGGGCGCTGCATCACCTGGTGGCCGAGATCCTCGACAACTCGATGGACGAAGCCGTGGCCGGGCACGCGACCCGCATCGAGGTGGAACTTCATGCCGACTACGCCATCACCATCCGCGACAACGGGCGCGGCATGCCCGTGGACCCGCATCCGAAATTCCCCGGCAAATCGGCACTGGAGGTGATCCTGTGCACGCTGCATGCGGGCGGCAAGTTCTCGGGCGACAGTTACGAGACCTCGGGCGGCCTGCATGGCGTCGGCGCCTCGGTGGTGAATGCGCTGTCCGACAGCATGCGGGTGGAAGTGGCTCGCAACCGCGAGCTTTTCGCGCAGGAGTTTTCGCGCGGCATCCCGCTTGGGCCCGTTCAAGCTATCGGCTCGGCCCCCAACCGGCGCGGCACGACCGTCACCTTCCACCCCGACGCGCAGATTTTCGGCCACCACCGGTTCAAGCCCGCGCGGCTGCTCAAGATGGTGCGCTCCAAGGCCTATCTCTTCTCAGGCGTGGAAATCCGCTGGAAATCGGCCATCGCGGACGGCGACACGCCGCAGGAGGCCACGTTCCACTTCCCCGGGGGCCTGGCCGATTACCTAAAGGAAACGCTCGGAACCGCCTCGACCTATGCCGATCAGCCCTTTGCCGGGCTGGTCGATTTCAAGGAACGGTTCAACACGCCGGGCAAGGTGGAATGGGCGATCAACTGGACGCCCTCGCGCGACGGGTTCATCCAGTCCTACTGTAACACCGTCCCGACGCCCGAGGGCGGCACGCATGAGGCCGGGTTCTGGGCCGCGGTGCTGAAGGGCATCCGTGCCTATGGCGAGCTTGTGGGCAACAAGAAGGCCGCGCAGATCACCCGTGATGACCTGATCACCGGGGGCTGCGCGCTGGTCAGCTGCTTCATCCGCGAGCCTGAATTCGTCGGCCAGACCAAGGATCGCCTCGCCACGACCGAGGCGCAGCGTCTGGTAGAAAACGCCGTGCGCGACCATTTCGACAACTGGCTGGCCGCCGACACCAAGGCGGCGGGCGCGATCCTCGATTTCCTCGTGCTGCGCGCGGAGGAACGGCTGCGCCGCCGGCAGGAAAAGGAAACGCAACGGAAATCCGCCACCAAGCGCCTGCGCCTGCCCGGCAAGCTGGTGGATTGCTCCAATTCCAGCCGCGAGGGGACCGAGTTGTTCATCGTCGAGGGCGACTCGGCGGGCGGATCGGCGAAAATGGCGCGGGACCGGAAAACGCAGGCGCTGCTGCCGCTCCGCGGGAAAATCCTCAACGTGCTTGGCGCGGCGGGCTCCAAGATCACCACCAATGCCGAGATCAACGATCTTTGCCAGGCCATGGGCGTG
>NZ_CAXREX010000151.1:0-9228 GCF_964229645.1 Nioella sp. | reverse complement strand
CGCCCTTGTCGAAGCGCGGCAGGGGACTTGCCTCACCCCGTCCGAGCGCGGCCAAGGTGTCCAGCCCCAGCGCGATGTTGTGCGTCCCCGGCACCCCGCGCGTGGCGAACAGCGGGTGGACCGTGCGGGCCATGGCCAGCCGCTCGGCCCGGGTCTTGTAGAGATCGTCGAGCGACAGGGCAGCAACGCGCCGTCCGCTTGCGCCCAGCCGCTGCGCGAGATGGGCCGTCAGGGTCGACTTGCCCGACCCTTGCGCACCGCAGATCCCGACGACCAGCGGCAGGCGGCTGGCGGAACGCAAGGCATCCTCGATCCGTTCAGTCAGCGTATCGGCAAGGCGTTGGTCGATCATTGTCGTCCGTTAGCAGCACAGGTCCGGCCTGGACAGGCGAAGGTCTTATTGCGCGTAGTCAGTTTCAAATGTAACCAGTTAGGCCAAAGGAGACCAGCCCATGCGTGTCGGTACTGTTCGCGAGATCAAGAACCACGAATACCGGGTCGGCCTGACGCCGGAAAGCGCGGGCGAGCTGGTGGCCAATGGCCATACCGTCCTGATCGAGACCCTGGCAGGTGCCGGGATCGGTGCCATGGATGACGATTACCGCGCCGCAGGGGCCGCGATCGTCGACAGCGCCGAGGAAATCTTCGCCAAGGCCGACATGGTGGTGAAGGTGAAAGAGCCCCAGGCGGGCGAGCGCAAGATGCTGCGCGAGGGACAGGTGCTCTATACCTACCTGCACCTGGCACCGGACCCGGAGCAGACCAAGGACCTGATCGCCTCGGGGGCGACCTGCATCGCCTATGAGACCGTAACGGCGCCCGGTGGCGGTCTGCCGCTTCTCAAGCCGATGAGCCAGGTCGCGGGCCGGATGTCGATCCAGGCCGGTGCGACCGCGCTGGAGAAATCCCATGGCGGGCGTGGCGTGCTGCTTGGCGGCGTGCCGGGCGTGCTGCCCGCGAAGGTGGCCGTGATCGGCGGCGGCGTGGTGGGCTTCAACGCGGCGCAGATGGCCGTGGGCATGGGCGCGGATGTGACCATTCTCGACCGTAGCCCGGAAGTGCTGGAAAAGCTCGGCACCTATTTCGAAGCGCGCGCCAAGACCCGCTTCTCGAACCGGGCCAACCTGGCTGAATGCGTGGCCGAGGCTGACCTGGTGATTGGCGCTGTCCTGGTGCCGGGTGCCGCCGCGCCCAAGCTGGTCAGCCGCGCGATGCTGTCGACCATGAAACCCGGTTCGGTGATGGTGGATGTCGCCATCGACCAGGGCGGCTGCTTCGAAACCTCGAAGGCCACCACCCATGCCGATCCGATCTACACCGTGGACGGGATCGTGCATTACTGCGTGGCCAACATGCCCGGCGGCGTCGCGCGCACCTCGACCTACGCGCTCAACAACGTGACGCTGCCCCATGCGCTGCGCATCGCCAACCTGGGCTGGAAAGAGGCCCTTGGCCGCGATCCGCACCTGGCCAACGGGCTCAATGTCTGGAACCACCAGGTGACCTACGAAGCCGTGGCCCGCGACCTGGGCTATGACTACGTGGCCGCGACCAGCGCCCTGGCAGCCTGACTTAACGTCTTTTCCTTGCCGGGCGCCCCAGTCCCGGCAGGCTTGTCGCGGGCGGAGACCCTTCCCTCCGCCCGCGATTTTTTTGGCCGGCCTGCCGGGTTTGCCCGTTTTTCGGGCAGATTTCCGGCGCGGAAGGTATCTCGAACGACATTGGTTGACTTTAGATATATCGATGGCGCAAAATTTAGGCCGTGGTAATTGGTGTCCTGTGTGGGGGGCGTCCTGACGAGGGCCCGTGTTGTTGGGCCAGTTTTGGCTTAGGGCGTGCTCCCGACCGGGGGTGTGTTGTGCCGGCGGTAGATCAGTACGAGTACATGTATTTTCTGGGCATGGACGTGCCCGATGGCACGACGGTCGTAACCGGCCCATCACAAAGCATTTTCAACACATTGGCGGACCCGGACACGAGTGGCGAGACCCTGGTCGATGACCCGATCACGTGGTCGGGCTCTATTCTTCCGGTGAAGCTTTACGGGTTTGCCTCCAATGGCGACCCGGTGCTTCAGATCGTCGGCGGGCTAACCTTCTATTATCTCGTGTCCGACCTGGATAGCTGGGAAGGCCAGCCGCTCGGGTTTTCGCGCAGCGGGTCCTATACGTACTGCTTTCTGCCGGGTTGCCAGATCGCAACCCCGGCGGGCGAGGTGGCAGTGGAACGCCTTTGCATCGGTGACCCTGTCCAGACCGTGGATGGGCGCAGCGTTGCTATAAAATGGATCGGCCGCCAGACGGTCTCCACCCGCTTTGGCCCCGCCGAGCGGCTGATGCCGGTGCGTTTTGCTGCTGGCGCGCTTGGGCCGGGCCTTCCGCATGCAGACCTGACCGTCACCGCAGATCACGGGATGCTGGTCGGGGGCGTTATCTGCCACGCGGGCGCCCTGGTGAACGGGGGCACCATCACGCGCGTGCCGCTGGCTGAGATGGGCAAGAGCTACACCGTCTACCACGTCGAGACCGAGAACCACGAGATCATTCTAGCGAATGGCGCACCGGCAGAGACCTTCATCGACAACGCGGGTCGCCGCGCGTTCGACAACTATGCCGAGTTCGAGGCGCTTTATGGCGAGGTGCCCGAGATGCAGGAACTGCCATATCCCCGCGCCATGAGCGCCCGGCAGGTGCCCGACAGGATACGGGCGATGCTGGCTAGGCGCGAAAGCCGGGGCGGATGTGTAGCCTGACCAGCGACAGGTAGTGCCGATACCATAGCTTGGCATGCCGATAGGCGGGCGCGTCTTCGTCGCCTGTCTCGATCAGCCTGTCCATCGCATCATGCAGGTCCGAGGTGTTGAGCGCGTAAGGCTCCTTGCCGAGCGCCTGCGCGATGGAGGCGCGGGCCTTGTCTTCGGTTTCGTGGATCTCGGCCACGATGGCGACGGCCTCGGATTCGGGTGTCTTTCCCGCATCGACCCGCTTGAGCAGGCTGCATTTGTAAGTTCGGCAGGTTTCGGGGCGTTTGTCGTAGACCTGGCAGGCGCCGTTCTTGCCCAGGAAATCGCAGCCAAGCCGCATGCGAAGATCCCCGTTTGACTTGCGAAAGAACCGATCCCCGCCGCCAAGCCTGTCGCGCTCCTCGGGCGACACGGGCACGCGCGCATACAGCTTGCCGCTACAGCACAATGAACAATTCACACACAGATGATCGGCCATGATCTTACCACTCGTTACCAGTTTGCCTCGGCCCGATCCCTGCCATGGGAAACGGCCCATCATTTGTCGCCCAGGGGGAAAAACCGTGGCGCGGGGCTCTCGCGGCCGTCATCGGCTCACGGCAAGGCCGCGACACTTTCCATCAGGGTTTCGCGCTGGACCTTGGCCCCGAGATGCGGCATTAGAAGGCCAACGCGTTCTCAGCCGGAGGCAAGCCCGATGCTTTCTTTCCTCAACCGTCTCGTGACCTGGTGGAATGGCCAGACCCTTGGCACCCAGCTTTACACCTGGCGCAAGGGTCAGAAGGTGGGCGAGGACGAGCAGGGCAACATCTATTACCAGACCCGCGACGGCAAGCGCCGTTGGGTGATTTTCAACGGCGAGGCCGAAGCGTCGCGCGTCAGCCCCGACTGGCATGGCTGGCTGCATTACACCTTCGACGAGTCGCCCGCCGACCGTCCGCTGGCCCACAAGCCGTGGGAACAGCCGCACCAGCCCAACCTGACCGGCACCATGGCCGCCTATGCGCCCGCAGGCTCGCTGCGCCAGGCCGCGCCGGCAGACCGCCGCGACTACGAGGCCTGGAGCCCCGAGTAACGCCCGCATCCCGAGGGGGCCGCACGATATGTCAGAGAATGCGACCGAAGTTCTGGTAGGCGGGGCCGTTCTGGCCGCCGCCATCGGCTTTTTCATCTATGCCGGGCAGGTGACCGGGGCAGGGGGCGCTGCCGGGGACAGCTATCCGCTGACGGCGTCCTTCCGCTCGGCCGATGGCCTTTCGGTCGGCACAGATGTGCGGCTGGCCGGGGTGCGCGTGGGGTCTGTCACCGCGCTCGACCTCAATACCGAAACTTTCCGCGCCGACGTGGCCTTTACCGTCTCCGAAGGTATCGAAGTGCCTGACGATACCCAGGCTGTCGTTGCTTCCGAAGGGCTGCTCGGCGGCAATTTCCTGGAACTGGTGCCCGGCGGCTCGCCCTTCAACCTCGCCCCCGGCGACGAGGTCTACGAAACCCAGAGCGCCGTCAGCCTGACCACGCTTCTGCTGCGCGCCGTCAGCGGTGGTGACGTGGAATGAGATTTGCCCGCCGCGTCCTGCTGGCCCTGGCCCTTGCGGGCCTGCCCCTTGGCGCGGGGGCGCAGCAAAGCGGCGTCGAACTGATCATCGAGCCCAATCCCAACGTGGATACCGGCCCGGTCGTGGCCCAGGGCAGCGGGGCCCTGCTGCGCCTGCTGGACAAGTCGCTTGGCCGGTCGCAGGACGTGGACCTTGCCACCGGTGAAACCTTCGTTCAGGGGCGGATCGCGGTGGAACTGCTGGAATGCCGCTACCCCGAGGAAACGCCGGGCCAGGATGCCTTCGCGCATCTGCGGGTGACGGATATCGACGGGGTCGAGCTCTTCAACGGCTGGATGATCGCCTCCAGCCCCGCCCTGTCAGCGCTGGAGCATTCGCGCTACGACGTGTGGGTTCTGCGCTGCACGATTTCCTCGGGCGAGACTTCCGACGGCTGAGCCAGGAAATCGGCGTCCCAGTTCAGCGCCTTTTCCAACCGCTTGTGATACTCGGCCCGCGGGATTTCGACCGCGCCGAGCGAGATCAGGTGATCGGTCACGAATTGCGTGTCGAACAGCTGGAAGCCGCCATAGCGCAGGCGGCTGACAAGGTAGGCCAGCGCGATCTTGGAAGCATCGGTGCGGCGCGAGAACATGCTTTCGCCGAAGAACGCTGCGCCCAGTGTCACGCCATAGACCCCGCCCACCAGTTCGGCCCCGTCCCAGACTTCGACCGAATGGGCAAAGCCAGACAGGTGAAGCTGCATGTAGAGATCGAAGATCTGCCCGTTGATCCACGTTTCTTCGCGGTCGGCGCAGCCTTGCACCGTGCCCGCGAAATCCTGGTTCACCCGCAGCTGGTAGGGGCTGCGCATGATGTGGCGGCGCAGCGAGCGGGAGATGTGGAAGCCATTTAGCGGGATGATCCCGCGCATCCGCGGGTCGACCCAGAACACGTCGGGTGCGTCGCGCGAATCCGACATCGGGAACACCCCCGCCGCATAGGCGCGCAAAAGCAGATCCGGTGTCAGCACCGGCCGGCGCGGGGGCATCATGTCATGGGCCATAGTCTGTCGTCCGCTCCGGTCTGAGGCCCTCAATCTATCGCAAATTGTCCGCGCTTCACCAGATGCCATTCGCGGACATTGTGTTTCCAGCACGGTCATGTTTCGCTGGCAGCCCTGGTGTTCAGTGCGGGACGATGGGTGTGCGTGATGTTGAGACGATGTTTTCTGGGCGGGGTGGCCGGCGCGCTGAGCCTTTCGGCGGTTCCGGGCGGTGTCATGGCCAGTAGCAGCGGCTTGCGCGTTCCGCCCGAAGAGGCCCCCCATCAGCGGACCTTCATGCAGTGGCCCAATAGCCGGGAGGTCTATGACGACGTCGAGTTCCTGCGCATGACTCAATCCACCATCGCCGACATCGCCAATGCGATTGCAGAGTTCGAGCCGGTCACGATGCTGGCCGCGGCAGAGCATCACGCGCGGATCGGGCGGATGGTTTCGGGCGCGGTGGAGCTTTGGGACATCCCGACCGAGGACCTGTGGTGCCGCGATGCGGGGCCGCTTTTCGCCCATCGTCCGGACGGGTCGCTTGCGCTCAGCCATCTGCAATTCAATGGCTGGGGAAACAAGCAGGTCGATACACATGACAGTCAGATCGCCACCCGCGTGGCCGAGCGGCTTGGCCTGCCGGTCATCCCGTCGGGCGTGGTGGGCGAGGCCGGGGGTGTCGACTATGACGGGCACGGGCTGCTCATCGGCCATGAAAGCAGTTGGGTCATCGACAACCGCAACCCCGGCCTGTCGCGAGACGAGATAGAAGCGCGCCTGCTGGCGGCCTACGGTGCGGCCCGGATGATCTGGACTCCGGGTGTGCGCGCGGAAGACATCACCGATTACCACATCGACAGCCTCGCGCGGTTCACCGGGCCGAACCGGGTGCTGATCAACCTCCCCGATGAACCTGACGAGGCCGACCCGTTCCACCTGGCCGCGCTCGAAACCCACGACGCGCTGATCGCGGGCGGGGTGAGGGTTGAAGTGATCCCCGAACCTTGGGAGCGGCGGGTGGACAGCGCCGATTTCGTGGCCTCCTACGCCAATTACTACGTCTGCAATGGCGCGGTGATCGCGGCGGAGTTCGGCGACGAAGAAACCGACGAGATCGCACGCGATGCGCTGGCGCGCCACTATCCCGGTCGCGAGGTGGTGATGTTGAATGTCGATCCGCTTGGCGAACTTGGCGGCGGCATCCACTGCGCCACGCAACAGATGCCGGCCTGAACGAAAAAGGCCGCCCGGGATGGGGCGGCCTTTTCGCGATATCCTTGGGCGTCAGCCCTGCATGTTGGTTTCCAGCCACTTTTCCAGCCAGTGGATGTTGTAATTCCCTGTCTGCACGGCCTCTTCCTCCAACAGCGCGTGGAAGAGCGGGATGGTGGTATCGACCCCGTCGATGATCAACTCGCCCAAGGCGCGCTTGAGACGCGCCAGTGCCTCGGGCCGGTCGCGGCCATGCACGATCAGCTTGCCGATCAGGCTGTCGTAGTAGGGCGGGATCGAATAGCCGGTATAGATCGCCGAATCCATCCGCACGCCAAGCCCGCCCGGCGCGTGGAACTGGCTGATCTTGCCGGGGCAGGGGGTGAATTTCGGCAGTTTCTCGGCGTTGATGCGCACCTCGATCGAATGGCCTTCGACCTGGAGATCCTCCTGGCTGAAGGACATCGGCAGGCCTTCTGCCACGCGGATCTGTTCGCGCACCAGGTCGACGCCAAAGATGCCCTCCGTCACCGGGTGTCCCACCTGCAGACGGGTGTTCATCTCGATGAAGTAGAATTCGCCGTTCTCATCGAGGAACTCGATCGTGCCTGCGCCTTCATAGCCGATAGCGGCGACGGCGTCGGCGCAGGTCTTGCCGATCCGCGCGCGGGTTTCGGCATCGATCGCGGGGCCGGGGGCCTCTTCGAAGACCTTCTGGTGACGGCGCTGCAGCGAACAGTCCCGTTCGCCCAGATGCACGGCATTGCCCTTGCCATCGCCGAAGACCTGCACCTCGATGTGCCGGGGCGCACCGAGATATTTCTCGATGTAGACCTCGTCATTGCCGAAGGCGGCCTTGCCTTCGGAGCGCGCGGTACGGAACGCATTGTCGAGCTCTGCGGCCGATTTGGCCAGCTTCATGCCGCGCCCGCCGCCACCGGCAGTGGCCTTGATGATGACGGGATAGCCGATCTCCTCGGCCACCTTGCGGGCGGTGTCCAGGTCAGGCACGCCACCGTCGGACCCGGGCACGCAGGGCACGCCCAGCTTCTTCATCGTGTCCTTGGCGGTGATCTTGTCGCCCATGATGCTGATATGCTTGGCCGACGGACCGATGAACTTGATGCCGTGGTCTTCCACGATCTGCACGAAGTTCTGGTTTTCCGACAGGAAGCCATAGCCCGGATGGATCGCCTCGGCGCCGGTGATTTCACAGGCCGAGATGATCGAGGCGACGTTGAGATAGCTCTGTGCGCCTGCGGGCGGGCCGATGCAGATCGCCTCGTCGGCCATGCGCACATGCATCGCGTCGCTGTCGGCGGTGGAATGCACGGCAACGGTCTGGAGGCCCATCTCGCGCGCGGCGCGGATCACGCGGAGCGCGATTTCGCCCCGGTTGGCAATGAGGATCTTGGTGAACATGCGCCCGGACCTCAGGAGATGATCATCAGGGGCGTGCCGAATTCCACCGGGTCGCCGTCACCCACCAGGATGCGCGTGACCTTGCCTGCGCGCGGGGCGGGGATCTGGTTCATTGTCTTCATCGCCTCGACGATCATCAGCGTCTGGCCCTCGGTCACGGTGTCGCCCACGTTGACGAAGGGCGGCGTGCCGGGTTCGGCCTGAAGATAGGCGGTGCCCACCATGGGCGAGGTCACGGCGCCGGGGTCTTGCGCCGGGTCGCCAGCGGGTGCTGCCGCAGCGGCGGGGGCAGCAGCCGGGGTCGCAGCAGCGGCAGGAGCGGCGGCCACGGGCGCAGGGGCCGCGACGGCCACCGGGGCGGGGGCTGCCATCAGGGTCTGGCGGCTGACGCGGACATTGAGGCTGTCATTGTCGCCGTATTCTCGCATGACCTCCAGCTCGGTCAGGTCATTGTCGTTCAGAAGCTCGGCCAGCGCCTTGATGAAAGCGACATCCCCGTCATGCGTCTTATTCGCCATTTGTGCCCTCAGCGTTTCTGGCGGGGCAGGGCCCCGCGCGGGTGATCCAGTTTCCCGGCTGTATACGCTGTCCCGTCAGGCGAGAAAAGCCAAACCGACCCTTGGCGGGGCCGCGCGCAGCCCAAACCTGCCCGTTTTCTCGGCAGTCGGGTTTGAAAATGGCGTTTCGAGGCGGTTCCGGGCAATAATCATTTTTTACCAGTTGATAAAATTTTTGGCCTGTGCCAGCGTTTCCTCAAAAGAACAAGTCATTCGACAGGGAGACACACCATGACGAACAGCCCGTTCACACCGGGAATCGCCTCGCAGCGTCTCAGTCCCGAGGATCTGAGCGCCAATTTCTCGGACCTGCATCCGCCCCTCGACGATCACGAGGCGCTGGTGGCGGCGGACCGTTGCTATTTCTGCCACGACGCGCCCTGCATGACGGCCTGCCCGACCTCGATCGACATTCCGCTCGTCATCCGCCAGATCTCCACCGGCACGCCCGAGGCGGCGGCCAGAACGATCTTTGACCCGCATGCGAGTTGATTTGCGCGCGCGGTGAAGGCAAGTTCCGCGCGCTTCACGGCAATGGCCCCCGTGGCGGAATTGGTAGACGCGACGGACTCAAAATCCGTTTCCTTCGGGAGTGTCCGTTCGAGTCGGACCGGGGGCACCATTTTACTCTTGTTCTCCCTCGCCTCCGCTCGATCGATCCTCGCTATAGTCGCGGGCGCGCGGTGTTGAGAGTTGCGGTCAGGCCGCGCC
>NZ_CAXREX010000150.1:0-13946 GCF_964229645.1 Nioella sp. | reverse complement strand
CTCCCGCCAGCCGACTAAATACCGCCTCCACAGAGCGGGCGTAGCTCAGGGGTAGAGCATTACCTTGCCAAGGTAAGGGTCGTGAGTTCGAATCTCATCGCCCGCTCCAATCAAAAAGGCCTCCGGATTTCCGGGGGCCTTTTTGTTTTGCGCGCGTCACTGGCCGCGCATTTCCGCAAGGCGCGCCTCGGCATCGGGATGGCCCAGTTCAGCCGCCCGTTCGAACCACAGGATTGCCAGCGCATCATCCTGCAACACACCATCCCCGTCGCGCACGATGATCCCCATGTTATAGGCGGAATAGTCGTCGCCCAGATTGGCAGCCTCGGCCCAGATCCGCGCGGCCTCGGCGTGGTTTTCGGGAAAGCCCCGGCCACGGTAATGGCCGAAGGCCACCAGCCGCATCGCGATGGCATTGCCCTGGTTTGCGGCAAGCCCCGCCCAGTGCATTGCTTCTGCATCGTCGTTCTCGACGCCATCGCCGTTATAGAGCGCATAAGCCAGGTTCGACTGTGCCTCGGGCACGCCCTGCTCGGCTGCCAGGCGGAAATACTGAGCGGCGCGGGCCGGGTCCTCGGCAACACCTTCGCCATGGGCATAGGCCACTCCGAGGTTCAGCTGCGCGACAGCGTCGCCCGCATCCGCGCGCGCCATGAGCTCCGCCAGCTCGGATTCCGCCACGAGGCTGACCCCATCCACGGTCACGGAAAACCCGTCGCTGTTGTCGATGAAGACCTCGGAACTGGCCGTGACCGGATAGCTCTGGCCATCGACGGTGATGCTTTCAGGCGCGATCAGAACCAGGTGGTCGCCTAGCGTCGCTTCGATCCCCGCAAAGGTGCTGCGAGAGCCCATCGAGCCATTGCCGGAAATCGTCACCACGAGATCGCCATAGGTCGATGACATGAGCGACTGCGCAAAGGCCCCCACGGGCATGGCGGCTGCAAGGCCTGCGGCAAGCAGAAGGGCTTTGGGCGACAGAACAAAACGACGGGTCATCGGGAAATCTCTCCTTCAAAAAAACGGTTCAGGGACGGGTCGAAGGCCGTGGGAAATAAGCGTCGCGCGGGAAAACGATGGAGCGCAGGACCTATTTAGTGTATTTATGACATTTAGTCAAGTCCAGGCATCCGCATGCCGCAATGCCCGGCCAACAGGCCTTTTTTTGTTGCAATTCGGCGCGGGCTTTCGAACACTTTCGCCCATTACAAAGAACTTTTTTGCTGGAGGACCTTCGATGACCCGTATCCTGACCGCGCTGGCCACCCTGGGGCTAGGCGCGCTAGGCGCCCTGCCCGTTCTTGCCCAATCGCCCCTGACGCTCTCTGGCATGAGCGTCTATCGCTATGAAACGCTGGTGGATCATTCCGGCAACTCGGGCTCGTTCTGCTGCGCACCCTACGAACTGGGTGGGCCGGATGGGCAGTTCTTCTACATCCGGGCCGTCTTCGACGTGGCCTGGTCCGAAGACCTCGACCGGGTGTCAGTCAGCTCGTCCGACATCATGTTGCAGCTTCCCGGCGAAGACGAGGGCCGCCGCGCCCAGGGCCGCTATGACTGGTTCGGCGTGTTCCAGCCTTCGGCCGGAAGCCTGAGCGAACGTCGCCCGCGCGACTGGCCCAACGAAACCGCCCAGGTCTTTTTCAACGGCATCTGGTATCTGCCGCGAGACGTAAGCTCGGCCACGCTGATCATCGGTGAAGATGACGAGATGCTGGAAGTGCCCGTCAACCTGGCCGTCGAACTGTCCCCGGTGATCTCGCCATCCCAGACCATGACCATCACCCCGACCGCCCTGCGCCGGGCCGAACCGCTCAGCGCGGAATCGCGGCTGAACGGCACCGATGTGCCCGGCAGAATGGCCCCCGTGGTAGGCACCATGCTGCGGCTCGATTTCGACATCACCCCCGCCTTCTCGACCGACACGGACGCGCAGACGGGTGAAAACGCCGCCTTCATCCGCAACACCTGGTTCTCGCTGGTCAGCCCCGATGGCGCGCCGCTTGTGCCGCTCGGTTCGCAGTCCAGCGGCTCTTCGCCCCGCATCGAATGGACCAATTCGCTAAGCTGGCAGAACGACCCGCAGACCATCGACATGAGCCTCTATTTCCTGGGCAATGGCGCCCCGGGCACCTACCAGATCTACTTCCTGGAGGATTACGTGGGCGACGTGACGCTTCAGTGAGACATCCGGGGGCGGCCCTTCGGGCCGCTCTCCCCCTTTTCGACCCGGGCTTTGCCGCCTATAAGGCCCTAACTTCCAAAGGCGGAGCCCCAGATGCGCAAAGCGACGATCACCCGCAAGACGGCTGAAACCGAGATTTCGGTCGAGATCAATCTCGACGGGACCGGTGCCTATGACAACCAGACCGGGGTCGGCTTCTTCGACCACATGCTGGACCAGCTCAGCCGCCATTCGCTGATCGACATGACGATCCGCGCCACGGGCGACACCCATATCGACGACCACCACACGGTCGAGGATACCGGTATCGCGCTTGGACAGGCGCTGGTGGCGGCGCTTGGCGACAAGCGCGGCATCCGGCGCTACGGCGACTGCCACCTGCCGATGGACGACGCGCAGGTTCGCGCGGCGCTGGACCTGTCGGCGCGGCCCTTCCTGGTGTGGAACGTCACCCTGCCCACGCCCAAGATCGGCAGCTTCGACAGCGAGCTGGTGCGCGAGTTCTTCCAGGCGCTGGCCACCCATGGCGGCATCACCCTGCACGTGGACCAGGTCCATGGCTTCAACAGCCACCACATCGCGGAAGCCGCCTTCAAGGCCGTGGCCCGCGCCCTGCGCCAGGCTGTCGAGCCTGACCCGCGCAAGGCCGATGCCATCCCCTCGACCAAGGGAACCCTGTAAACGATGACCACGGTCCTGGTGGATTACGAGAGCGGTAACCTGCACTCGGCAGAGAAGGCCTTTCAGCGCATGGCCGCTGAGGGCGGGCACGGGGCCGTCGTGGTGACGGCCGATCCCGACGTGGTGGCCAGCGCCAGCCGCATCGTGCTGCCCGGCGACGGTGCCTTCCCGGCCTGCCGGCGCGGCCTTCAGGCCATCGACGGGCTGGAAGAGGCCTTGATCGAGGCGGTCGAGACGCGCGGCGTGCCCTTCCTGGGCATCTGCGTGGGCATGCAGATGCTGACGGGCTGGGGCCGCGAATACGAGGACGTGGAGGGGTTTGGCTGGATCCCCGGCGAGGTGGTGAAGATCGTCCCCTCGGACCCCGCCCTGAAAGTGCCGCATATGGGCTGGAACGACCTTGTGATCGACCAGCCGCATCCCGTGCTTGAAGGGCTCGGCACCGGCGATCACGCCTATTTCGTGCACAGCTACCACATGAAGGTTAGCGACCCGGCTCAGCTGCTGGCGCATGTGGACTATGGCGGACCGATTACTGCCATCGTGGGGCGCGACAACGTGGTGGGCACCCAGTTCCACCCCGAAAAGAGCCAGCGCGCGGGGCTCCGGCTCATTTCGAATTTCCTCGGCTGGCGTCCCTGATCCGGCACGGTGTCGCCGCCTTCGGCGTCGACCCGGGGCGGCCCTCCTCACCCTTCGCCTGACACGAAGGGATCGTCGGGCCGCGCGGGGGCTCTGCCCCCGGACCCCCGGGATATTTCAGGAACAATGACAGCAGGCCCGCGCCAATGGATGACCGGCGCGGGGGGGGCGATCAGTTGGCGCGGCTCCAGGTGCCGCCATCCCGGCAAATCCCCAGGACGCAGCCGCGAACGGCCATGGAGTTGCCCGAGAGCTGAACACGGCTGTTATAGGTGCGGTCGCGGTCCGGCGAGTAGATCCGGCCCCGGTATTCGCCGCCACCATGGGGCTGCATCTCCGAGATGATCATCCGGCCCACGTTTTCGCTTTCCATCGGGTTACCCGAGGCGTCATAGGCCTGGATGAGCGTGCCGCAGAAGGCGTTGCCGCAGGGCACGACCTCGATCATGCCGGAATTGCCGTTGTCATCGGGCGCCGTGCGCCAGCGGCCTTCGATCGGATCCGCGGCCGCGATACCGGCCATGCCAACGATGGCAGCAAGAGCGATAAGTGCAGTTTTCATTCTGGTGTCCTCCCAAGAACCGCGGGCAGTTTGGCGGCAAGTGCGGCATTCTGGCAAGCCTGACGTTGGGTTGCCTTGGCAAGCCTGCGCCGATCCGGCAAAAGGGCGCCGAAGCATGATGCCCAGTGAAAGGTGCGCCCGATGATCCTCTACCCCGCCATCGACCTCAAGGACGGCCAGGCCGTACGGCTCTATAAGGGCGAGATGGAGAAGGCGACCGTCTTTCACGACCGCCCGGCGGAACAGGCCAAGGCCTTCGAGGCGGCGGGCTGCGACTGGCTGCACCTGGTGGACCTCAACGGCGCCTTCGCGGGCGAGCCCGTGAACGGCGCGGCGGTCGAGGCGATCCTGGCGGAAACCTCCGTCCCCGCGCAGCTTGGCGGCGGCATCCGTGACATGGCCACAATCGCCATGTGGATCGAGAAGGGCATCGCGCGGGTGATCCTGGGCACGGTCGCGGTGGAAAACCCTGCGCTGGTGCGCGAGGCGGCCAAGGCGTTTCCAGGCAAGGTGGCCGTCGGCATCGATGCAAGGAATGGCCGGGTCGCCACCAAGGGATGGGCCGAGGAAACCGACGTGATGGTCACCGACCTTGCGCACAGCTTCGAGGACGCGGGCGTCGCGGCCATCATCTATACCGACATCAACCGCGACGGGGCCATGCAAGGCCCGAACGTTGAGGCGACCGAGGCGCTGGCGCGCGCGGTCTCCATACCCGTCATCGCCTCGGGCGGGGTCTCTTCGCTGGCCGACCTCATTGCCCTGCGCGACACCGGCGTCATCGCGGGCGCGATTTCTGGCCGGGCGCTTTACGATGGGGCGCTGGACCTGGGCGAGGCGCTGGCGGCCCTGAGCGCCTGAGGGGATTTGCATTCCCGCGCCGTGCTGCCTAAAGACGGACAGGACCAGAGAAGCGGACAGGCCCATGCTGAAGACCCGGATCATCCCCTGCCTCGACGTGGCCGACGGGCGCGTGGTGAAGGGTGTCAATTTCGTCGACCTGATCGACGCGGGCGACCCGGTGGAATCGGCACGCGCCTATGATGCCGCCGGGGCGGACGAGCTCTGTTTCCTCGACATTCACGCGACCCACGACAACCGCGGCACCATGTATGACCTCGCCACCCGCACGGCCGAGCAGTGCTTCATGCCGCTCACGATCGGCGGCGGTGTGCGCACGGTCGAGGACGTGCGGAACCTGCTGCTTGCAGGGGCCGACAAGGTGAGCTTCAACTCCGCCGCCGTGGCCGACCCGGATGTCGTGGCCCGCGCCGCCGACAAGTTCGGCAGCCAGTGCATCGTGGTGGCCATCGACGCCAAGACCGTATCGCCCGGCAAATGGGAGATCTTCACCCATGGCGGGCGCAAGCCCACGGGCATCGACGCGGTGGCGTTTGCCCGCACGGTCGTGGCCAAGGGGGCCGGTGAAATCCTGCTGACCTCGATGGATCGCGACGGCACGCGGGCGGGCTTCAACCTGCCGCTGACCCGCGCCATTTCCGATGCGGTGCCGGTGCCGGTCATCGCGTCGGGCGGGGTCGGCAATCTCGATCACCTCGTCGAAGGCGTGACCGAAGGCGGGGCGTCGGCCGTGCTGGCCGCTTCGATCTTCCATTTCGGCGACTACACCATTGCCGAGGCCAAGGCCCACATGGCCGCCGCCGGTATCCCCGTGAGGCTCTCATGACCACGCTTTCCCGCCTTGCCGCCACGATCGACGCCCGCAAGGGGGCCGACCCCGACAGTTCCTGGACCGCGAAACTTCTGGCCAAGGGGCCCGAGAAATGCGCCGAGAAATTCGGGGAAGAGGCGGTAGAGGCCATCATCGAAGCGGTGAAGGGCGACCGTGCGCGGCTGACATCGGAGGCTGCGGATGTGCTCTATCACCTGCTCGTCATGCTCGCCGCCCGCGACGTGACGCTGGCCGATGTTCTGGCGGAGCTTGAGCGGCGCGAGGGCACCTCCGGCATCGCGGAGAAGGCTAACCGCTAGACAACCGACATGCCTTTGCTGCGACGGACAGGCTGCGCTGATCAGAGCTTGGAGCTGATGATCCCGGTATTGAACCCGCCCATGCGCAGCTCGCCGAAAAGCCGCTGATACTCGATCTTCGGACAGCGGTTCTGGATCACCTGAACGCCCCGCGCCTCGGCCTTGGCCGCTGCCTCCGCGTGCTCCACCCCGATCTGCATCCAGATGGTCTTGAGCTTGGGGAAATGATCCAGCGCTTCATCGACAATCGGCGGCACCGCTTCGGACCTGCGGAAGATATCGACCACGTCGACCGGGCCGTCGATCTGAGACAGCGAGGCCACAACGGTTTCGCCAAAGAGCTGCGTGCCCGCCTGACCGGGATTGACCGGGATCACCCGAAACCCCTTCAGCCGCAGGTAGCGCGCGACGTAATGCGAGGGCCGCACCGGGTTGGGCGACACGCCCACGCAGGCGAAGGTTTTGCTTTCGCGCAGAATCTTGCGCAGCAGGTCATCGGAAGGAGTCGTCGTCATGGCCTGACCGATAGCACATCAAAAAAGCGCCCGCAGCGGAATTCGCAGCGGGCGCAAGTGCGGAACGAGGGACAGTGATGGGCGCGGCGGTGTTCCGAACCGGGCGCCTGAGTGATAATTTAGCAACGATTTCCCCAAATGTAAGGGGGTGAAACGAAAAAGTGATTGAAAATCGAAATCACCCAAGACTCGCTGGCCAATTCGCATCCGCCAGGGCCACGTTTCCGGGAATGTCGCGTTCCCATCTGCGCCGAATCCGCAGCGACGCGTTCAGAAACAGCCGCCCGTCGTGGATCGTCCAGGCTTCGGGGACCGTGTCTGCAACATAGCCACGCGACGCTGCCCAGGCACAGTAGCCCCCGTAAGCGGGCGCAAAGGCCGTGGGGTCGGCGGCGAAACGGTCTCGGTTCTCGACCGAGGAAAAAAGCCAGCGCGCCCCCATCCAGTTCACCGCGAACCCCGCCTGCCCTGCAACCGGGGCAGACTGGGTGAAATAGGCGACCGGGTCGATGCCGTTGATGGCGATCCCGTCGGTTGCGAAGACCGGTGGCGTCGAGGCGCGTGCAACCCGCGCAAGGGCAACCAAGGCAGGGGCGGCGGCCAGAAGGCCAAGGGCGGCGCGGCGGGGGATCATGGGCTTTCTCCTTGCGGCTTCGTCCCCCAAGATCATGGCGCAGGCGCTTTCGGGAAAGCCCCCCTGACGCAACTGTGATCGGACGTCAGTCGAAGATGTCCTCGATCACGTCGAAGGCCTCTTCCAGCGCGCGCGACCACAGGGGCTTGCTGCGCTTCTTTTTCTTGCGGGGGCGATAGGCTTCCTCCCGGCGCCAGTCCTGCACGGGATCGGCCACTGCGCTTGCGCGCCGGGCCGGGCGTTCAGGCTCCAGCTTCAGCGCCTTCATCTCGTGCAGCGGCGCCCCGCAGCGCCCGCAGGCCAGCTCATGCCCCTGCCGCGCTGTCAGCTTCAGCATGGTCCGCGATCCGCAATAGCAGCAGGTGGCAATCTTCGTGGTCATCAGGTCCCTTTCACGCCTCTCGTCACTGCATATAGGGACACGGCCGCCGCATTCGAGACGTTGAGCGAGCCAAATTCGCCCGCGAAGGGGATACGCACCAGGTGATCGCACAGCTCGCGCGTGCGTTCGCGCAGGCCCGGGCCCTCGGCCCCAAGCACCAGCGCGACGGGACGATCGGCGAGGTCGGGCGTAAGATCGTCGATCACCGTCTCGCCCTCGCCCGCAAGCCCGATCAGCGTATAGCCCATCTCGCGCAGCTCCAGCATGGCGTCGCCCAGGTTCTTGACGCGCAGATAGGGCTGGCGTTCCAGCGCCCCCGAGGCGGTCTTGGCCAGCGCGCCGGTCTCGGGCGCGGAATGGCGATGGGGCGCAATGACCGCCCGTGCGCCGAACACTTCCGCCGAACGCAGGATCGCGCCCACGTTATGGGGGTCCGTCACCCGGTCAAGAAGCACAAGACGCGGCGCGTGCGGACCGGTCTGGCACAGGTCCCTGAGCTTGCCCCAGTCGAGCGGCTTGACCTCCAGCGCCGCCCCCTGGTGCACCGAGCCCGGATCGAGCGGCACCGGGAACTTGCGCGGATCGGCGATCTCGGGCTCCATCCCCGCCTCGGCAATCGCCTCGGCCAGACGGTCGGCGGCGTTCTTGGTGACGACCAGCCGCAACCGTTCGCGCGCGGGGTTCATCAGCGCGTCGCGCACCGCGTGCAGGCCAAAGAGCCAGACGGTTTCCGCCGAAGCCGCCCGCTTGGCGCGTTCCTTTTCGATCACCCAGGCCGGTTTCTTCATGATTTCGGGTCCTTTCACGCTCGCGGGGCAGCTATGCCCGAGGGCCGGGCAAAGTCCAGTCCCCCTTCCGCCGATTTTCGTCTTGACGCCCCCGGACGGGCGGATTATCCCCACCCGGCGTTCGGTCGAAGGACCGATGCAAGGGCGACGTGCTGCAAGGTGCGGCAGCGGACTGTAACTCCGCCGGGGAGACCCACGCCTGGTTCGATTCCAGGGTCGCCCACCATCCTCCTCCAGATCAAGACAGGTCAGGCAACAGGGGTGGTGGACCGCCTTTGGCGGGCCAGCCAGCCGAGGCTTTTGTCCGTGTCAGGGCCGGGTTTGTATTCCGCGCCCAGGGGGCTGTTCCATCCCAGTTCCGCGATCACGCCGAATACGTGGTCATAGTTCACCTCGCCATGATCGGGTGCCCCCCGGTCGGGGACCGAGGCGAACTGGATATGCCCGATCAGCGGCAGGAGATCGGCGAGCCGGTGGCTGAGATCGCCCTCCATCAATTGCACGTGGTAGCAGTCGAACATCAGCCGCAGGTTGGGCGCGGCGATGTCCTGGATCAGGGCCTTGGCCTGCCCGGTGGTGGACAGGAAATAGCCCGGCGCGTCATAGCGGTTGAGCGGCTCTATCAGGATCGTCATGGATCGTTCTGCCGCCCGCGCGCAGGCATAGGAAAGGTTGGCGCGAAAGGCCGCCTCTGCGTCTTCGCCCTGTGCAAACCCCGCCATGACATGCAGGTTGGCGGCCCCGATCTCGGCCCCGTAGGCCAGGCCTTCGTCGATAGCCGCGCGCGCCTCGGTCTCGCGCCCAGGCAGCGCGGCCAGCCCGTTTTCGCCGGCCGCAACATCGCCCCGGCGCGTGTTCAGCCCCAACATGGGCAGCCCCGTCTCCTGCAAGGCGGCGCGCAGGTCCCGGGCCGGAACGTCATAGGGCCAGTGGCATTCCACCGCGTCGAAGCCAGCCGCCTTCGCCGCCCGGACCGCCTCGGGCAAGGGGCGGTCGGTCCAGAGAAATCCAAGATTGGCGGAAAACTTCATGCAGGGCTCCCGGGTTGCGCCCCTACCCTTGCGGCGGGACGCATGGGCGTCAATATCCCAAAGAAGGCTTGCGCCCCTGCCCCCGGCCCGCGCATGGTTTGCAGCGCAATGACAACGAGGGACGCGGAACGCATGGGCCAGCTGGACACGATCGTCGATACCAAAACCTATCCCCTGGCCGCGCCGTCACTGGCAGCCGACTGCGCCGCGCGGCTCGATCGGGACGGGGTGGTGACCTTGCCGGGGTTCCTGCGCCCCGAAACGGTCGCGGCCCTCGTGGCCGAAGCCGAGGCAGAGGCCGACAAGGCGTTCTACACCGCCTCGACCCACAACGTCTATCTGACCCCGATCGACGAGAGCCTGCCCGCAGATCACGTCTTCAACCGGCAGGTCGTGTCCTCCAAGGGCTGCATCTGCACCGACCAGGTGCCAGGGACCTCGGCCCTGCAAAGGCTCTATGACGACCCCGATTTCCGTGCCTTCATCGCCGCCGTCGTGGGGGAAAAGGCGCTTTACCCCTATGCCGACAGCCTGTCCTCGATCAACGTGCACTACGCACCGGAAGGCAAGGAACTGAACTGGCATTTCGACAACTCGGAATTCGCCATCACGCTGTTGCTGCAAAAGCCCGAAGGCGGCGGCGCGTTTGAATATATCAAGGACCTGCGCGACGCCGAGGCGGGCGAGATGAACTTCGAAGGGGTGGCCGACCTGCTGGACGGGCGCAGCACGCCCGAGGTGCTGGCCATCGACCCCGGCACGCTGGTGCTGTTCCGGGGGCGCAACTCGATCCATCGGGTGACGCCCACGCAAGGGGGGCGAAAGCGCATCCTCGTAGTGCTGGCCTATAACTCCGAACCCGGCATCGCCCTGTCGGAATCGGCGCGGATGACCTTCTACGGCCGCCTCGGCCAGAGCTACGCCTAGCCACGCGGGAGCCCGCCCGCTAGAGTGCCCGCAAAAGTAAACGGTCGGGGGCGGTGAGCGGTATGCCCAAGCAGAAATTCAACGTGGTGGTCGTTGGCCAGAACGGTCGCCTGCAATATGAAGCGGCGCTGTTCGTGGCCAGCTTCCGCGCCTTCAACCCGTCCTTTCCGGGCCGCCTTTTCATAGCCGAACCGCAGCCCGGCCCCCGCTGGCAGGGCGATCCGCGCATGGGCGACAAGGCCGTGCGCGAATTGCTGGCCGACCACGGGGCCGAGATCCTGCCCTTCGAATCCGTGCATTTCGGACAGGACTACCCCTATGGCAACAAGATCGAGATGCTCTCGGCCCTGCCCAGGGGCGAACCCTTCGTCTTCTTCGACACCGATACGCTGATCATGGGGGACCTGACCGAGGTTCCCTTCGACTTCGAGCGCCCCTCGGCCAGCCTGAAGGTCGAGGGCACATGGCCCGAGATCCAGCTTTACGGCCCCGGCTATAGCGAGACCTGGAAAGCGCTCTATGACCGCTTCGGGCTCGACTTCGACAGCACGCTAGACCTTGCACAGCCCGACGAATACTGGCGCCGCTATCTCTATTTCAACGCGGGTTTCTTCTACTACCGCTGCCCGCAGGAATTCGGCGCCCGGTTCCTGGACTACGCCACCTCGATCCGCAACGACCCGCCCGAGGAACTGGTCTGCCAGACGCTCGATCCCTGGCTCGACCAGGTGGCCCTGCCGCTGGTGATCCATTACTTCGGCGGCGGGCGCGATGCGTTGCCTGCAGGTTGGCTCGACGGCTCGCATTCCTGTCACTACAGGCTGTTACCGCTGCTCTACGCGCGCGAGGCGCAGCGCGTGGTCGATGTGCTGGAAGTGGTCAGCGCCCCCAACAGGATCAAGAAAGTGCTCAAGGGCTACGAACCGATGAAGCGCATGATCTACCAGGCCAAGGGGGCCAAGGCCCGCGCGCTCTTTGACCGCGATCACCTGCCCCGCAAGGAACAGGCGATCCGCAATCAGCTCAAGCGCGCGAAGCTATGGCTGCGCTAGGGATCAGCGGCCCTGCTCGTCCTTCGTGACGATGCCGGGGCCGTCGAAGCTGCCCGGTTGCGGCCAGTCGGACGGCATCCATGCGATGGGAAAGGCACAGGCCGCGGAAACGGTGGCCAGAAGGGCAAGGGCGGCAAGGGTCAGTCGGGTCATGGGAGCATCTCCTTTGATATGCGATGGCTCCCAGATGGCGTTCAGTGTGGCCGGGCGCGCGCCGATTCCGAAATCGGCGGGGGATTTTCGAAACCAGAGAGGCTTTGACCGGAATCGAGGACCCTGCGGCGGAACTCCGACGGGCTTTCCCCGGTCTGGTCGCGAAACGCCTTGTTGAAGGGCCCGAGCGAGGCAAAGCCCGCGTCAAAGGCGATTTCCAGAATGGTGCGTCGGGCCGCGCGCGGATCACTGAGCGCTTTTTTCGCGACCGCGATGCGGTAGCTGTTGATGAAGGTCGGGAAGTTGCGGAACCCGAGCCGTTGGTTGATGACCGCGCGCAGGCGGTGTTCGGGCACGCCGATCTCGGCCCCGAGGGCGGCAATGGTCAACCCCTCTCGCCGCCAGATCCCCGCCTCAAGCGCCTCTTCCAGCGCTGCCACGACCGAGGCATCTACCGCCTCGGCCCGCCGGTCGACCGGCGCGGCGGGTTTCACAGGCTCGGTGAAACAGATGCAGGCCTTGGGCTCGGGTTTGAGGATCCACAGGGCATAGGCGAAGGCAAGCGCAAGGAAGGCCAGCCCCTGCGCCATCGTCATCGCGTCCGGAACCGCCCTGTAGCCGAAGACCAGTTCCGACGCCGTTACCGACACACCCAGAACGGCAATGGCCGACAGGAAGGCCGGGCGGAACTTCAGCCGGTCAACGACGAGATCTTCCTTCGCGGTGCGGATCGCCATGACCAGAAGCGCCGCGAAGAAGGCCAGCATCACGAGACCCCGGCCCACCTCCAGCCCCGGCACCCAGATGCTGGCAATGGCCAGCACCACCGCGATGCCCGCCGCCACCAGCCACGGCAACCGATCGCGCGGGTCGTCCAGGAACAGCGTCACCACCAGCCAGCAGACCGCCAGCGGCACGAAGATCGCCCCCGCCAGAAGGCCCGGGATCGACCAGCCCGGAAGCTCCGGCCCGGCCAGGCTGGACAGAAGCGCATAGCAGGTCATGGTGACCGCCACCGCAGCGACGGGGCGGCCCACGGGTCGTGTCTGGGCGGGGATCATCAGCGCAACGGCACTGAGCAGCGCCAGCGCGATGGCGGCGGCACGGATGGACAGGTCGAGCAGGATCATGGCGGCACAGTCTCAAAAACACGATCGGGGACCAAGATAGGTCCCCGTTCAGGTCTTTACGCGTCGATTTCGGAAAAAAGCGCCGATTCCAGGAATCAAGCGGGTTTTCTTCGCAAGGTCAGCCTGCCGTGGCAGGCTCTTCCTTCTTGCGCTCGGTATAGATCAGCAGCGGCTGCGCCTCAGAGGTCACGGCCTCTTCGTTTACCACAACCTCTTCCACGCCCTCGGTGCCAGGCAGTTCGAACATGGTGTCTAGCAGGATGTCCTCCATGATCGAGCGCAGGCCCCGCGCGCCGGTCTTGCGTTCGATCGCCCGCTTGGCAATGGCCGAAAGCGCATCATCGGTGAACTTGAGCTTGGCATCTTCCAGCTCGAACAGGCGCTGGTATTGCTTGACCAGGGCGTTCTTGGGCTCGGTCAGGATGGTAACAAGCGCCGGTTCATCGAGATCTTCGAGCGTCGCGATCACCGGCAGACGGCCCACGAATTCCGGGATCAGGCCGAATTTCAGCAGATCCTCGGGTTCGAGATCCTTGAAATACTCGCCCACGGTCTTGTTGCTGTCGTCGCGCACATCGGCGCCAAAGCCCATGGCGCTGCCCTTGCCGCGCTGCGCGATGATCTTGTCGAGCCCCGCGAAGGCGCCGCCGCAGATGAAGAGGATGTTGGTGGTGTCCACCTGCAGGAATTCCTGCTGCGGATGCTTGCGCCCGCCCTGCGGCGGCACGGAAGCCACGGTGCCTTCCATGATCTTCAGAAGCGCCTGCTGCACGCCCTCGCCCGAGACGTCGCGGGTGATCGAGGGGTTGTCGGACTTACGGGTGATCTTGTCGACCTCGTCGATATAGACGATGCCGCGCTGCGCCCGGTCGACATTGTATTCGCTGGCCTGCAGAAGCTTGAGGATGATGTTTTCCACGTCCTCGCCCACGTAACCCGCTTCGGTCAGCGTGGTAGCGTCGGCCATGGTGAAGGGCACATCCAGAATGCGCGCCAGCGTCTGCGCGAGCAGCGTCTTGCCGCAGCCCGTGGGGCCGATCAGCAGGATGTTGGACTTGGCCAGTTCGATATCCGACTTGCCGGAGTTGTTCAGGCGCTTGTAGTGGTTATGAACCGCGACCGAGAGCACGCGCTTGGCATGGGCCTGGCCGATCACGTAATCGTCCAGCACGTTGCAGATCTCGCGCGGGGACGGGACCCCTTCGGAGGATTTCAACCCGGCCGAGTTCGTCTCTTCACGGATGATGTGCATGCAGAGTTCAACGCATTCGT
>NZ_CAXREX010000149.1:0-2928 GCF_964229645.1 Nioella sp. | reverse complement strand
GTCGGATCGGCCTCGGAACTGAAGGACATCATCGGGACCACCGCGCAGCTGACCTTCCAGCCGGTGATCCGGCGCACGACGGACGATCAGACCGTGGCCGGCCCGGGCAATTCGCTGCTGCCCTCGATGGACGAGGAAGGCCAGTTCTACGTGCTGGAAGACACGCCCGTCGTCACCGGAGAAGAGCTGGTCGATGCGCAGCCGTCCTTTGATCAGAACGGCCGGCCTGCGGTGTCCTTCCGGTTCAACCCGGCCGGGGCGCGCAAGTTCGGCGATTATACCGCCAACAACATCGGCAACCCCTTTGCCATCGTCCTGGACAACGAGGTCATCAGCGCCCCGGTGATCCAGAGCCATATCGCGGGCGGGTCGGGGATCATCACCGGCAACTTCTCGGTCGAGGAATCGACCAACCTGGCGGTTCTGCTGCGTGCGGGCGCCCTGCCTGCGGGGCTGGATTTCCTTGAGGAACGCACGATCGGGCCGGAACTGGGGGCGGACAGCATCCAGGCGGGCAAGATCGCCTGTATCGTTGCCGGCATTGCGGTGCTGTTCTTCATGTGGGCGTCTTATGGGCTGTTCGGCCTTTTCGCCAATATCGCGCTGATCCTGAACGTGGGCATGATCTTTGGTCTGCTCAGCGTGATCGGGGCGACGCTGACCCTTCCGGGCATCGCGGGCATCGTGCTGACCATCGGCATGGCGGTGGATGCCAACGTGCTGGTCTTTGAACGGATCCGGGAAGAGATGAAATCGGCCAAGGGTCCGGCCCGCGCGATCGAGCTGGGCTATGAACGGGCGCTGTCGGCCATCGTCGACGCCAATATCACGACCTTCATCGTGGCGGTGATCCTGTTTGTCCTGGGCTCGGGCCCGGTGCGGGGCTTCTCGGTCACGCTTGGGATCGGGATCCTGACGTCGGTTTTCACCGCGATCTGGGTCACCCGACTGCTGATCGTCACGTGGTTCGAACGGGCGCGGCCCAAGACAATCGAGGTCTGAGATGCGTTTGAAACTTGTACCCGAAAACACCAACTGGGATTTCTTCAAGTATCGGACCCTGACCTTCGGGGCCTCGATCGTGATGATGATCGCAAGCCTAGCGCTTTGGCTGACGGTCGGTCTGAACTTCGGCATCGACTTCCGTGGCGGCACGACCATCCGGACCCAGTCCGAACAGCCGGTCGACGTCGGTGCCTATCGCGACGCGATTGCGCCGCTTGGGCTGGGCGATACCTCGATCTCGGAGGTGTTCGATCCGTCCTTTGACGACGACCACCACGTGGCGATGATCCGCATCCAGGCCCAGGACGGCCAGGAAAGCATCAGCGCCGAGACCGTGACCCAGGTGGAACAGGCGCTGAAGGCGCTGGACGAGACCGTGCATTTCACCCAGGTGGAATCGGTTGGTCCCAAGGTTTCTGGCGAATTGATCCAGACCGCCGTTCTGGCGGTTGCGGCGGCGCTGGCGGCGATCCTGTTCTACATCTGGCTGCGGTTCGAATGGCAGTTCTCGGTCGGGGCGGTGGTTGCGCTGTTCCACGACGTGCTGATCACCATCGGGGTGTTTTCCCTGCTGCAGATCCGGTTCGACCTGGCGACCATTGCGGCGCTGCTGACCATCATCGGCTATTCGATCAACGATACCGTGGTGATCTTTGACCGGCTGCGGGAAAACCTGCGCAAGTTCAAGACCAAGCCGCTGATCGACGTGATGAACCTGTCGGTGAACGAAACCCTCAGCCGGACGCTGATGACATCCGGCACCACGCTGATTGCGCTGATCGCGCTTCTGGTGCTGGGCGGGGACGTGATCCGGGGCTTTGTCTTTGCCATCACCTGGGGCGTGGTGATCGGGACCTATTCCTCGGTCTATGTGGCGAAGAACGTCGTTCTCTGGCTGGGCGTGAAACGCGACTGGTCCAAGCCCACGGACACCACCGGCAACCAGTTTGCCAATGTGGATGCCTGATCTTCTGCCCGAGGGGGTCAGCTCCCTCGGGTTGATGCTTCTTCTTTTCACGACATTCGTGGCCGGCGTGGTCTATGGCTTTGCGGGCTTTGGCGCGGCGCTGATCTTCCTGCCGGTGGCGGCGCGGATCGTGCCGTTGGAGGTTGCGATCGCGGTCTTCAACATCTCGGCGGTGGCCTCGGTCTTTACCGTAGTGCCGCAGGCCTGGAGCAAGGTCGACCGACCGGCCCTGGCCTTGCAGATCGGCCTGGCCTGCCTTGCGGCGGTGGCGGGGATCTGGGTTCTGAAGACAGCGGATGTGACCTGGCTGCGCTGGACGGTCATCGCGGTGATCGGCGTGACGCTTCTGGCGCTGGTCTCGGGGTGGCGCTACCAGGCGCGGCCCGGACGGGTGACGCGCGGGGCCGTGGGCCTGGGCGCGGGGTTCCTGGGCGGGGCGACGGGGCTGCTGGGCCCGGTCGTGGTGATCTTCCAGCTGGCCGGACAGGACGGAGCCGAGAAGAACCGCGCAACGACGCTGGTCTTCCTGACCGTGACCTCGATCCTGCTGCTGCCCCTGATGGCGCGTCAGGGGGTGATCACCTGGGCGGTTGTGCCGCTTGGTCTGATCCTGTTGCTGCCCTATGGTCTGGGCTCATGGATCGGGCGTCTGATGTTCCGGCCGGGGAACGAACGCGCCTACAGGGTGACCGCCTATGTGCTGGTCGCGGTGGCGATGGTCCTGGGGCTGCCGCTGTTCGATGCGGTCTGAGGGACTTTTGACAGGAGGGGTGCGATGCAACTGAACGAAATCGACTATGGCAAGGCGCGGCCAATCGACGGCTATGGCGAAGGCTTCTTCCGCATCGGAGGAGAGGTGCACCAGGCCCCGTTGCTGGTCACCGCCGACAGTGTGCAGCCCTGGGGCGGCTATGACGACCTTGGGCCCGTTCTGGCGCTGGCGGGGCAGATTGACG
>NZ_CAXREX010000148.1:0-8184 GCF_964229645.1 Nioella sp. | reverse complement strand
CGGATCAAGACCGGCGCGAGCGTGCTGGTGGGCGACAGACCCTTCGTTGCGGCGGTCCCTGTCATGGGCGGTGCGCCGGGCACGCGAGAAACGGCCCTGCTGGCCCCGGACAAGACGGTGCAGGAGGTCGAGGCGCTGGTCCTTTCCGGGGGCTCTGCCTTCGGGCTCGATGCTGCCTCGGGAGTGGCGGATTGGCTGCGCCGGCAGGGACGCGGCTTTGCCGTGGGCGATCAGCTGGTGCCCATCGTGCCGGGGGCGATCGTCTTCGACCTGATCAACGGGGGCGACAAGGACTGGGGCGAAAACCCCTACAAGCGGCTCGGATCCGAGGCGGTGGCGGCAGCTGGTGACTCCTTCGCGCTTGGCACTGCAGGGGCGGGCACGGGGGCGATCATCGCCGATCTCAAAGGGGGGCTTGGCTCGGCCTCGGTTGTTCTGCCCTCGGGGCATACGGTTGGCGCGCTCGTGGTGGTCAATGCTCTTGGCCAGGTCACCGTGGGCGACGGGCCGCAGTTCTGGGCCGCGCCCTTCGAGATGGCCGATGAGTTCGGCGGGCTCGGCCCCGCGCCGTCCTTCGACCCCAGCCAGCCCCTCCGTCACAAGGGTGGCCCGGGCGAGGCCACGACCATCGCCATCATCGCCACCGATGCCCTGCTGACCCAGGCGCAGGCCACGCGCATGGCAACGGCGGCCCATGACGGGATGGCGCGCGCGATCTATCCCAGCCACACGCCGATGGACGGCGACCTGGTCTTTGCCGCCGCGACCGGGGCCAGGCCCCTGGACAACCCGGTCTGGGATGCGCTGCATCTCGGCCATGCGGCGGCGCTCTGCCTGTCACGCGCCATTGCGCGCGGCGTCTACGAGGCAAGGCCCGCCGAAGGCGACCCCTTCCCGACATGGGCGTCACGCTTTCGCTAGGCCTTGGTAACTTTGGTGATGCGCTGTAAACTCCGGCCATTGTTTTGAGCACGGAGTTTTCAAATGCGACTGATGTCTCTTGTCACGGCCGGCGCGCTGGCCCTCGCCCCGCTGACGGCCCTTGCGGACAGCCACGAGGACGAGATCATGACGACGCTTCAATCGGCGATGGACGCCTATGAAGACGGCGACATCCAATATGCCCTGGAAGAGCTGGCTTATGCACAGCAGCTGCTGAACGGGCTGGTGGCCGAGGGGCTGCAGGGATTCCTTCCGGCGCCGCTTGACGGTTGGACCATGACGATCGACCCCGACGCGGCCCAGGGCATGGGCTTTATCGGCGGGGGCACGATCGCGCGTGGTGAGTATTGCGGGGCAAGCGGCTGTTTCACCGTCACCCTGATGGCCGACAACCCGATGGTCACCTCGATGGGGGCCATGCTCGGCAATGCCCAGATGATGGCGGCCATGGGGCCGATCGTGCGCATCAACCGGCAGAGCTTCCTCAACCAGGACGGCAATCTGTCCGCCCTGATCGGCAACCGCATCCTGGTTCAGGCCGAGGATGGCGAAACGGATATCATGGTCGAACATCTCGAACAGATGGACTTCCGCGAGATGATGATGTTCGGCATGTAATGCCGAACCGTGGCACGACCCGGCGGGTCGTGCCATCGCCCCCTGGGTCAGGGGGCAATCTGGACCTTGGCGTCCTTTGCTGACAACGCTGCCGGGAAGCGCTCCAGCGCCTGTGAAAGCGGCAAGAGCTCAGAAACATCGGTGCGCCAGGCGCCGCTGGCAAAGCGGCCCTGCATCTCGGCCACCACCTGCGCGACGGTCTCGGGTGGAGTCGCGCGAAGCCAGTTCGTCAGCCAGAAACCTTCGATCCGTTTGTTCATGAAGATGAACTGCCCCATCTGGTCGAGCCGTGGCGGCGTCGAGGCCAGCCGTCCGTAGCAGATCCAGCGCGCGCCGCGCGGCATGGCAGCGAAGAGATCGGCCGCAACCTGGTCGGCCACGGCATCGAGCAGGATGCGCGGACCATGCTTGGCGAAGACATCTTTCGCCCGTTTCACGAAATCCGGAGAGGTGCTGACCAGCACCTCGGCCGCTCCGAGCGCCTTCAGCGCCGGGGCCTGCTCCGCGCGACGCACCACCGGGATCGCGGCGACCCCTGTGTCCCGGGCCAATCCGAGCAGGAATTTCCCGAGCTGCGAGCCGCCAGCCGTGAAGACGAACGCCCCTGCCCCGTCTTCGCGCGCGATGTCGAACATCGCCATGGCCGTCATGGGGTTCACGATCAGCCCCGCCGCATCGGCATCGGACACATCCGGGCGCAGCGGGATCATCATGCGGGCATCGGCAATCGCGTATTCCGCCCAGGTGCCCCATCCCATGCCGAAAAAGCTGACCCTCTGGCCCAGGAGCGCCGGGTTCCCCGCCACAACCTCACCCACGCCCTCGAAGCCCGCGGGCAGGCCAGCCTTGCGCGGCTGTCCATATTGGCCCGACACGAACATCAGATCCGAGGGATTCACTGCCGCGCGCGCCACCTTGACCAGGACCTGGCCCTCGCGCGGCTCTGGCACCGGGATTTCTGCCAGATCCACGAAGGGGGAGAGATCTGTCGGCATCTCGCCCGTGCCGGGGGCATAACCGTCCTGGCGCAGAATGAGCGCGGTCATCGTCTTGGGCAGGGTCATCGGGCTGGTCTCCTCGGGAGGTGGAACCAGCCTAGCCAATCGCGGGCCCGCAGAAAAGGAAACCCCCGGCATGACATGGCGTCAGCCGGGGGCCTCAATCTACTGGTCGGTCTGTCTGCTTAGTGCAGGCGGGCCGAGACCTCTTCGATGGCGGAGTCGATCAGCTTGTTCTGATCGGCGGCGCTGGTCTTGGCGGCGATCACCTCGGCCGCGGCGGCCACGGCGATCGACACGGCACGATCACGCACTTCGCGCAGGGCGCCGGCTTCGGCAGAGGCGATCTGATCCTCGGCAGCGGCCAGGCGGCGCGCGATCGAGGCCTTCAGGTCGGCCTTGGCCTGTTCGGCAGCGGCCTGGGCTTCTTCGCGGGCCTGGGCGACGATACGCTCGGACTGCTCGGCCACTTCACGCTGCTTGCGCTCGTAGGAGGCAAGGATCGTCTGTGCCTCTTCGCGCAGGGCGCGGGCTTCGTCCAGCTCGTTGCGGATGCCTTCAGCGCGCTGGTCGAGCAGGCCCATCAGGATGCTGGGCACCTTGAAGTAGACCAGGACCCCGATGAACACGAGGAAGGCGATCAGCACCACGAAGTTGGTGTTGAAGAGCGAGAAGAACGGGCCGGATGCCGCCATGGCGGGCGAACCGATCAGTGCGAAAAGAACTGCGAGGCGTTTCATGTCTCTTATCCTTTCACACGTGCGGTGACGGCGGCTGCAATGCTGTCCTCGTCCGAGGCAGCAGGCGCCAGCGTTGCCACGATCTCGGCGGCCGTGTCACGGGCGACGATTTGGACGGCTTCGAGAGCGCCGGCGCGGATCTCGTCGATGCGGGCCGCGGATTCCGCCGCCTTGGCCGAGATCTCGGCATCGGCCTTCGCGGTTGCGTCGGCCAGGTCCGCCATGATTTCGGCGCGCGCCTCGGCTGCGATGGCCTGCGCTTCGGCACGGGCGTCGGCGAGGGCCTTGTTATAGGCGTCCTCTGCTTCGGCGGCCTGACGCTTGAGGTCCTCGGCGGCGGCGATGTCATTCGTTATGGTCCCCTGACGCTCGGCCAGAACGGCCCCGATGCGGGGCAGAGCGACGCGCGACAGGATCAGGTAGATCACCACGATGGTGACCACGAGCCAGAAGATCTGGTTCGGGAAGGTAGAAAAATCGAGCTGCGGCATACCGGGTGCGGATGCGGCGGCGTCGTGTGCGTCAACGGCCATCTTGTCCTCCGTGGAACCTGGTTACACCGGACCGCCTGCACGCATGGCAAGCGGCCCGGCCGTAAGGATGGTTCGCGAAAGGCTTAGACGGCGAACATCAGCAGCAGAGCGACGAGGAATGCAAAGATGCCCAGTGCTTCTGCGAATGCGATGCCGATGAAGAGGGTTGCGGTCTGACCGGCTGCGGCAGAGGGGTTGCGCAGGGCGCCGGACAGGAAGTTGCCAGCCACGTGGCCCACACCGATTGCGGCTGCGCCGGAACCGATTGCTGCCAGGCCTGCGCCGATGTGTGCGAGATCGCCTTCCATGTGATTTCTCCTTACGATTGGAAGTTGTCGATATGAGTGTGTGAAGCGTTCAGATCAGGACCTTAGTGCGACGGATGCAGCGCATCGCGCAGGTAAACACAGGTCAGGATCGTGAAGACATATGCCTGGATGAAGGCCACCAGAACCTCGAGCCCGTAGACGGCCGTGATCGCCACGATGGGGGCGACAGCACCAAGGCCCAGAACCCCGGCGAAGCCCGCGAACACCTTGATCACCGCGTGGCCTGCCATGACGTTGCCTGCAAGACGGATGGAGTGGCTGACGGGGCGCACGAAGTAAGAGATGAGCTCGATGATCGCCAGAATCGGCCGCAGAGCCATCGGCGCCGAGGACACCCAGAAGAGGCCCAGGAAGGCTGCGCCGTTCTTGATGAAACCGACGGCGGTCACGGTCAGGAACACGGCCAGCGCCAGCACCGCGGTCACGGCGATGTGCGAGGTGGTGGTGAAGCTCATCGGGATGAGGCCGAGGAAGTTGGCCATCACGATGAACAGGAAGAGGGTCATGATGTAGGGGAAGAACGGCAGAGCATCCTTGCCCGCCACGTCTTCGACCATCTTGCGGATGAAGCCGTAGGTCAGCTCCGCAACGGACTGGGCGCGCGAGGGCACGATGGCCCGGCCACGAGAGCCCATGACCATCAGGATGAACACGCCGACAATGGCCAGCAGCATCCACAGGGTCACGTTGGTGGGGGTGTACCAGGCGATCGGCCCGTCCCCGAACAGCGGCTGAACGATGAACTGATCCATCGGGTGGATCTGCAGACCGCCTTCGGCACCGTGCGCGGCATCGGCACCATGCAGCGCATCCGCGCCGTGGCCCGCAACCTCTTCGGTGCCGTGGGTGGCTTCCGCGCCATGCTCGGCTGCGGTTGCCTCACCGTGGGTCTGGTCTTGTGCTTCGTCCGACACGTGTCATTCCCTCTCGTCGCGCGCGGCCAGTGCCGCTTCGTTTTCCTTCTGGATCTCGTGGGCGGAGCGGATCATCGTCTTCACCCCGGCCACGAAGCCCAGCAATGTAAATATCACCATCAGCCACGGCGCGCTGCCAAAGAGCGCATCAAGTCCGTAGCCCATGGCAAAACCGATCCCCAGACCGGCCACAAGCTCTATCACCATCCGCCAGGCATGCTGCGCCATCGAATAGTGCTCCTCGGTATGAGGCTTGTCGTCCTGCTGGCTGGCCTTCAGCTTTTCCAACCGGTCTTCGAAGTCTCTCAGACGGTCCGGATCGGGCCCTTCGGACATGACAAACGCCCCCTTCAGAGGTTCGGGCGGAACCTAGGCAGGTGCCCCATCAGAGTCAACGCGAAGTTTCGGGCAGAAAGGTCAGTATAGAGTCTTGATAATAAATGATTATTTAAAGGTGCGACATTCCGGTCATTCGGGCTGATGCGCCAGCCGCGCCCAAAAGCATATTCAACCCTTTGGTTGATGATATATTCAACCGGATGGTTGACGATGCCCCTCGCAAGCGGAATATGCCGGGCATGAGCGCTGATCTCGATACCGTGTTCTCGGCCCTGGCCGACCCCACCCGCCGCCGCATCCTGACGATGCTGCTGGAGGATGACATGGCCGTGACCGATGTGGCCGATCCATTCGAGATGTCACTTGCCGCCATTTCCAAGCACCTGACGATCCTCGCAGGCGCGGGGCTGATCAGCCAGGAAAAGCGTGGGCGGGTGAAATGGTGCAAGCTGGAACCCGACGCGCTGAAAGGGGCGTCGGTCTGGATGCAAGGCTTCGGCCAGTTCGAGCCGGTCAATCTCGATGCGTTCGAAGCTTTCCTTGCAAGCGAGTTGGGGGACGAGGAGGAATAGCGCCTATCCCTCATCTTTCAGAAGCAGTCCAAGAGCCAGCACGGTCAGCATCACGCCCCCCAGGACGAAGACTGTCGGCAACCCGTTTCCGAGAAAGAATTCCCATCCGATGACCCAGGTGGGCGTCAGGTAGGTATACGCCATGACCTTCGAGGCAGGCAGACGCAGGCTTGCGAATTGCAAGAGGACGATGCTGACCGCCGAGGCGAAAATCGCCGTATAGCCAAGCGTCACCCAGACGATCGTGGGCAGGTTGGCCCAGTCGGTCGCCAGAACCTCTGCCCAGCCCCATCCGAAGAGGACGAGCGCACCCCCGACCATGGTGCCGAAAGTGAATACCAGAACAGGCTCCCGCCGGTTCAGCATCCGTACGAGGGGCGTGTAAAGCGCGTGGGCAATGCAACCGATGAAGTAGATGACTTCGCCCCGTCCGATCTCGAAGGCCATAAGCGCCGACAGGTCGGCCCTGAATATGACCCAGAGCGCGCCTGCCGCCCCGATTGCCAGCGCCAGCGCCATGCGCCCCGTCATCACTTGTCTCAGCAGGAGGAAACCGAAGCCCGCCGTCATGATCGGTGTCAGGGTAAAGACCGCCGCCGCCGATACCGGCGGTGCGGTTTTCAGACCCTCGAACATCAGCACGAAATAGGCGCCGAACAGCCCCCCAAGACGCAGGTAGCGCCAGGGGGCCCGAAATTGGAGACGCTGAAAGCCGCCGGGTGTCAGCCGCACGACCATCCCGGCCACGACGACGGCGCCGATCACGAACCGGACTGCGTTGAAGGCCGCCGGGTCGATGTGAACGGACGCCATGGATCCGAGGGAGAAGGACCCCGCCACCAGCGCCGAAAAGGCCAGCATCGCAAGGTGGCCGCGGATCCTGTCGCTCATCTCAGGCCGGGTCCACCGGCCAGTCGCTGACCTTTTCCTTGAGGAAGCGCAGAACGGTCTGAACCTTGGCCGTGCGGTGCAGGTCCATATGGGTCACAAGCCACAGCTTGATCGACCATTCTTCCAGCGGCGGCAGCATCTCGACCAGATCATCGGAGGTTTGCAGGTCGAGACTGGACACGAAGCCGATCCCCATCCCTGCCTTGACGGCCTGGGTCATGGAATCGATGTCGTTGCAGCGGAACCGGATGCATTCCTTGGGCACCACATCGACAAGCCAGCGCAGGAAGGGCGCGCGCGGGTTGTCCTGGGTAGTGCCGACAAAACGGTGCTGGCCGATCGTTTCCTCGGACAGCGGCCCGAAGCGATCGAGATAGTCCCGCGTGGCACAAAGCACGGTCGACAGCGTGCAGTAGGGCTGCACGATATTGTCCTGGTTGTCGCCGGGCTTGCCCGCGCGGATGGCCACATGTGCCTCGCCATATTCCAGGCGGTAGAGCCGCGTGTCGGTCAGGAACTGGATCTCCAGGTCGGGATGGGCCTCCTGGAACTCGCCCAGGGCAGGCACGACGAGGGGCGCGATGGCGGTCAGCGACGTGATCAGAAGCTCGCCTGTCACTTCGTTGCCGCGTCCCTTGATCCGGCTGGCGAGCTGGCTGAACTGGTCGTCGGCACGCCCTCCCACGGCCAGCAGGTCCTGCCCTGCCTCGGTCGGGGTGTATCCGCGCGCATGGCGCTGGAAAAGCTTGGCGCCAAGGCGCGCTTCGAGCGAGTCGATGTGACGGATCACCGTGGCATGGTGCACGCCCAGAACCTCGGCGGCGCCACTGACCGTTCCCATGCGCGCCACCTGGTAAGCGGTGCGGATCTCGTCCCAATCGCTGAATGACATTCGGCCCTCGTCCTGTCTGTGCACTACATCACGCTTCCGCGCCCATGATGCCCTTCATGTTCGCCTCCGCAAGAAAAAAGAGAAGGGCGCTCCGCGTGTGCCCTGAGCCTCACCGCCTCCAAGCCTCTCCACTTCATTGTGCAAAATTGCGCATTTATGGTTCACTTTTCCTCCTTTTGTGAATTTATGCCATCCCCATCTTGGCTGCCAGGTACAGTTTCAATCCAAGGACACCTGCCATGACTGCCACTGCCATCCTTCGCATCGACACATCTGCCCGCCGCACGGGCTCTGTCAGCCGGGACCTGACCGACCGGGTCATTGCCCGCTTCCCCGAAGCCACGGTCACCACCCGTGACCTTGCCCCTGGCTTGCCGCTCATCGACGAAACCTGGGTCGGGGCAAACTTCACCCCA
>NZ_CAXREX010000147.1:0-4643 GCF_964229645.1 Nioella sp. | reverse complement strand
ATCCGGGACCTGCGGCCCTGACCGGCTGACAGGATCGGTCAACAACCTGGCAGGCGCGGTCAAGACCCGCGCGGGCCGGATCGGGCACATCCCTTTGCATCAACTCGACGCAAAGGAGACACCCCATGCATCACGATCACCCCATCCTGGTCATCGGTGCGACCGGCAAGACCGGCGCCCGTATCACCCGGCTGCTGCAAGCGCGCGGCGAAACCGTCCGCCCCGGCGCGCGCAATGCGGCCATCCCCTTCGACTGGGACGATGACAGCACCTGGGCCCCGGCGCTGGACGGCGTGAAGGCGGCCTATGTCAGCTATTTCCCCGACCTCGCCTTTCCCGGTGCTGCCGAGAAGATCGAAGCGCTGTCTGCCCTCGCCCGGGACATGGGCACCGGGCGGCTGGTCCTGCTGTCTGGCCGGGGCGAAACCCATGCCAAGGCATGCGAAGACATCATCCGCAACGCGGGCGTGGACTACACGCTCGTGCGCTGTTCGTGGTTTGCGCAGAACTTCTCCGAAGGCTACCTGCGCGACCCGGTTCTTGGCGGCATGCTGGCCCTTCCGGCGGGAACCGTGCGCGAGCCGATTGTCGATGTGGATGATATCGCCGAAGTGGCCGCCGCTGCGCTGACCGAGGATCGTCACTCGGGCGAGCTTTACGAGATCACGGGGCCCCGCCTTCTGTCCTTCGCAGAAGCCGCCGAGGAGCTGGCACAGGTCACGGGACGCCCCGTGCACTACCGGCCGATCACGCTGGAGCAATTCCACGCCGCAATGACCGCGATCGGCGGAAGCTTCATCGCCGATGTCTTCACCCATGTCTGCGAAGAGGCTCTGGACGGGCGCAACGAATGGCTTGGCGACGGCGTGCAGCGCGCGCTTGGCCGGGAACCCACCGATTTCACCGAGTTCTGCCGCCGCGCGGCTGCATCGGGGGCCTGGGCCAGCGCGGCCTGACCCCACGCCCTTTTGAAAGGAAACAGAACATGCATCTTTCCCTGTTCCAGAAACTGACCCTCGGGGCTGCGGGCGCGACTGCGCTCGGCATCGGCGGGGTCATCCTGATCGCGCCCGACCCCTTCTACCAGGGCTACGGTATCAGCCTTGGGGACGACCCCAGCCTGCTCAGCGAATTGCGCGCCGCTGCTGCCGGACTTGTGGCGCTTGGCGGCACCATGTTGGCGGGGCTTGTGCGACGCGGCTGGTCGCACCTGGCCTTTGCAGCCGCGCTGATCGTCTTCATCGCCTGGCCGCTTGGGCGGATCGTCGGGATCGTGGCCGACGGCCTGCCGTCGGACGGCATCCTCGGGGCGCTCGGCCTCGAACTGCTGATCGGTGCCCTGCTTGTCCTTGCGCGCTGGCCCTTCGCGGGCCGTCCCCTGCGCAGCTCTGCCGTGGGGAGGTGACCATGCCCATCTGGATGTTCATCGTCGCGCAGGGCGCGGTGCTGGCTTATGGCCTTCTGGGCGGCGTGTTCCTTGCCTTTTCGGACTTCATCATGCGGTCGCTGTCGCTGGTCGGCGGTCACGGCGGTGTGGAAGCCATGCAGGTCATCAATCGCGAAGTGTTCCGCATCGTCTTCATGGCGCTCTTCCTGGGCATGGCGCCGGTATCTGCCCTGTTGGTCGTGCACGGCCTGGCCTGGGGCGAGGGCAGCGGGGCGCTCCTGCTGGCGGCGGCGGGGGGTGTCTACCTCCTGGGCTGCTTTGCCGTGACGGTCGCGGGCAACGTGCCTCTGAACGAGGCACTGGCCGGTTTGGACACCCGCGCGCCCGACACAATCCGCTACTGGCAGGACGTCTACCTGCCCCGCTGGACCTTCTGGAACAGCCTGCGCACGGCCGCCTGCGCGCTGGCCTCGGTCCTGGCGATGCTGGGGCTCGTCTGGTCGGCATCCGCCTGATCCTTCCCCGTTCCGCCCCCTCACGGGGCCGGGGCGGGGCCATACGGCACCTGCGGTCAACAGGCTGATACGCAGGGTCATGGCGGGATGGGCCGGCTTCGCCTAGGTTGGTCCCATCAGATCGAAAGAGAATGCCGCCCCGATGTCCGCCACAGCCACCAACCCTGCACCCACCGTCCTGATTGCCGGGGCCACCGGCTATCTCGGGCGGTTTCTTGTATCCGAATACGCCCGGAGGGGCTGGCAGGTGCGGGCCCTGGTGCGCCGCGAGGCAGAGCTGGAGGCCCAGATTGTCCGGGCCGAAGCCACGCGCCCCGAAACGCTTTCCGGCATCATGGACGGGGTGGACCTCGTGATCTCCGCCCTCGGCATCACCCGCCAGCAGGACGGGCTGAGCTACCGCGACGTGGACTACCAAGCCAATCTCAACCTGCTGGAAGAGGCAGAGCGCGCGGGCGTGCCCCGCTTCGCCTATATCCATGTGCTCAATGCCGACCGCATGGCCCATGTGCCGCTGGTCGCGGCGAAATCGGCCTTAGTGACGCGGCTTCGGGCCAGTCCGCTGGCCTCGACCGTGATCGCACCCTCGGGCTATTTCTCTGACATGGGCGACTTCCTGGCGATGGCGCGCGCGGGCCGGGCCTGGCTCTTTGGCAGCGGGCAGCACCGGCTGAACCCGATCCACGGCGCAGATCTCGCTGCTGCCACGGCCCGGGCCATCGAGGCAGGGCGGGACTGGTTCGACGTGGGCGGGCCCGAGGTGTTCACCCATGAGGCGCTGGCCCGGCTGGCCTTCGATGCGCTGGACCGCCCGGCCCGGATCACCCGCCTGCCCGACGCCCTGCGGCGGCTTTCGCTCCGGCTGCTGCCCTGGCTGACGCCTGCCCGGATCCACGGGCCTGCGCTCTTCTTCCTGTCCGCCATGGGCGGGGACATGGTGGGGGCCTGCCACGGCACCCGCCGCCTTGCCGATCATTTTCATTCGATGACCTGACCCACGGAGACTTGCCATGACCCTTATCCGCATCGGTGGCCCCGCCGCCCTGATCTGCGCCGCGACCTATATCGTGGGCTTCGTCCTGCTGCTGAGCGTTCTGGCCCCGCTCGGTTATGGCACGGGCCAGATCGACCCTGCCGCCGTGGTCGCCTTCACCGCGGAGAACGCGGGCCTGATGATCGCCTGGCACAGCATCATCTACGTGCTGAATGCGCTGGCACTGGCGGTGCTGGTCGTGGCGCTCCATGCGCGGTTAACAATTGTGACACCGGCCTGGGCAGAAACGACACGCGCCATCGGGCTGATCTGGGCGGCGCTGGTTCTGGGCGCGGGCATGATCGCCAACGTGACCGTGGAAGAAACCGTGCGCCTCAGCGCCACCGACCCTGAGGCTGCCGTCGCGCTTTGGCGCGTGCTGCACGCGGTGGAACTGGGCCTGGGCGGCGGCAACGAGATCGCCGGAGGCGTCTGGATCCTGGGCGTGAGCCTCGCGGCTTGGGGCGCGCGCGTCCTGCCCCGCCCGGTGTCGGGGCTTGGGGTGCTGGTGGGGGCGTCGGGGCTGCTGACCGTGCTGCCGCCGCTCGGCGATGCCACTGGCGCGATCTTCGGCCTTGGGGCGATCCTGTGGTTCCTGGGAACCGGCTTCGCGCTGCTGCGTGGCAGCAATCCGCCCCACTGATTTGCAATCCCAAAAGATTTCCCTTAAGTAAAGGTTTACCCTGTCGGGTCAAAAAAACGTTAAAGAGCAGGCGGTTTCTCTAGATGGTCGGTTTTATCAAGAAGGCTTGGAGCGAAGTGCTCCACCCAATGCTGCAGCGCCCCAAGCGCCTGCAGGTCGCCGCGCTGTGCTATCGACGCGACGGCGACAGCAAGGAGGTTCTTCTGGTCACCAGCCGTGGAACCGGGCGCTGGATCCTTCCGAAAGGCTGGCCCATCGACGGGCTCGACGCGGGCGAAGCCGCTCTCCAGGAAGCCTGGGAAGAGGCCGGGGTGCGCAAGGGCGCGCTCGATGGAACCGCGATCGGCAGCTACACCTATGACAAGACCCTGAAAGCGGGCTGGAGCGTCGAGATCGACACGCTGGTCTACCCGGTCGAGGTGCAGGACCTGCACGAAAGCTTCCCCGAGGCCGATCAGCGCAAGCGTAAATGGGTCCGTCCGCAGGACGCCGCCAACATGGTGCAGGAACCCGAGCTTCAGTCGATCCTGCGCGACTTGTAACAGATTTGTAAAAGATTTGTGACAAGAGCGGTTGATTTGCGACCCCGCTCTCTCTAGGCCGTTTCCCCAAACGAGGGGAGACGGGCATGAGCACCGAAAACGGCGAGATTCGCCACCTTGAGACGCTGGACCGGGACCTGGGGCGTCTGTCCTACCTGGAATCAGCAACGCAATACGTGGCCCGTCCGATGGTGGGTCCGGGCATTTCGCTGGTCTTCCTGGTCATTGCCGGGCTGCTGGCGGCGATGTTCTTCGGCCAGACCTCGAACAGCATGATCGTGGTCGTGGCCGCCGTGTTCGGCGCCTACATGGCGCTCAATATCGGCGCCAATGACGTGGCCAACAACATGGGGCCCGCCGTGGGCGAGAACGCGCTGCCCATGTGCGGGGCCATCGCCATTGCCGCGATCTACGAAACCTCGGGCGCGCTGATCGCCGGCGGCGACGTGGTCTCGACCATCGCCAAGGGAATCGTCACCCCCGAAAGCATGGAAACGGCCGAGGTCTTCATCTGGGCGATGCT
>NZ_CAXREX010000146.1:0-42216 GCF_964229645.1 Nioella sp. | reverse complement strand
TCCCGAACCGGGTACCCTCGCACCGTGATCTGATGCACCGCATCCCGCTTGAACTCGTCGCTGTAGTTGCTTGTCCCCATGTCGGCCTCCTCGCCTCAAAGTTAGGGGGCAAAGCGTCTACAAATCTAGGGGCACCTCAGTTTTGGTGGTGCCTACTACAACTCCGCGAGGCAGTTGCGAGCCCACTTTGGAGGTGCCGAGAGGTTGACGAATGTGTAAACAGCAACCAGCGCGCCACGTAGACGTCAAATCTCAGGCTGTGATTTAGCTGGAATAGCGGACCTCCGAGCAGGCCGTGGACCATTCGGTCACTGAGCAACTACCGGGAAGACAATAATGAACATCGCCGCGACGCTGCTGGTGACGCGGCGATGTTCATTATTCGGAGGAAATCGTCGATCCGCTTCGCAGCTGTGTACGAAGTGGGGGCGCAATTATAAGCGCCATTATCGCCAACATGATCGCGAGGGTCAAAGGCCGCTCCAATAGAAACGAGAGAGAGCCGTCGATCAGCAGCAGTGAGCGACGTAGGTTCTCCTCTGACAAACGCCCTACGACGAAGGCCGGCACCAGCGGGCGCCATCGGATATTCGAGTCAGCGCAGGATGACGGCGACCAGAGCGATGAAGATCACTAGAAAGATGTCAAACCTTGAGAAGCTCACCAAAATACATTGAGGCGAAAGGAGTGCAGCGCCTGCGACCGGATGCTGCGTCAGCGAAGGCCGAAAATCCAAGGTCAGGTTTATCCCGCTTTACAGATTTCTGATCACGGGTAGGTGCGTGACAGTATCGTGCAGATAGTTTGGTCATCTCAATTGTCGGCGCAGAATTACCACGATCGACTAGAAGAAGAGCAGGGCCCGCGACACGTCCATCACCAGGCGGACCCGAAAAGCTCGACTGATGCGTTTTGTGCGCATAAAGTTTGGTTTCAGTCTCGCAAATGCTGGTGCCACCATGGCCAGGATCGCCGTTTTGGGTTTTCTACTCGAAAGCAACCGGTTCGCGCCGAGGACGCATCGCGCTGATTTTGACCGTCGAACATGGCTTGTAGGTCAGGAGATCCTGTCGGATGCCGCCAGCGATGCGCCGCGGCAGGGGGCTGAGATTCCGGCGTTTCTGGAGGAGGTTTGGAGCCATCTGCATGCGGAGGTGTTGCCCGTTCTTGTGGCTGGTGCAGAACCAGGTGGCCCCTTGGGCGAAGACGTGCTGCGTACTGTCCTGGGCATTGTACGTGGTCGATTGGCTGAACTGGGACCGATTGACGGGGTTTATGTCGCCAGCCATGGCGCGATGGTTGGCGTGGAGACTCTCGACCCCGATGGCGCTTTTCTAGAGGCCGTTCGCGAGGCCGTCGGGCCGCATGTGCCTGTCGTCGCGACGCTTGACCTTCATGCAAACCTTTCCGACAGGATGGCCCGCGCAGCCAATTGTCTGATCGGCTACCGCACCAATCCCCATGTCGATCAGGCACAGGTCGCAAGAGAAGCCGCGATCATCCTTTCCCGCATGATCAAGGGAACCAAGTTCCACATGCGCCACCTGCGTCTGCCATTGACACCGGCCAGCGTGACCTTGCTGACAGATGGTTCGGGGGCCTATGCCGATCAGGTCCGGGAAGCGGACCGCCTTACGGATGCTCATGGGATTGTCGCGAATGCCACCGTGCTCGGCGGGTTTGTCTATAGCGATACGCCCGACAATGGTGTGGCTGTTCTTGTCACGGCGACGGACCGAACGGTTGCCGAGCGCGAAACCGCACGGCTGGCCGGACAGCTTTGGGCCGAAAGACACCGGTTTACGCGGAAACTGACATCAATCGCGGAGGCCATTCAAGCGGTCACCGCTCAGGACGGCGCGAGATGGATCCTGTCGGATGCTGGCGACAATCCCGGCGGTGGTGGCCTCGGGACATCCAGTGATCTTATGCAGGCCTTGATCGATGCGAAGGCCGATGATGTGCTTTATGGGCTTTATATCGACGCGGATCTTGCGGCTGAAGCTACCTCTGCCGGGATAGGCGCGAGGTTCACTGCGCGGTTCCTGCGCAGCGGGTCCGACGGATTCGGAGTGCCGTTTGCCGCCGAAGCGGAGGTTGTTGCCCTGAGTGACGGATGCGTTGTCGGACGACGCGGGCTCGTCGCTGGCCGACGCGTGGATCTGGGGCCGACAGCTGCCTTAAGAATCGAAGGCATGACAGTGGTTGTCGCCAGCAACCGCAAGCAATGCGCCGACCCGGTCTATTTTGAACATCTCGGGCTTGATCCGAGAGATTTTCGGGCCCTGGTTGTCAAGAGCCGCGGCCATTTCCGCGCGGGGTTCGACGAGTTCTTCACGCCGGAACAGGTGCTTGAAGTGGACACGAAGGGTCTTACCAGCCCGGTGCTGAGCAATTTCGTTTTCAGCGGCTTGCCGCGCCCCGTCTATCCGCTTGATACGGATGCCGTCTGGTCACCTCCTGACTGGGCCATCCCGTATCTCGAAGCAATGGGCCTGTTGCGATGAGTTATCGTATCGCCCTAGCCGGGCTGCATATGGAATGCGCGACCTTCTTGCCGCATGTCACCGATCAGGAGGTTTTCGAGGCGGGAGCGGTACGTGGCCAGGATCTCATGGCGACCTTCCGCAATTCCAACACCGTCATGGGAGGCTTCCTGAGGATCCTTGATGCGGCCGGGGCGGAGGCTGTCCCGATCCTTCATGCCGATGGTGGGGCCGCAGGGCTTGCCGATCAGGCGGCGGTCGCGGCCTATCGTCAGGAAATCGTGGACATCATTGCGGAAGTGCGGGACGGTGTTGACGGGGTTCTGCTGCATCTGCACGGGGCGATGGTCACACAGGACGAACTGGACCCGGACGCGCGCACGCTCGAGGCGATCCGACAGGCTGCCGGGCCGGATATGCCGATCATGGTTGCGCTGGATTACCATGCCAATCTGGATGCGGGTTCCATCGCGGGGGCGACAGCGGCCTTCGGCTATCGGTACTCTCCTCATATCGACATGGGGGCAACCGGCGAACGTGCGGCGCAATGCCTGTTGAAGTCACTCAAGGGCGAAATCCGCCCCGCCATGGCATTGGCCAGGCCAGGGCTGATCCTGCCCTCAATCTTCTCCGCAACGGATCTTGTCCCCCTCAAGGGCCTTGTCGAGAGGGCGAAACGTGCCTCTGATGACGACGCCGGATATCGAGACGTGTCGCTCTTTGCCGGGTTTGCCTATGCGGATGTTCCCAATTGCGGGGTGTCTGTCGTGGCGGTCGTCGATGGAGCGGTGGAAGAGGCGCAGGCCCTGGCAGACGACCTTTCGAAAGAGGTCGATCGACACAGGCAGGCCCTTGCCGCGCCTGTTCCGGTCTACGGGCTGGAAGAGGGTGTTGAAAAAGCGTGCGCCATTGCGGGCAGGTCAGATCGTCCGGTTGTCATCCTGGAACATGCCGACCGCGCAAATGACAGCACCCATGGGTTGCGCCATTTGCTGGCCCTTTCCGACCAGATGCGGATTGCGGTGCCCTTCCTCTGGGATCCGGGGTCGGCGGCAGAGGCCATCGCGGCAGGTCAAGGCGCGGAGGTTGAGCTGTGCCTTGGGGGGCATTCCGCTCCGAAAGCCGGAGGTCCGGTCCAGGTGACGGCGCGGGTGGATGCCGTGAAACGGGATTTCAGATATCGCGGCACTGGGGAGATGCGAGCGGGCAGCGAAGTCCGCTTGGGGGACAGCGTTCTACTGGATGTAGGTGGCATAAAGATCAGTGTCACAAGCCTGTCACAGAGTGCGATCGACTTTGATCCCTTTCTGCAATTCGGCCTCAATCCGGCGGATTTCGACATCGTCTTGTTGCGCTCGAAAACGCATTTTCGGGCCGCCTGGGACAGCTTCGTCGCCGCAATCGTCATTATCGACACAGAGGATTACGGACCAGCCGATATCTCGACACTTCCCTATAAACACGCACGCCCATAGCCCGTCAGGCCCCTTCAAGTCCTTCTATTGATCCGGTTGCCTGCTGCCTTGCACCAGCGGGAGGGGAAAAAATGCTACCCGTATCCGGAAAATTGCGTCTAACGTGAACCATGCCTGAAAAAAGGTGCCCCCAAGAGCACCCTTTAAAGAGGGCATGGAACCGTTGAAAACAGGGAGTTAATGCAATGTGGAAGTCATTGTCTGCCGCAACGCTTGCGGCGGGGATGGTATTGGGCACAGTCGCCCATGCCGAAGATATTACGATTGCGGTGGCGTCCGAGGTTACGGCCATGGACCCGCACTACCACAACACCGGCAACAACAACCAAATCGTGGGACTGATCTACGATCGCCTGCTGCATCAGGACAGCAGCCAGCAGCTTGGGCCGGGCCTTGCCGTCGAGTGGGGACCGATTGCCGATGACGTCTGGGAATTCCGGCTGCGCGAGGGCGTGACCTTCCATGACGGCTCTGCCTTCACGGCCGAAGACGTGGTGTTCAGCTACGAGCGTGTACCGAACGTGCCCAACAGCCCGTCTTCCTTTGCGACTTATACCTCCGGCATCGCCGAGATCATCGTTGTCGATGACCATACCATTCAGTTCCGCACCAATGGCCCGTACCCGCTGCTTCCGATCGACCTGTCCACCATTCAGATCATCAGTTCGGAAAACCCGGAGGCGACAACAGAAGAGTTCAATGCCGGCACCGCCAGCATCGGAACTGGTCCGTACAGGTTCGTGAGCTACACCCCCGGCGAGAGCATCGTGCTGGAAGCCAACCCGGATTATTGGGACGGCCCTCCGCAGTTTGATACCGTTACCTATCGCCCCATCAGCTCTGACGCGGCGCGCGTTGCGGCGCTTTTGGCAGGTGATGTCGATGTGATCTCGGGGGTTCCGACATCCGATATCGCAACGCTCGAAGGCAATCCCGACATCGTTCTCAGCCAGGGCGTGTCAAATCGGGTGATCTACCTGCATATCGACAGCCGTCGGCCCTATTCACCCTTCGTGACCGACAATGATGGCAACGAGATCTTCAATCCCTTCCAGGATGTGAGGGTGCGGCAAGCCATCTCCATGGCGATCGACCGCGAAACGATCGTGGAAGAGGTGATGGAAGGTATCGCGATCCCCGCGGGGCAGTTGCTGCCGGAAGGATTCTTCGGTGTTTCGGACCTGATCGAGGTGCCGGACTACGATCCGGAAGGCGCGCGCGAACTGTTGGCCGAGGCCGGGTACCCGGATGGCTTCCGCCTGACGATCCACGGCCCAAACGACCGCTACATCAACGATGAACAGATTGCCCAGGCAATTGCACAGATGCTGACCCGCGTCGGTATTCAAACCGAAGTCGAGACCATGCCCCGGTCCGTCTATTTCGGCCGCGCAACAGGGGACGAAAACGGATCCGAGTTCTCCTTGATGCTTGTCGGTTGGGGATCTGGCACCGGTGAAGCCTCGTCGCCGCTGCGCGCCCTTTTGCACACGCGTGACGATGATACCGGCCTTGGCCGGACCAACCGTGGCCGCTATTCGAGCGCTCCGTTTGACGCAACCCTGCAACTTGCGCTGAACACCGTTGATGACGATCTTCGCCAGGAACTGCTCGCGCGGGCCACTGAGATTGCCATGCGTGAAGTCGGGCTGATCCCGACGCATTTCCAGGTGAACACCTGGGCCACGCGCGCGGGACTTCGGTACATCCCGCGGACGGACGAATACACGCGTCCGACCAATGTGGTGATCGAATAAGTGACCTGATGCGGGCGGAGGGTTTCGGCTCTCCGCCCGTCCGCTACCAAAGGACTGCTTTGTCTCCTCGGTTTTTGGAGGGGGCCACGTTAGGGACAGATCCGCGACCATGACGGTTTTCATCATCCGCCGATTGATGCAGAGCATCCTCGTCATCCTAGTCATGACAGTTCTCGTGTTCGCGGGGGTCTATGCGATCGGCAATCCGGTTGAAATCCTCATCAGTCAGGACGCCACTGAGGCTGAGCGGGCTGCCGCCATCGCCCGTCTCGGTCTCGACCGGAGCCTTCCTGAACAATATCTCGCCTTTCTGGGCAACCTGCTCAGGGGTGACCTCGGCACTAGCTTCGTCTTTGGCGAACCCGCCCTGCAACTGGTGCTGCAACGGTTTCCGGCAACCATGGAACTTGCCCTTTGTGCCATGGTGATTGCGATTTTCATCGGCGTTCCATTGGGCCTCTACGCTGGCCTGAAACCAGAGAGCATCGGCGGGCGCACCATCATGACCGGATCAATTTTCGGGTTCTCACTGCCGAATTTCTGGCAAGGTCTGATGTTGATCATGCTCTTCGCCGTGATCCTTCAGTGGTTGCCCGCCGGTGGCCGCGGGGAACGCGGTGAGTTCCTGGGAGTAGAGAGCAGTTTCTTTTCCTGGGATGGCATAAGTCATCTGATCCTGCCGGCGATCAATCTGGCCCTGTTTAAGACGAGCCTCGTCATCCGCCTGACCCGCGCCTCGGTGCGTGAGACGATCAATCTGGATTATGTGAAGTTCGCCCGAGCAAAGGGTCTTCGGCCCCGCCGCGTCATTGGCCTGCATGTCCTCAAGAACATCATGATCCCGCTTGTCACCATCATCGGCCTCGAGTTCGGCTCGGTCATCGCCTTCGCGGTCGTGACCGAGACTGTGTTCGCCTGGCCCGGTATGGGAAAACTCATCATCGACAGCATTTTCCAGCTCGACCGGCCGGTGATCGTCGCCTACCTCATCGTGATTGTGTGCCTGTTCATCACCATCAACCTCATCGTGGACATCCTCTACGCCATCCTGGACCCGCGCGTCCGGCTTTCGGACCAAAAGGCATGAGCAGCATCGAACTCGATCCCGGCACCGCGTCGGCCCCCGACCAGAAACCGGTCAAACCGGTGCCCCCTGCGGTGCGTATCGCACGGGATTTCGTTGAAAGCCCGCTTGCTGTGCTCGGGCTGGTGATCTTGCTGTGCGTCATATCAATAGCGATCCTTGCTACAGTCATCGCTCCCCAGAACCCTTACGATCTGTCTGAAATCCGTCTGGAGGACAGCCGTCAGCCACCTGGTTCCCTTAGGATGACCGACCCGTGGGAAACCGATCTGATCCTCGCCATTGACCCGACGGCCGAAGGTCGAACCGAGATCACCTTCCCGGATGAGGCGCCCTTCGATGGCGCGGTGCTATCCTGGACCCGGGTTGATGGCGAAAACGCCGTGGCGGTTCGCCTTGTCTTCGACCCGGCACTGGACAGTGTTCCGCTAGAGCCCCTGCGGCTAGACGAATTGCCGCGTGGTGCGGATCTCAATGTCGGAGAGAAGCATAGTTTCCGGTCGTTCTGGACTGTCGAGCCTGCGGATCTTGAGGAATTCACGATCTCCTCCAGCCGTGCCCTGGATCAGCCCTTCGAGCTGGAGCTGGCCGTCCATGGGACAGAAGGCGAGACGATCATGACCTATTGGCTGGGGACGGATGGTCAGGGGCGCGACATGCTGTCGGCGATCATGTATGGCCTGCGCACCAGCCTTGCGGTTGGCGTCGTCTCCTGCTTCTTCGCCATGATCATTGGCCTTAGCCTGGGCATGATAGCCGCCTTTTTCGGTGGCAAGATCGAAACCGTGATCATGCGCATCGTAGATCTTCAGCTCAGTTTCCCGACGATCCTTGTGGCCCTGATGCTGCTCGCAATCCTTGGCTCAGGTGTCGAGAAGGTCATGCTGGCACTTGTAATCGTTCAATGGGCTTACTTTGCGCGAACCGCCAGATCGGTGGCCCTGGTTGAACGCAGCAAGGAATATGTGGAGGCCGCACAATGCCTCGCACTGTCCAAGACCCGCGTTATTTTCCGGCATCTGCTGCCGAACTGCCTGCCACCGATCATCGTCGTCGCGACCGTGCAGGTAGCAAATGCGATTGCCCTTGAAGCAACCCTGTCCTTCCTGGGGATCGGCCTTCCGGTGACGGAACCGAGCCTTGGCCTGCTGATCTCCAACGGCTTTGAATACATGCTGTCCGGTCGCTACTGGATCAGTGTCTATCCCGGTGTCGCCCTGCTCATCACGATTATCGCCATCAACCTTGTGGGGGACCGTTTGAGAGATATCCTGAACCCGAGGCTGAACCGATGAGCCTGTTGAGCATCGACAATCTGAAGACCCATTTCTTCACCAAGGCGGGCGTGGTGAAGTCCGTCGATGGTGTCTCGTTCGAGCTCGATCGGGGAGAGATCCTTGGCATTGTGGGAGAGAGCGGATCGGGGAAATCTGTGACCGGATTTTCGATCATGGGCCTCGTCGATCAGCCCGGCCGGATCGTGGAAGGGTCCATTCGCTTCGATGGTCAGGATCTCGTGGCATTGCCGGAACCGAAGATGCGCGACCTGCGCGGACGCCGGATCGCGATGATCTTTCAGGACCCTATGATGACGCTCAATCCCGTCCTCAGGGTCGATACCCAGATGATCGAAGCACTGAGGGCGCACGGAAAATGGACGGATGAGGATGCGCGGCAAAGATGTCGGGACGTGTTGGGGCAGGTCGGCATTCCCAGCCCGGATGAGCGCCTGAAAAGCTATCCGCACCAGTTTTCGGGCGGTATGCGTCAGCGTGTGGCCATTGCGATTGCCCTTCTGCATCAGCCGGACCTGATCATCGCGGACGAGCCGACGACGGCGCTTGATGTCACCATCCAGGCACAGATCCTCTACGAAGTTCAGAAACTCGTGGCCGAACACAACACGGCGATGATCTGGGTCACCCATGACCTTGCGGTGGTGGCTGGCCTCGCGAACCGGGTGGCGGTGATGTATGCGGGGCGGATCGTGGAGATGGGCACCACCGAAGAGGTCGTGAACCGGCCCTTCCATCCCTACACTTCCGGCCTGATCGGCTCTGCCCCGTCCCGGAATGCGCGTGGTACGCGGCTGACCCAGATCCGGGGGATGGCGCCCTTGCCGATGAACCTTCCGGCCGGTTGCGCGTTCCGGCCAAGATGCGACCGCGCCAGCGAGGCCTGTGCAACGTCACCCGACGCCACGACACCCGAGGGCGATCACCTTGTCCGGTGTCACCATCCCCTTGGCGTCGGACAGGACCGGGGGACGGCTGCATGACCACTCCGATCATTGAACTGGAAGCCGTGTCCAAGCGGTTTGTGAAGAAGCTCGACATTGCCGAAAAATTCGCTCGCCGTCTTGGGGCCAAGGTCGAGGAACACACGGTGCACGCAGTGGATAACGTAAACCTGTCGATCATGCCCGGGGAAGTGGTTGGTCTGGTCGGGGAAAGCGGCTGCGGCAAGAGTACGCTTGGCCGCTGCGTGGCGGGGGTCCATATGCCCACGGAAGGGATTATCCGGTTTCTCGGCCAGGATGTCCAAACGCTTCGGGGCAAGGACTTGCTGGAAAGCCGGTTGAAGGTCCAGATGATATTCCAAGACCCCATGAGCAGCCTCAATCCACGGCTAAAAGTGTCCGATATCATCAGCGAGGCGCCCCTATTCCACGGCTTGATCAGACGTGGCGAGATAGAGGATTACGTTACGATGACCATGCAGAGGGTGGGCCTCGATCCGTCCTATCGTCATCGATACCCACACCAGTTTTCCGGCGGTCAGCGCCAGCGTATCGGCATCGCGCGTGCCTTGGCTGTTCAGCCAGATTTCATCGTCTGCGACGAGGCCGTCGCCGCGCTTGACGTGTCGATCCAGGCGCAGGTTCTGAACCTGTTCATGGATCTGCGCGAGGATCTGGGGCTGACATATCTGTTCATCAGCCATGATCTTGGCGTAGTCGAGCATCTCAGCGACCGCGTGGTGATCATGTATCTGGGACGGGTCGTCGAAACGGCACCGACGGAAGAGCTGTTCGCTGCGCCGAACCATCCCTACACACAGGCCCTGCTGATAGAGGCGCCACGCCTCGAAACGGATCGGCGGATCTACGCACCGATCATGGGGGAAATCCCGTCCCCGCTTGACCCGCCGAAAGGATGCCATTTCCATCCGCGCTGCCCCCATGCCACCGAACGCTGTCGGATCGAGGTGCCCGAGTTGAAGGAAATCTCACCCGGCCGCACCAGCGCCTGCCACCTGAACGACGGTTAGGTTTCGGATGGCGGGGGCGTATTCCTGCCATTCCCGGACCCGACCATACGAAGAACAACGGCGGAGATGCTTGGTGCTAGTTCGGTGGTCACCACAAGCAATGACGCTAGATGAGCCTTCGAGCAATGCCAGTACCTCTGACTGAACTGAGCGGCAAATTTTACCGCACCATATCTGTGAACCAGATTGATCGGGTTCTGGCGCCTCCCACCCCGCAGAGCGCGGGCCGCTATCATCGCCATGGGCAACGCGCGTTGTACATGAGCCCAAACCTCGATTGGGCGCGCAGGGCGGTTTCCGGCTACATGCGGGAGGATATGAAGCCGAGATATGTCTTCACACTGGACGTCATCGGCGCTCGTGTCTTTGACCAGCGCAACCTGATGTCGTGTCGAGATATTGGCGTTGATCGGGACTTGTCCAACCGACCGTGGCGTCCCGCGTTGAATGAAGGGAAAGAGCCGGACTCGTGGCAGATTTCGGACCAGATCAGAGAGCTGGACGCCGACGGACTCATCGACGTGTCGCGTCATATCCCCGGTGGGTGGCACCTTGTGCTGTTCAGGTGGAACGCGTTCGGCGGACCGGTGGTGCGCGTTTCGGGCGGCCCAAAAACGGTGCACCCGAACCAAAGCGGCCCGAAATGGAGCTAGGTGTTGCCAGTAGAAGAAAGGTGCGCTTGTCCTTCATAGCTGACACTCGCAGCCTTACGCCGTTTGAAACATCGGGCTGAAGATCCAGCCACATCACATCCCTTGCCGCTCACTCGACCCAACCGCCCAAGCGCACCGCCGTCGCCCCCGGGGTCAGGCGGCGGCTTGGCATGATCAGCACACAGCCATCATGCGGCGCGCGGATTTCCTTGTTTCCGTCCATGCCGATCAGATCCCCTTTGGAGAGCGTCTCCAGACCCGTGAAGGGCTGTGCGAATTCGAAGCTGTCGGTCTCAACCGTGACCGGCATCTCGACCTTCACCACGCGCTGCTCTGCGGGTAAGGGCAAGAGATTGGGTTCTGCGGTCTCGGGCGTGATCATCCCGTGCAGTAGCAGCCAGCGATATACGCTGTCGATCGCGACCGGCCCCGCCGCCGCTTCCCAGTGTTGTCCGCACTCGATCAGCACTGCGGTTTTGGGGCTGCCGGGGTCACCGAAGCCATTATAGTCGCGTAACCGTCGCCCCGCAGCATGGCCGGTATCGGCCACGATAATCTCCGGCGTTCCGAGTTGCCTTGACATCGCCGTGCTTTTTTCCAGCGGACCGGCGACGATCATCGGTGCCGTCTTGTGCTGCATCGAATGCACGTCAAACAGGATATCCACCGTGTCGATCAGCGGGCGGATCTGGCGGGCGCGATCAAGTTCGCACGACCTGCGATCCCCGTCGAGCGTTTCCGTATCCCAGACCCTGTTCATGTCCTCGTCCAGAAACCGGCTTGCCATCGGATCGTCCTTGTCAAAGGCCTCATAGGCAGCGACATTAGAAAATCCGAGCGTCAGTGTACCCTTCATGGGCCGGATGCCAGACCGGAACAAATGATCAAGCGCGATGACCCCGCAGACCTCGTTGCCATGCACAAGCGCGTTGATCAGAACATGGGGGCCTGCCACGCCGCTGTCGAAGCTGGTGTAGTAATCCACGCCTGTGCTGCCGACCCGGTAGGGTGAGATATCGGGGAAGGGCAGCTCGATCGGATATTTGCCAGGGTCGGTCGCGCTCATGAGGCGGGCCTTGGCACGATCGGAGGTTCGACCCCTTCGGGAAGCGGGCAAACATAGGGCGTCTTCTTCAGATGTGCTGCGTGCAGGTCCTTTGCCCTTGCAAGCAGGGCAGGATCCTCGATCACCCGTTTGGCCGTGGCAGCCATCACCTTGGCGGCATAGACCATACCCTTGTGCGCGGCCGGAGCCTTGCCCTGCGCAACCGTTTGCCAGGTGTGAAACGGCGTTCCAACCGCGCAGGTTGCTACGCGGGCCTGAACCGTGGGAACGGTCCAGCTGACATCCCCGACATCTGTCGATCCCTCGCCACCTTCACCTTTGAGGTCCAGCGGCGCCACGAAATCGCAAAGAGCAAGGCTCTCCTCCGGTGGTGGCATGCCGACGCGCCGGAAAGACACCGCGATATCGTCTGCCGTCAGGCTCTTTTGGATCTCGCGGGCAAAAGCCGCGTCCGCCTCGTCAAAGGCGACAGGGCCGAGACTCTCCATCTCCACCTGCATGGCCTCCTCCAGAGGCCGGTTGCCGATCAGGTTCGATACCCCAGTGAAGACGCGGGATTCGACGCGAGTCTCGGTCATTAGGGCGGCGCCTTCGGCGATCTTCTTCACCCGCTCGATCAGCGAGCGAAGCCCGGGCAGGTCCGAGGCGCGGACCAGTTGCCGAACGGTTGCCCGGTGCTGCACCACGTTTGGGGCAACCCCACCTGCGTCGAGATAGGCGTAGTGGACGCGCGCGTCATCGGGCATGTGTTCGCGCATGTAATTGATGCCGACATTCATCAGTTCCACGGCGTCCAGCGCGCTGCGGCCCAGTTCGGGTGCGCCTGCGGCATGTGCTGCCTTTCCGTGGAACGTGAAGTCGATCCGAGTATTGGCCAGCGAGTTTGCCCTGTTTACGGCCGTAAACGTGGCAGGGTGCCAGGAGATCGCCACATCGACATCGTCGAACAACCCTTCACGCACCATGAAGGCCTTGGCCGCACCGCCCTCTTCCGCCGGGCATCCATAATAACGAACCCGTGCCTTGATGCCGTTATCCTCGATCCAGTCCTTGACGGCAGTCGCGGCAAGCAGGGCGGCAGCGCCCAACAGGTTATGTCCACAGCCATGGCCGTTTCCGCCGGCTTCCTGAGGGCGTGGTTCTGCAACACCGGGCTCCTGGCTGAGATAAGGCAGCGCATCGAACTCGCCGAGTATCGCAATGACCGGTCCTTCTTCACCGGCCTCGCCCACAACAGCCGTCGGAATACCAGCAGCGTTTTCGGTTATTCGAAAGCCCTTTTGCTCAAGCATCGCCTTGTGTTCAGCGACGGACCGGTACTCATTATAAAGAGTTTCCGGCATGTCAAAGACGCGATCCGACAGCGCGATCAGATCCTCCTTGTGCTGATCTACATTCTCCCAGATAACGTTTGAATTCTGCATCGCTGCTCTCCCACCCACCGATCCGATGAATGAGGCTCCCATGGTCGATGGCGGTTGGCAAGTATCCAGTTTTGCTCAACTTTACTTCTTCTACTGAGAACCTAGGTGTTTGATCCCGGGGTTCGATGGCTTGATCCTTTCGTTAAACTGTAAAAAAAAGGCACCATAGGTCACGTTCGTCATGGCTGCGCAACGACCACGCACGCCTTCAGAAGTGCGATGAAGTGATCGCTGACTTCTCTCGCACAGATGAGCCGGGATCTCGGCGTCAATCCCTAGACAGTTACGAAGTGGTGCAAGTGCGCGACGATCGAGGATATGGAGACCAACCCGGAGGAACCCTGCTCGATAGATCTGTCGCCATCGCCAGCACCCCGGATTTGCAGTCGCCGCGAAGGTCTGGTTTGACGGACAGAAGGCCCTGATCGACGCAGCGGTTTCGCTTAGCGTAGATCGGTCTCGCGCTAAGACTGCATTCGGACTATTCGCGCAGTACGAGGCTTGGAAGAGGTCGGTCTGAAGTGGTCCCGGAAAACTGGACAGTTGGCTAAGGTGTATCCCAAACCTTTGAAGGGATACGAGAATGGCGAAGCGCCGGAACTTTACAGATCAGTTTAAGGCCAAGGTCGCGTTGGAAGCTCTGCGCGGTGACAAGACCGTGCAGGAGATTGCAGCGAAGCATCAGTTGCACCCGAACCAGGTCAGCACATGGAAGCGGCAGGCTATCGACGGGATGGCCGATGTTTTCTCGGGCGGAAAGCAGAGCGGTCCGACCGAGGCCGAGGTAAAAGAGCTGCATGCCAAGATCGGGAGGCTGGCGGTGGAGAACGATTTTTTGTCGGAAGGGCTGAAGCGATGAGCCCCGAGAAGAAACGCGCGATGATCAAACGTGATCACCCCGAGCTGAGCATCAGCCAGCAATGCAAGCTGGTACGGCTCAGCCGGTCGGCTTTCTACTACACGCCGGTTGGCATCGCCGCGGACACGTTGGCGCTGATGAAAGAGATCGACCGGGTGTTCATCAAATACCCGTTCTTCGGCAGCCGTCAGATCGCTGCTTATGCACGGTGGGTCGCAGGCGGTGTTGATGCGTTGGTTGACCGATCTCCCCGACCGAGGTCGGTGTGGAACACCTCTGCAATGCCGGACGGACGTGTCCCGGCCTTGGCGATCCGTCCCGGCAAGGCTTCCGTTACAACTCGATGCCATGCCCGGTCCGACTTCCGGTCGATCTGCGTGCGCCTCCAACGCCAGCGGAGCCAATCTGCCACGGCAGGCGGCAAGGCCTCCACATCCAAACCCCTGGCCGTCATGTCGGCCCTCAGGGCGCCCTCTGCCGGTCCCAGATCGATTGTTCGTCCAGGCAGCCAAGGGTTTTTCTTCCAGTCCCAGCCCAGCCGGTTTGCTGCCCTGCGCGCCTCTGCCCTCTCCCAGTCCTCCGCGCTGATCTTGCCCGACAAGAAAGCTTTGCGCTGCGCCTCGCGGTGAAGGCGCGCTGCGTGCGGCCCTGCGTGGCCCAGGCAGCGCCCCTTGCCCTCTGGAATGGGGAGTTGCTGGCAGAGCGTTCCGGTGCGCGTGCGCGCGCCGCATATGGGCGCCCCAGGGCTTCCGCGAGCGGCAATCAGGCGCCCAACCTGAAAGGCTTCGTCGCGCCCCTCAATCCCATATCGCCGCCTGCTCCCCAGCATCCTTAACACCTCGCTCGCACCCCACATGGCTTAATGTTATATTATCACAATTAGTCGTGGGCAGGCAGTATCCAAAGCTGATTAGTCAGGAAACCTTTGCGAGAACTCACGTTGGTCACGACCGTCAAGGTAATTTGATTTCGTGGAGGCTGGCCAAGAGCCAAGCACATATGTTCACACTGTTCGCGCTCGGCGACTTGTTCCTGGTCTGACGAAAGCTGATGACATGAAAACGAGGCAGTCCGAAAGCGCCATGACCGCTGTTCAGGCAGGCAAAACAGGGCAGAAGCTACTGAAAACGGGACGTCAATGGCCTGCGATTGCAATCACTGCGCAAAAAAACGTCGTCGCAGCGAGCGTTGATCAGTCGTTCCTCAACAGGACAGTTCAACATCCTTGAGTGTAGAAAGGTGGGCACCTGCTAGCCATCCTCTTGCACCAACAAGGTCGCTCTGTCGCCAGCAAACCAGGTTCTGCCGTATTCGACCGGGGCCTTGTTGGAGTCCACGTTGATGCTGACGGCCCTCATGATAGGCGCGCCTGGTTGGATCTGCAGGTGATTGGCCTGAGTTGTCGTGGCAAGCTTCGCGGTGATCCGAGTGGAGGCGCGGGTGTAATCATTCAGTCCATGTGCCTTGAAGGCTGCCGTGACGGAGGGGTTCTTTCGAAGCTCGTCCAGTATTCGCGGAAAGCGGGTCAGGCAAAAGACCGATCTGAACAGGGCGATGGGCTGTCCATCCGAAAAGGACAGGCCCTCATAGACGGCCACCATCGCATCGGATCTCAGGCCAAGGGCGGAGGCTTCTCTCTGGTCGGCGGGACGCTCAGCGAGATGCAGGACCGTCTTTCCAGGCATGTGCCCGGAAGCTGACAGGTTCTGGTGAAAGCGCACTCGTTTTCCAAGCGGGTAATCCGTTGGTCGATGCGCCACGAACACGCCTGAGCCTCGCCTTGAGTGGACGGTTCCAGAAGTCGAAAGCGCTGATAGTGCGCGCCGCACTGTGTGGCGGTTCACGCCGAAGCGTGTCGACAATTGTGCCTCGGTGGGCAGCCGATCACCGGGCAGGTAATGGCCTGCCGCGATCTCATCGGTCAGTCGATCTCGTATCGCAGTCCAAAGCGGAGCTCTGCCCATAGTGTCACCAAAAATTCATGTTGTGTCGCTTGCCCGTGCGTAGTGCAGGCGGTATTGATTTGTATAGTTGTATAAATAAATGGACAACTTCGCAAGATGTCTGATCACGCCGAGATCGCGGAACGAAAGGCCAGGCTTTCAACCCTGGCCAAAGCACCGCACGACCGTTTGCTGAGTCTCTGGGAGTCTCATGGAGTAGTGCCGGAGCATTTTGTGCTGCGCGCGCCGGAAATTGGAACCGTCATGGTGCGGGGCCGGGCGGGTGCCGTGGGCGCTCCATTCAACCTTGGTGAAATCACCGTCACGCGCTGTTCGGTCAGGGTCGCGTCAGGGGCGGTTGGGCATGGCTACGTTCAGGGGCGCAGCTTCGAAGCAGCGCGCACGGCCGCCTTGATCGACGCAATGGCGCAGGATGGACAGGCCCAAGCGCTCGACGCGCAGATTTTGGCCCCGCTACGGGCAGAGGCCGCAGAAGCCACGGCGAAACGCGCGGCACGGGCCGCTGCGACGAAAGTCGAGTTCTTCACAATGGTTCGGGGAGAGTAGCAATGGCAATGGACGCAACCGCTGTGGAAGGTGGATTTGTCGATGCGCCGCGCGAAGCAGCCCATGCATTCCGGTCTGCCCTTCAGGCAATGGCCCGTCCGGGCCGTATCGAGACCGTAAGTGGGGGACTTCCGCCGGCACCGGCTTCGGTTGCGGCAGGTGTGCTGCTGCTAACCCTGTGTGATCCCGAGACGGGAATCTACCTTGCCGGCGATCATGACACGTCCGCTCTGCGCGAGTGGATTACCTTTCATTGCGGTTCGCCATTGGTTGGACCGAGCCATGCCGATTTCGCACTGGGAAGTTGGGAGGCGCTCAGCCCGGTGGGGCGTTATCGCATCGGATCGTCGGAATACCCTGACCGCTCTGCGACCCTGATTGTCGAGATGGATGCCCTTGAGCCGTCCGGGGCAATCCTTTCGGGCCCAGGGATTGCCCGCGAAGCGGCGCTGAGCCTTCCGGAGTTGCAGGCCTTCCAGGCAAACCGTGCACGATTCCCCCTGGGGTTCGATTGCTATTTCACCTGCGGCGACCGCCTTGCAGCCTTGCCGCGCAGCACAAATGTGACGGAGGCTCTCTGATGTATGTGGCCGTAAAAGGTGGTGAACGGGCGATTGACAATGCCCATGCCTGGCTGGCCGAAGAGCGCCGGGGCGATACCGATGTGGCGGAGTTGGGACTTGACCAGATCCGCGAGCAGCTGGCCCTTGCCGTCAACCGGGTGATGGCTGAAGGCTCGCTCTACGATCCCGACCTCGCGGCGCTTGCGATCAAGCAGGCGCGGGGCGACCTGATCGAGGCCGTGTTCCTGATCCGGGCCTATCGAACCACTTTGCCGCGCTTTGGCGCGTCTCATCCCGTCGATACCGCCAGCATGTCCTGCGACCGTCGCATCTCGGCGACGTTCAAGGACCTTCCCGGCGGGCAGGTGCTTGGCCCAACCTTCGACTACACACACCGTTTGCTGGATTTCGCGCTGGCAGCCGAGGGCGCGGAAGTGCCCTGCCCGGAGTTGGGCACACCAACCCAGGGCGACATGCCCCATGTGACTGGGTTCCTGGCGAAAGAAGACCTGATTCAGCGCGAGGCGGAGGGGGCAGAGACCCCACGTGATCTGACCCGCGAACCGCTCGATTTTCCCGCGGATCGACCCCTGCGTTTGCAGGCCCTGACGCGGGGCGACGAGGGCTTCGTTCTGTCCATGGCCTATTCCACCCAACGGGGATACGGGCGCAATCATCCTTTCGTGGGGGAATTGCGTGTTGGTAATGTCCAGGTCGAGATGGACATTCCCGAGCTCGGGTTCGCCATCGAGATCGGTGAGGTGAAGGTGACTGAATGCGAAACGGTCAACCAGTTCCTTGGCAGTAAATCCGAACCGCCGCAATTCACCCGAGGCTATGGTCTCGTCTTCGGCCATACCGAGCGCAAGGCGATTTCAATGGCGCTGGTGGATCGCGCCTTGCGTTGGGAGGAACTGGGCGAGGACGACATGGGCGCCCCCGCGCAGGACGCCGAATTCGTGCTCTACCATTCCGACAACGTGCAGGCGACGGGCTTCCTCGAGCATATCAAGCTACCCCATTACGTCGACTTCCAGTCGGAGCTGGAACTGATCCGCAAGATCCGGGCAGAAGCCATGGCTGCCCGCACGCAGGAGGCGGCAGAATGACCGATCAAGCTTATAACTTCGCCTATCTCGACGAGCAGACCAAGCGGATGATCCGCCGTGCGATCCTCAAGGGTGTGGCCATTCCGGGCTATCAGGTCCCTTTCGCCAGTCGCGAAATGCCCATGCCTTATGGCTGGGGCACGGGCGGGGTGCAGGTCAGCGCCGCATGCCTGACGCCCGAAGACAGGTTCAAGGTTATCGACCAGGGGGCCGATGACACGACGAACGCCGTGTCGATCCGCAAGTTCTTCGAACGCACGGCCGGTGTCGCGGTGACCGAAAAGACGACTGAGGCGACTGTCATCCAGACCCGCCACCGCATCCCCGAGGTTCCCCTGACAGAGGACCAGATCCTTGTCTACCAGGTGCCCATCCCCGAGCCACTGAGGTTCCTGGAACCGCGCGAGACCGAAACCCGCAAGATGCATGCGCTGGAAGAATACGGGCTCATGCATGTCAAGCTCTACGAGGATATTGCCAGACATGGCGAGATCGCGACCGCCTATGCCTACCCGGTCAAGGTCGAGGATCGCTACGTGATGGACCCTTCGCCGATTCCGAAGTTCGACAACCCCAAGCTGGAAAGCGCCGCCTTGCAGCTATTCGGAGCCGGGCGAGAGCAACGCATCTACGCGCTTCCGCCTTACACCAAGGCCGTCAGCCTGGACTTCGAGGATTACCCGTTCGAACCCATGCGCGCGGATCAGACCTGTGCGCTTTGTGGCTCAACGGAAAGCTATCTTGATGAGGTCATCACCGATGACGAGGGCGGACGGATCTTCGTCTGTTCCGACACTGATTATTGCGCCGATCGGCGAGAAGAAGGAGAGGCCGCATGACACCGCTTCTGGAGGTGCGCAACCTCTCCAAGTTCTACGGTGGTCGCATTGGCTGCGCAGACGTTTCGTTCAATCTCTACCCAGGTGAAGTTCTGGGTATCGTCGGGGAATCCGGGTCTGGCAAATCGACGCTGCTCAATTGCCTTGCGGGTCACCAGCCGCCCGATGCCGGCGAGGTAATCTTCGATACAAGGGTCAACGGTCCCCGGGACACCGTGACCATGAGCGAACCCGAGCGACGTATGCTGGGGCGCACGGATTGGGCCTTCGTGCATCAGAACCCGCGCGACGGGCTGCGGATGCGGATCAGCGCCGGTGGGAATGTCGGCGAACGGCTGATGGCCGTTGGTGCGCGCCATTACGGAGACATCCGTGAAGCCGCCGGGGATTGGCTCGCTCGGGTCGAAATCGACACCGCCCGGATGGATGATCGGCCCTCTGCCTTCTCGGGAGGCATGCAGCAGCGCCTGCAAATCGCCCGCAACCTGGTGACCGGTCCCCGACTGGTCTTCATGGACGAGCCCACCGGCGGGCTTGATGTCAGCGTGCAGGCCCGCCTCCTCGACCTGCTGCGCGGGCTTGTCCGGCGGCTTGGACTGTCAGCCATCATCGTCACCCATGATCTCGCCGTGGTGCGTCTTCTGGCCGACCGACTGATGGTCATGAAAGGGGGGCATGTCGTGGAAACGGGTCTGACCGACCAGGTGCTCGACGATCCGCAACACGCCTACACGCAGCTGCTCGTCAGTTCCGTCCTGCAAGTTTGAGGTAGCTCCAATGATCGAGGTTCAAAACCTTGCCAAGTCCTTCACCTTGCACAATCAGGGAAGTGCCACCATCCCGGTGCTGGCCGGGGCGTCGTTTTCCGTGGCACCGGGGGAATGTGTTGCCCTGATCGGCGAAAGCGGCGCGGGCAAGTCCACTGTCATGCGAATTCTTTACGGCAATTACCTGGCCCAGGGCGGACAGGTAAAGATTGGCGGCGTCGATCTGATCGGCGCGGAGCCGCGAGAGGTTCTCCAACTGCGCAGAGAGACACTGGGCTATGTCAGCCAGTTCTTGAGGGTCGTCCCGCGGGTTCCGACTCTGGAAGTGGTCGCAGAGCCGCTCTTGGCGCTTGGAGTCGATGAAATGACGGCGTTTTCCCGGGCTCGTGAACTATTGACCCGTCTGCGGATTCCAGATCGCTTGTGGGGGCTTTCGCCGACCACATTCTCGGGCGGCGAGCAGCAGCGCGTGAACATTGCGCGAGGCTTTGCCCATGGATACCCCGCATTGCTGCTCGATGAACCGACGGCGAGCCTGGATGCCACGAACCGAGAAACGGTGCTGCAACTGATCGAAGAGGCCAAGGCAGGTGGCGCGGCCATCGTGGGCATCTTCCACGATGTCGAAGCCCGGTCTCGCGTGGCTGATCGAGAGATTGATGTCAGCCGCTTTTCCCCGGTTGCCGCATGAGACAGGGACGGTTCATCGCGGTAGTGGGCCCTTCGGGCGTCGGCAAGGACAGCCTGATGGAGGCCCTGATCGCGGCAGAGCCCGATTTCCACCGCGTCAAACGAGTGATTACGCGACCGTCCGAATCTGGCGGTGAGGTTTTCGAAGGCGTTACGCGAGAGGTGTTCGCGGTCCGGCGTGATGCCGGGGAGTTCGCTCTTTGGTGGACCGCCCACGGATTGCTTTATGGTATTCCGGCAACTGTCCATCGCACCCTGGCCCTCGGGGTCGATGTGCTGGCGAACCTCTCGCGCGCGCAGCTGGACTCTGCCGCCCGGATCTTTCCATCCATGCATGTTCTGCATGTGACTGCCACGCCTGAGGTGCTCGCCCGGAGATTGGCCTCGCGGGGGCGCGAAACACCCGACCAGATCCGGACCCGGCTCGCGCGAGAGGTCGCGCTGCCCGCTGGACTGCGCGTGACCGAGATCGACAATAGCGGGCCGCTTTCGACCAGTGTCGAGGAAGCTTTGTGCGCCCTCTACCCGGAAAGGGTGTAGCGGTGGAGCATGTGGAACATGCCCGTTTCGTCCTCGCCCACCAGGCACAGGCTGTCGATGCGAAACGGGTTTGGCAAAAGCGGGGTGAAATACGGGCGCAGCGTTTCGGCCACGGTCCCGGCCTCCGACCCGAGCTTTCCGGTCAGGGTCAGATGAAAGCGGAACTCGTCCATCACGTATGGATAGCCCCACTTGTCCAGCAGCGCCTCCTGTCGTTCGGTCAGACCGGCTTTTCTTCGGCGGGTAAGCTCGGCCTGGTCGGGTTGGCCGCGAAAGATGTCGATCCCCTTGACCGCCTCGGCAGCGAGATGGGACAGCGCGTCCGACGCTTCGACCGGCACGATCGCGACGAACCCACCCAGTCTGCGCAGCTGGAGTGCCGGAATTTCAACCGGTGCGAGGGTCGTGCACAACGCGGCGACGGCATCACGCAAAGCGCGTTCCGTCATTCCGTCAGCCAGCCGAAACGGCGGCTTGATGGTGCCGTGAAACCCGTATTTGCGCGGCGTCGCCGTGATCTCGGAGACCGGGCGCGGCAGCCCGTCGATATCGGGATGGACCACCCGGCTGCCCTGCACGCTGTCCCATCCAAGCCAAGCCGCGCCAGACCGGTAGAAGGCACCCTCAGGCACGACGTAGAGCCCATAGCGGCGATAAGCGGTCATGTTACTTACCTTTCCAACCTCGAAGAGGTCATTTTCAGATGATTGACGAAACGATCCTTGCCAATGCCCGGCTGATCCTTCCTGAAGGAGAGGTCACGGGTTGCCTGCGGATCAAACGGGGCGAGATTGACGATATCGCCGAGGGAAGCTCTGTCCCCGCTGGCGCGATCGACTGTTGCGGAGACTATGTCGCCCCGGGGCTGATCGAACTGCATACCGACAACCTCGAGCGCCATATCCGACCGCGACCGAGTGCCGATTGGCCTCATGCGGCTGCCATCGTCGCCCATGACGCGGAGCTCGCCGCGACCGGGATCACGACGGTATTCGACGCTATCCGCGTGGGGTCGATCGAGGGCAAGGGCGGGGTTGGGTGGCGCCGTTACGCGCGTGGACTGGCCGACGAGGTGTTGGCGATGCGCGCATCGGGAGCATTGAAGATCAGCCATCACCTGCATCTCAGGGCCGAAATCTGTTCCGACACCCTCATCGAAGAGCTGGAGGGCTTCGGCGCCGAAGATCGCGTGGGTATTCTCAGCCTGATGGATCACACGCCCGGACAACGCCAGTTTGCCGACCTGAGCCAGTATGAAACCTACATGCGCGGCAAGCACGGGCTGTCGGCGGAGGTCTTCGAGGAGCATGTTGCAACCCGTGTAGCCCTGGGCGCGCGTGTTCGTGAGGCGCATGAAGCGGCCGCGGTGAACGCGGCACAGCGATTTGGAGCCGCGCTGGCCAGCCATGATGATACGACGGTCGAGCATGTCACGCGTTCTGCCGGGTTTGGCGTTGCGTTGGCCGAGTTCCCGACCACTGTCGAAGCGGCAATGGCCTGCCGGGCCGAAGGCATCGCGGTCATGATGGGGGCACCGAACCTCGTGCGGGGAGGATCGCATTCGGGAAATGTCGCTGCCGGAGACCTCGCCGAAATGGGGCTGCTCGACATCCTGTCCTCGGATTACGTCCCCTCTGCCTTGCTCTATGCCGCGGTGAAGCTTGGTGTCCTGTGGGCGTCGATGCCCGACGCGATTGCCACGGTCACGCGTAGTCCTGCGAGGGCAGCAGGCCTGCTTGACAGGGGCAGCCTCGCGCCGGGGTTGCGAGCTGACGTGATCCGTTTCGGTCTGGCTGGTGACGTGCCTTTGCTGCGTGGAGTGTGGTCTCATGGGGTCAGAGTGGCCTGAGTTATCCGGCCAGGCCTTCTCGAGCAAAGAATGCCATCGCGGCCGGGATATCTGCCGCGTGGCGCAACTCCAGCACCAGGTGCGGTTGCACCGGCAAGGCCGCGATCGCCGCGCAGACCGCGTGCCAGTTGATGCTTCCGCGTCCCGGGGCCCAATGACGATCCGCATATCCATCGGCATCCTGGATATGGACATGCGCCAGATCGGCCCCGGCAGCGGTCACGAAGTAATCCACCGGTGGCGCCCCGGTCGCACCATGGGCGTAGTGGGCGTGTCCGGTGTCGATGGAGAGCTTCACGTTTTCACTGCTGAAGCTTTGCGCAAGGAGAAGCCGGTCACGCGGGTCGATATCCTCGATGTTTTCCAGGACCAAGGTGACGCCTAGGTCCTCTGCCTTGCGGACGACGGAGGCCATGACCTCGTGCACGGCTGCAATCTTGAGCTCCCGTGCCGATTTCCCTGGCGCCGTGGCAGCGTCATTGCCGAGATTGTGGTAGTCCCAGGTGGAGTAGGGCGAATGGATCACCATCTGGACCGCGCGCATTTCCGCACAGATGTCCAGGGCAGTTAGGAAGCGGCGCGTGATGATCGGGGCGATTTCGGGATCGTTGTTGTCGATCGGGACGCCGATGAAGGGTCCGTGAAGGCCCAATCGGCCCTCGTAGCCGTCAAGCTCAGCCCGGATCGCCTGAACATGGGACCGCCAGTCCCCCAGGAGAAGGTCGGTTCGAATGAAATCCTGTATCTCCAGGTCGCGCTGACCAGCGATCAGCCAGTCGCGGTAGAGGGGAAGGTCTGCAAGAGTAAGGGCGGCGCCGATCCTGAGCATGGGTTCGGGGTCCCCTTAGAAAACCTGTTTGCCGGCACGCCAGACGGCACTGACAACCGGTTGACGCCGAACCAGCCGAACGGCGACGACATCTGCCCGCAAACCTTCTTCGATCCGACCCCGATCAGTCAGGCCCGTGGCGCGCGCGGGGCGATCGCTGACCATGGCGATACTGTCCTGAAGCCGGTAGGGCAGGCTGTTGTCGGCAGCGATCGCAAAGGCGGCCTCCAAAGGGCTGCGCGGGATGTAGTCAGACGCCAGGATGTCGACGAGCCCCTCTTCCAGAAGCGCCCTTACCGCAACATTTCCGGATTGAGAGCCGCCGCGCAGGAAATTCGGAGCGCCCGCGACTATGGCCTGTCCATGGGTGCGAGACCGTCGCGCCGCGTCAAGGGTGGTCGGGAATTCCGATATTGCGACACCCTCGGACCTGGCCTGGTCGGCATGGGCCTCGGTGCGGTCATCGTGGCTCATCAGTGGGACGCGCTTGGCATGCGCCGCAGCGACCACATGCGCGCGCACCTCGGCGCCGACACGGGCCGAGCGATCAAACAGCTCCTGCATCCGTTCCCGCCCCTCGGTCTCGTCGATCTCCATCTCGTGGATCATGTGGTTGAACCACTTGTCGATATCGACGCTCTGGCGGTCTCCGGGCGTGTGATCCATGACCGAAACAAGCCGGGTCAATGGGTGTGAGATGGTGGCATCGACAAGCCCGATCGTCGCCGGATCAGAGATTTCGCAACGCAAGTGCAGCAGGTGATCGGCACGGAACATGCCGTTTTCAACGCCGTGTTCGAGCGATGCGACGAGCGGTTCGAGAATTTCCCGTCGTTCCGGCCTCTTCATGGATGCACCGACCGAAAGACTGTCGAAAACGGTGGTGGTGCCGCCAGCGATTACGACGGCATCATGGGCCATCAGCGCAGGCAGAAACGGCCACTGGACCGTATTGCGTGGGTAGATATGGGCCTCGACATGGTCAGTGTGAAGGTCGACAACGCCCGGAACGAGGTAGTGGCCTGTCAGGTCCAGCCCTTCACCGCGGGACGAGGCCAGACCAGCTATACAGCCGTTCTCCAGGCGGAGCGCTGCCTCGATCGGGCCCTCTGGCGTGATGATCGTGGCGCCGGACAGGGTCGTAGGTCCGGGCTGGAATGAATCGAACATGTCAGCACTCCTGCTCTGGGATCAGGTCCCAAAACACCCTGCCGCGTAACGGTTTCATGTCATCTCGATGAAGTTTGAATGATCCGGGCCCAATAGGCCTTCCCTGAGAGGGACTGGGCCGATTAGCTGCCGGCATGTTTCTTCGATAGCGGAGCCCAGACATGAAACGCCTCAGCGAAGCGCCCACCATCCATCCCGAGGCACAGGTTGCACCGGACGTGAAACTCGGGATGTGGACAGAGGTTGGTCGTGGCACCCAGATAAGCGCCAGCGAAATGGGCGACTATTCTTACATCTGCGAGTGGGGTCACGTGATCTGGACCACGATCGGCAAGTTCACGAATATCGCTAACGGGGCCCGGATCAACCCGGGCAACCATCCAACATGGCGGGCCTGCCAGCATCACGCGCTCTATCGCGCGGCAGCCTATGGCTTCGGGGAAGACGAAGAAGAGTTCTTCGGCTGGCGCCGGGACCATTGGGTGACGATCGGCCACGACGTGTGGATCGGCCATGGCGTCACGATCACGGCAGGTGTCACGATCGGGGATGGGGCGGTTATCGGTGCTGGCGCGGTGGTCACGAAGGATGTCGCGCCTTACACGATTGTCGGTGGCGTGCCGGCGCGCGAGATTCGCCGCAGGTTTACCGAAGACCAGGCCGCGGCGCTGCAAAAGATCGCCTGGTGGGATTGGAATCATGCTCGATTCGGCGCGGCATTGGACGATTTTCGGTCGCTGTCGGTGGATGCATTTATAGACAAATATTCGGACGCTTAGCGTGGGCATGCCCGAAAATCTATTCAGGAAAACAGTTTCTACTCACCCTTGGTTTTTAAACAAATTTCAAGCGTAACAAAGGCTTCATACGGATTTCGCGAAGACTTCACATTGGACGCCTATGCGGTCGACGTGTTCGGGGACGGACCGATCGCATGAGGCGAGCGGCCCCCTGATGACGCAAATGATCTCAGGACGGGACGATTACCATGTTCAAGAAATCTCTGGCTGCCCTCATCATGGGTGCGACCGCACTTTCCTCCACCGCCGCGTTTGCCGACTGGCGTGACGAAGTTCCGGTCTTCCGCATCGGCCTGCTCGGCGGCGAAAACGAAGCCGACCGCCTGCGCGATCACGCCTGCCAGGAAGCTTACCTGGAAGAGCACCTTGGTGTTGATGTCGAACTCTACCCGGCTTCCGACTACGCTGGCGTGCTTCAGGGTCTCCTGGCCGGTCAGCTTGAATTCGCAGGCCTGGGCTCTTCGGGCTACGCCGGTCTCTACCTGCAGGACCCCGAGGCCGTGATCCCGCTCTACACTGTGATGCAGGTTGACGGGTCTCTCGGTTATTACTCGGTCATGTACACCCGTGCCGACAGCGGCATTACCTCGCTGGAGGAGATGGAAGGTCACAGCCTGGCATTCGCCGACCCCAACTCCACCTCTGGCTACCTCGTTCCCAACTACGAACTGGCCAACGAGGAAGGCCTGAACATGGACACCTACTTCTCGCAGACCGGCTTTGGTGGCGGTCACGAGCAGGCCGTGGTCGCCGTGCTTCAGGGCCAGTACGACGGTGGCGTGACCTGGACCTCGGGCGTGGGTAACTACGATGAAGGCTACAGCCAGGGGAACCTCCGCTCCATGGTGGATCGCGGCATGCTGGACATGGATGAGATCCAGATCATCTGGCAGTCGAACCTGATCACCAACGGGCCCCGCGTGATCCGCGCCGACCTTCCGCAGGAGCTGATCGACCTCGTGATGGGAGCCATGATGCAGCTTCAGGTCGTCGACCGGGATTGCTTCGACGCCATCAACGACGGCGAGTCGATGGGTTATTGGCCGATCAACCACGAGTTCTACGAGCCGATCATCAACATGCGCCGCGAGCTGATGAGCCAGCGCTGACGCCTATGCATGCCGCCGAGGAGCCGGGATCGCCGGCTCCTCGGCTTTCCTTTTTCGCGGGCCTTTGAGGTCCGACCTGATCTCGGGGCCGACAACATGCTCAAGCTCGACAAACTCACCCGCCGTTTCAAGGACACCGTTGCCGTGTCCAACGCCAATCTCGAAATCCCAGATGGACAGATGGTCGGGATCATCGGCCGCTCCGGGGCGGGCAAATCGACCCTGCTGCGCCTCCTGAACCGCCTGATTGACCCGTCCGAAGGGCAGATCCTGTTCGGCGACACTGATATCGCCCGGCTCAAGGGTCGAGAATTGCGCGAATGGCGCTCGAACTGTGCCATGATCTTTCAGCAGTTCAACCTGGTCGGGCGGCTGGACGTTCTGACCAACGTGATGACCGGCCGGCTGTTCGACATGCCGTCACTGCGCGCGATGGCGCAGGTTTTCACCGCCGAGGAACGGGCAATGGCAATCCAGGCCCTGGACCGATTGGGAATGGCGCATACCGCGCTTCAACGGGCCGAAACCCTGTCCGGCGGCCAACAACAGCGCGTCGCGATCGCCCGGGCCCTGGCGCAGACTCCGCGTATTCTGTTGGCGGATGAGCCGATTGCCTCGCTCGACCCGCTCAATGCCAAGATCGTGATGGACAGCCTGCGCGCGATTAACCGTGAAGATGGGATCACGGTGATCTGCAACCTTCACACGCTGGACACCGCGCGCCAATATTGTGACCGGATCATCGGGATGCAGAATGGGCGCATCGTCTTTGACGGGACACCGGCGCAACTGACCGTCGGCATGGCCCGGGAAATTTACGGCGCGGAAGCTGATGAGGCGTTCAACGAAGCCGCGACCTCGACCTCTTTGACGACCGGCGCCATGAGCCCGGTCCGTGAACTGGCCTGAGGATCGAGCCCATGAATACTCCCACCGACGCCGTCAGCACCTTCGAACGCCACCGAGCTGAGTTGCTGGCTTCCAAGCGCGCGATGAGCATCCTGGCGCTGACCGTCTTTGTCGGCTGCCTGGCTTTGTCCATCTGGATCAGCCGCTTCACACCAGAGCGCCTCGTTAACGGTGTGCCGCGCATCTTCGAGTACTTCCAGACCATTCTGCCAAGCCTTCAATGGGATGTGCTCTTTGAGGGCCGCAACGCGGCGGGCCGGGCGACACCGGGTTCGCTGGCCTATTGGTACGCTGATTTCTGGACGTATCTTCAACTGATCGGTGAAACCATTCTGATGGCGATCACCGCGACGCTACTTGGGACCATCGGGGCATTCATCCTAAGCTTTCCTGCGGCGCACAACTTTGCTCCGACGCGTTGGCTGCACTGGATCGCCCGCCGCTTCATGGAAGTCTGCCGTGGCATCCCCGAGATCCTGCTGGCGCTGGTCTTCGTCTTCATGATCGGAATCGGCCCCCTGGCCGGGGTCATCGCCATCGCGATCCATACGACCGGCGCTCTTGGCAAGCTCTTCGCAGAGGTAAATGAAAACGCGTCGTCCCGTCCCGTGGAAGGGATCGCGTCCGTCGGTGGCACCTGGGTCCAACAGATGCTCTATGGCGTCGTGCCGCAAGTGACACCCAACTTCACCAGCTACGCGCTGCTGCGTTTCGAAATCAACGTGCGCGCCTCCTCGATCATCGGCTTCGTAGGGGCTGGCGGTATCGGGCAGGAGCTGAACAGGGTGATCTCGTTCTACTCGGATGACCGGGTGCTGGCAGTTCTGATCCTCGTGGTTCTGACGGTGACGATCATCGACATCATCTCCGAGCGCCTGCGCCTCGGTTTCATCGGACGGGAGAATTTCGCATGACCACCGCCGTAATGTCCGCCGAGCAGGTTTCCGCCATTCGCATGGCCCACCCCGGCGCCTTCAGCACACCGTGGAAGTCCGTCAAGAAATGGGCTCCCTGGATCATCGCGCTTATATACCTCGTCTGGTCGTTGTGGTTCTTTGAAATCGCGCGCTTCCTCGATGCGTCCGAAAGGGTTTGGGACCTGCTACGCAACTTCGTTGTCTGGCACGATATGGAGACTTGGCTATACGGCAATATCTATGTCGGGATTGCCCAGACCCTTGCCATGGCGTTCCTGGGGACGTTCCTTGGCTCACTCGGGGCGCTGGTCGTAGGCTTCCTGGCTGCCCGCAACGTGATGCCCTTCTGGGTCGTTCGCCAGGTTATTCGAAGGATTCTGGATGTGATGCGCGGCGTGGATCAGCTTGTCTGGGGCCTCGTCTTCGTTCGGTCCGTCGGGCTTGGGCCTCTGGCCGGGGTGCTGGCAATCTTCGTGAGCGACCTAGGGACATTGTCAAAGCTCTACTCGGAAGCGATTGAGAACATCGATCGCAAGCAGGTCGAAGGTATCAAGTCCACCGGGGCGGGGCCTCTGGCCGTGATCCGATACGGCTACATTCCGCAGGTCCTGCCCGTCTTCATCTCGCAGTCGCTCTACTTCCTGGAGTCGAACACGAGATCGGCGACCATCCTTGGAATCGTCGGTGCCGGCGGTATCGGGATGATCATCATCGAGCGTTTCCGCGCGAGCCTATATGATCAGGTTGCCTTCGTGGTATTGAATGTGCTTGTCCTGATCTTCCTCATAGATTGGCTATCAAAGCGTGTGCGCCTGTGGGTTATCGGTGCAGAGGCGAAGGACTGACACGTCTGCACGGATCCTCTAAGGATCAGGCACCGCCATCGGCCCTTGCCAGGGTCTGTGGCGGTGCCAAGGGCCAGGTTTGACTTCGCGCCACGTCAACGTTCTACCGATCAGTGCGCTGCAATGGCACGGGTGCAAGAGACCCTGCCGCTCCATAGCACCCCAAACGGCGTATCACCTTTTGGGGTGCGTGCGACCCAATTGACGAGATTTCAGCCAAGCCCCGATAGCGGAGGGACTGGCACCGTGAAACTCCGCAGGAACCGTCGGGTCAAAGCGGTCTGTGCCTGCTTCGAAGTTCCGCGCAGTACGCTGACCGCGAGGCTTGATCCAAACACATTCGACCTCGCCGCGAGCATTGGTTTCAGCAATGTACAGCAGTTTGTCCATATGTATATCCACCCTTCTGCCTGGCAAAAGAGGCCACATGCCGGCACAACCCGTCAAGATATTTGGGCATACTCCATTCCGGTAAGTGGACGTCAAGACCACCAAGGGGCATACGACCCGACAGATACAGTTGCCAGGTGCAGGACTGGATCGCCGCCATTGATGCGAAAACGGCGTCCATCGAGCCAGGTTCACCCTGGGAAAACGGATACTGCGAAAGCTTCAATGCCCGGTTCCGGGGTGAGTTGTTCAATGACGAGTTCTTCTACAGTTTGAGAGAGGCCCAAATCCTGATCGAGCAATGGCGGATCCACTACAACACCGTCAGGCCGCACAGCGCGTTGGGGTAACTCCCACCCGCGCCGGAATTCATCGTTCCAATGGATCAGGCGCCCACAATGCAAAAAAATTACACCGGACCACCTGCTAGGGGCACGCCAGTCTGAAGACAAAAGGGAAGCAGGTCATTACCTCGTTGCGCTTTCTTCTTCACTTACGTCTGCGCGTGGGGCGCCAGGGTTTCGTCACGCAACTGCGTGACCCGATGCAATAGCTCTTCGGCCAGTGCAAGCCGGGCCTCCGGATGATCCTGAGCGATGCAGGTGAGGCAGGCTGGATCGTCCCCCAGATCGAAGAGCAACGGCCCAAAGGCCGGCGAGTGAACATATTGCGCCCCCTCGTTTCGCAGCACCAGAAGGTGGCATGCACGGCTATCGAGGCCAAGACTTGTGCGCCTCTCCGCGCCAAGCGTGTGACGGAAATCGAACTCCCAGATTGCCCAGGGACGCCCGACCGGCGCGGCTCCGGTCAGTGCGGGTAAGAGCGAGTCTCCATCCGGCGCATGCCGTCCCTCCAAGCCCCACAGCTCGAGTAGCGTCGGAAAGACATCTACGGCAGAAGTGTACGCGGCAACCTCGTTTGCAACGCCGCCCGGCAACCGGATCATCAGTGGGATGTGCTGGCTTTCCCGGTAGAAACCACCTTTGCCAAGCAGACCGTGATCGCCCAGCATCTCACCGTGGTCCGAGGTGAAGATCACCATCGTATCTTCCCAGTCGCCACGCGCCCGCAGCGTGTCGAAAAGGTGGCCGATCTGGGCGTCCACCTCGGCGATCATGCCGTAGTAGAGCGCGCGTATCCGGCGGAAATCCGTCTCCGACAGGCTTTCGATACAGCCCTCCAGCCCAGGCTGGAAATCGGCGGCGGGGGCAATTTGGCGGATGATCTGCACCAGCGGATGAGGCGGCTCGGCCAGCGGTATCGGCGCGGGCACGTCGTCGGGCGAAATCATGGACGCATAAGGCTCAGGCACCACGAAGGGCGGATGCGGGCGCAAGAAGGACACATGCGCGAACCACGCTTCGCCCGTCTGCTCTGCGTGCCAGTCGAGGAAGGCTTCGGTCAGGAATGCGGTCTGGGTTTCATCGGCGCCATAGCCCGGCGGAGCAAGCGACACCCCGCCATCATCGGCGGGCTCGACCCGGTGCGGATCGGCCAGCAGCCCTGCGTCATGCCCGCGCCGACCAAGCCATGTGATCCAGGTCCGGTCATCCTCGCGCAGGGGCTGGCGGCAGGTGAAGCCGGGCAAAACCTCCTCGTAGCTGCGCAGCGCGGGGTCCTGCGGATCGCGCCCGCGCGGGTCCAGCGCGGTATCCGTGTAGCCGAACAGGGTGGGCAGGTAGCCCGCCCGGCGCGCGGCCAGCGCCATGTTGTCGAACCGGGTATCGAGCGGCGCGCCGTTATGCGTCACCCGGTGGTTCATCTGGTAAAGCCCGGTATAGAGCGAGGCCCGCGCAGGCGAACAGGGCGCACAGGCAGCGTGGTGGTTGCAAAAAACCGTCGACTCCCGCGCAAGCGCGTCGAGATTGGGCGTCCTGACAGCGGGATGGCCCGCTACGCCAAGACAATCGCCACGCCATTGGTCGGCGGTGATCAGCAAGATGTTCGGGCGGCGGGTCATGGTGCAGCCTTTCAGGCAGAGAGACGGTCGAGCAGGTCGGGCAGGTCGGCCACCGTGTCGATGACGTGATCGGCCCCCGCCGCGCGCAGGATCGCCCCGGCCTCTGCACGGATCGCGTCGCGCTCGGCCTCGGTCAGGGCGGCGATCTCTTCGGGTGTGCGGCCCGCGATGTTGCCCGACAGGGTCACACCGACCGTCACGCAGCCTGCTGCCACGCCTTCTGCAATGCCGGGCACGGTGTCGTCGACCTTGATCACCGACTCGGGCGGGTAGACCTGCAGGTCGATGAAACACTTGTACATGCCAAGCGGGCCGGGGCGGCCTTCGGGCAGGTCATCGGCGCAGACGCAGTTGAGCGGGCTGTAACCCTGCGCGGCGGCGACCGGGAAAACGCGCTCCATGATCGAGCGGGTGTAGCCGGTGGTAGAGCCTACCTTGATCCCGCGCGCGGCGAGGTCATCCAGCATCTCTTTCGCGCCGGGCACCAGCGTGGCGTAATCGGCAACCACCTTTTCATTCATGGGCACGAAGACTTCGTAGATCCTGTCGACATCGGCCGCCTTTGGGGCCGCGCCGTGCACGCGTTCCCATTCGGCGGCCAGCCGAGGCGCGGTGATCATCGTCTTGATGTGGTCCCACTTCGGAGCACCCATCGGGGCACGTGCCTCGGCGATGGTGGCCTCGATGCCGAAGCTGCGAAAGGCCTCTACGAAGACGCCCATCGGCGCGAAAGAACCATAGTCGATCATGGTTCCGGCCCAATCGAAGATGACGGCTTTGAAACTGGTCATGTGTGGGATCTCCCGTAGAGGCTGTCGAGGGTTTCCTCGGCGATCGCGAAGGCGGTCGAGGCGCCTGTTCCCGAGGTGACGATAACGAGTTTTTCGGCATCCGAAAGGTGACCGGTCCAGGCCAGCCTGTCGGACGCCGATGCATAGGTGCCGGTCCAGCGCTCGGTGACGCGGCGGCCCGGCAGGTGCAGAACGGCGTCCAGTTCCGCAAGGATCAGGTCGTCGACGCGCGAATCCGCGAAGGGCACGGGCGTTGGGGCATAGCGGTGGCTGTCCCCCACCACCAGCGATCCGTCCGCCGATTGCACCGCGATCAGGTGAATGCCCTCGGCCAGCGCCTCGGCCTTCTCATCTGCCAGCCGCGCCTTCAGCGCCCCGGCCTCGGGCAGTTCGGCATAGCCAAGGTAACGTTGCAGCCCGAGGTCCGACATCACCGCGCTCGACAGCGGGGCGGACCGGTCAGGGGCCACGCGCATCATGTGCAGAAGACAGCGGGTGAAACCTTCTGCCGCGATCCGGTCGGCGTGAAGCCCGCTGAAATCGTCGCCGGGGCAGATCACGGCGGCCTCGGCATGGATCACCCCGCGCGAGGTCTCGATCCGGGGCAGGTCGATGGCCGTCACCCTGCGTGACCACAGGAAGGCAACGCCCATCTGCGCCTCGAGCCACGCGGCCAGTTGCCCGATCGCGTCGCGGCTTTCCACGCGCAACTCGTGCGGGCTGTATAGCGCGGCCTGCACGCTGTCGGTGAGGGGCAGGCCCTCGGCGGCCTCGGTGCGGGTCAGCATGCGGCAGGCCCGGCCCATGTCGGTGGCAAGGAACGCCTCCAGCACCGCCACGGCCTCGGGGCGCTCGGCCAGAACGGTCAGGCCACGCTGCACCACCTCGATCCCGGCCCGCGGCGCGATGTCGGCCCAGATCTCGCGGCTGCGCATGGCGCGCGACCAGCATTGCCCGGCTTGCTGGCCGGTCACGGTCACGAAGCCGAAGTTGCGGACGGAGGCGCCGTTAGCCTGTGCATCGCGGTCGATCACAACCACGCGCTTGCCCCGGCGCGCTGCGGCCAGGGCATGGGCAAGGCCGACGATTCCGGCCCCAACGATGGCAATATCGAAACTCATGCAGCGCCAATCTCCGTTCTTAGGGGTTTCATCAGGAAGGCTCTCGGATGGCCATCGTCCTCGCCCTTGGGGCGGGGTCCGAGATGGGTCACGGCATAGCCCGCCCCGGTATAGAGCCGGACAAGATGCTCATACCGCGCGACCGTGTGCAGGCGCAGGGCGCGGGCGTCGCGGGCGCATGCGAGGGTCTCGGCATGGGCCAGCATCGCGCGGCCCGTGCCCTGGCCTTGGCAGGCTGGATCGACGGCCAGAAGGTCCACGACAAGGTTCTGCTCCCCGGCGTCCCAGGTCAGGGCCAGCATTCCCAGCACCCTGCCGCCGGGATCGGCCGCGACATGAACCTCGCCTGCCGCGATGCGTTCCGGCAGCCAGTCGTAAGGGCCGGACGCCTCGCGGCCCAGACCGCGCACGTATTCGAGAAAGGCGGCGGCCAGCAGGCGGGCCAGCGGCTCGGCCTCCTCCGGCAGGGCGGGACGCAGAATCACCCGGGCACCTTTTCGCTGGTAGGAACGACCGTGGCAGGCGCGGCCAGGTCCTCTGCGAAATGGCAGGCGCTGTGGTGGCCGTCGGCCATCTGGCGTAACTGCGGCACCTCGGCCCTGCAGCGGTCGCGCGCCATCGGGCAGCGGGTGTGGAAGGTGCAGCCCGAAGGCGGGTTGGCAGGGCTGGGAATCTCGCCCTCCAGCCGCTCGGCGCGGCCACGGTCATCAGGGTCGAGCGAGGGAATGGCCGAGATCAGCGCCCGCGTGTAGGGGTGGCGGGGGGCAGCGAAGAGCCGACGCGGCGGGGCGGTTTCCACGATCCGGCCCAGATACATCACCGCGACGTGGTCGCAGGTGTGGGCCACGACCGAAAGATCATGGCTGATGAACATGAAGGTCAGTCCAAGATCACGCTGCAACTGCTTGAGAAGGTTCAGGATATCGGCCTGGATCGAGACATCGAGCGCCGCGACGCTTTCATCGGCGACGATGTAGTCGGGGTTCGTGACCAGCGCCCGCGCGATCGAGATGCGCTGCCGTTGACCGCCCGAAAAGGCATGCGGGAAGCGGCGCAGGTGTTCCACGTTCAGGCGGCATTTCGCGGCGATCTCGCGCACGCGGTCGTTCACCTCGTCGCGGGACTTGCAAAGCTTCATGACCTCCAGGGGCTCGGCGATGATGTCGCGCACCGTCATGCGCGGGCTGAGCGCGGCGTAGGGGTCCTGGAAGATCAGCTGCGCGCGGCGGCGAAAGCGACGCTCTGCGTCGCGGTCCAGCCTCGCCATGTCGAAGGTCTCGCCCTGGCTGTCGATCACCTCGACCGACCCGGTCGATATCGGTGCGGCGGCCAGCGTCGCGCGTCCGAGCGTCGTCTTGCCCGACCCGCTTTCACCTACCAGACCGAAGAAGGACCCGCGCGGAATGTCGAGCGTGATCCCGGCCACGGCCTTGAGCACATCGGGCTTGCCGAAGATCCTCCGCCCGAGCGGGTAGTGCACTTCAAGGTCGCGGATGCGGATGGCGGTTTCTGTCATGCGGGGGCGCCTTCCATCAAGAGACAGGCGGCGCGGTGTCCGGGTCGCGTGGCGCGCATCCGGGGCACCTCCGCGCGGCAGCGGTCCTCGGCCACGGGGCAGCGGGTGTGAAAGACACAGCCCGCGGGCCGTTCGAGCGGCGAGGGGATGTCGCCCGGCACCGGAGTCAGGGCCGCGTCAAGATCGTCGAGCCGGGGCAGGGCGTTGATCAGCCCGCGCGTGTAGGGATGGGCGGGCCGCCGGATGACGTCGCGCACCGGTCCTTCCTCGACGATGCGGCCCAGATGCATCACAGCCACGCGGTCGGCGGTCTGTGCGATCACGCCGAGGTCGTGGGTGATGAAGATGATGCCCATCCCGAATTCGCCCACCAGTTCCTTCATAAGCTCGATCACCTGCGCCTGGATCGTGACGTCGAGCGCGGTGGTGGGCTCGTCCGCGATCAGAAGCCGGGGCTTGGTGGACAGGGCCATCGCGATCATCGCCCGCTGGCGCATACCGCCCGACAACTCGAAGGCATACTGGTCGAAGCGTCGGGCAGGTTCTGAAATACCGACGCGATCCAGCATCTCGATCGACAGCATTCTTGCCTCGGCACGCGAGAGTCCCCGGTGCAGCATCAATTGTTCAGCCATCTGCCGGCCAATGGTGATCGCGGGCGCGAAGCTCGCCATCGGTTCCTGGAAGATCATCGAGATCTTGTCGCCGCGTACCTGGCGCAGTTCTTTCGCGCCCTTCAGGCGCAGGATGTCGATTTCCTGCCCGTCTGCGTTCAGCAGCATCCGGCTGCCCTCGCCATAGCGTGCGTTGCCGGCATTAAGCCGCATTAGCGCCTTGGCCGTCACCGACTTGCCCGACCCGCTTTCGCCCACCAGCCCCAGCACCTCGCCGGGCGCCAGGTCGAAGCTGATCGAGTCAACGGCCGTCACCGGGCCTTCGTCGGTGGTGAAGGTCAGCGTCAGATCGCGCACGCTCAGCAGCCCGGACATCAGCGCTTCTCCGCGTAGGGATCGGCCGCGTCTCGCAGCCCGTCGCCCACAAGGACGAAGGCCAGCACGATGGCGACGAAGATGGGCACCGGGATGAAATACCAGTGGTAGTTCAGCAGAACGTCGACACGCGTCACGTTGCGCAACATCACGCCGAGCGAGTTGACCGGGTCGTTCAATCCCAGCCCGATGAAGCTGAGCGAGGTTTCCGCCAGCACCATGTAGGGAAAGGAAATCACCAGATCGACGATGATGTAGCTGGTGAAACTGGGCAGCAGGTGGCGGCGGATGACGTGGCCGGGGCCCGCACCCGCCATCTGCGCGGCCAGCACATAGTCGGCGCTGCGTTCCGCCAGCACATGGGTGCGGATGCGACGCGCCAGCGTGCCCCAGCCCAGGAAGCCAAGCACGAGCGAAATGAAGAAGAAGCGTTCCTCGGCCGTCCAGCTGTCGGGGATGAAGGCGGCGACGGCCATGAAGAGCGGGATGGTGGGCACTGTCTTGACCGTGTCCATCAGGGCCTGCAGAACGGTGTCGACCCAGCCCCCGAAATAGCCCGCCACACCGCCTATGATGAGCGCGAGCACGAAAGAGATCAGCACACCGGCCGAACCCACGGCCAGGCTGACCCCGATCGCATGCAGCGTGCGGCTGAAGATGTCCTTGCCCTGCGCGTCGGTGCCGAAGAGGTGGACGAAGCCCTCCTCGACGCCGAAGAGGTGGCGATTCATCGGGATGAGCCCGAGCAGGCGATAGTCCGATCCTTCGGGCAGCAACGTGACATAGTTCCTCTCGTCTGTCTGGCGCGTCACCCACCGGAAATTCGTGTCCACGCCGCGATAGCGTTCCACCCCGTGGATGAAGGGCCGCCAGCTGCAGCCGTTGTCGTCGCAGAATTGCGGGATCTGCGGCGCGCCGTTGGTGTAGTCGGCGTTCCGTCCCTCGGCCGTCGGGTTGTAGGGCGACAGGAAGGGCGCAAAGATCCCGCACAGGATGAAGAACAGCAGAACATAAAGCGCGAACCGCGCGGTGCGGTTGGCCTTGAAGCGCTGCCAGATCAGCTGTCCCTGCGAGGCGGTGAAATAGGCCTCTTTCGACGGGACGGCGGCGGTGCGACGGGAGAAAAGGCAGGCGGAAAGGCTCATTTGATGAACCCCTTTCGCACCCGTGGATCGATGATCGCCAGGAGGACATCGGTCAGGAAATTCAGCACCACGATGGTAATGGTCATGCTTAGGATGATCGCGCCCGCAAGCTGCTGATCGTTCGAGCGCGCCAGCGCCTCCAGCAGCATCGATCCCGCCTCGGTCAGGATCAGCACGGCGGCCACGATCGGCAGGTCGTTGAAGATGCGGTTGAGGTCGAAGCCCACGGAATTGACCACCGGCCCCAGGGCATGGCGCGCCGGATAGCGCATCAGCAGGCGCCAGCCCGACAGGCCCCGGGCGCGGGCGGCGGTGACATAAAGCTTGCCCTGTTCATCGGACATCAGCGCTCGCACCGTCTGGATCTGGATTGCCATCGCCGACCAGCCCAGGATCACGATGGGCAGCCAGGCGTTGGACAGAAAATCGAGCGCCCGCGCGACCGACCAGGGTGCATCGCGGAACTCCTCGGAAAAGAGCCCGGTCATCGTGTCCCCGAACCAGACGGTCGAGGCCAGCATGATGGCCAGCGCCAGCAGGAAATTGGGCAGGGCAAGCCCGAGGTAGGAAAGAACGCGGAGCGACCCGTCGAGCCACCCGCCCCGAAGCGCGGCCGAAGCGACGCCCACGGGAATCGAGACGGCATAGGTCAGGATCAGCGCACCGCCCGCCAAAGCCAGCGAGATCAGCAGCTTGTCTCCGATCAACTGGCCCACATCGACACGCCACAGGCAACTTTCACCAAGTTCGAAGCGGAAGAAGACACCGGAAATCCAGTCGAGCCAACGCACAAGGTAGGGACGGTCCAGCCCCATGCGGATTTCCTCGGCGCGAATGTCGGCATCGGTCACCACGTAGCCCTGCGTGGCCTTGTAGGCGATGTAGCGCTCCGCGCAATTGCCCGGCACCAGCTCCATCAGCGTGAAGACGATCAGGCTGACCAGCAGCATCGTTGCCATTGCAGCGGCGAAACGTATGGCAAGGAAACGGGCGAAGGCGGCCATGTTCTGGGGGCTCCGGCAGGGGATGGGCGGCCCCCGCCAGGGGACCACCCGAAGGTCAGGTCAGACGATCACTCGTCCAGCCACCACTGCTGCGGGCGATACGGGTACATGCGGTAGTACTCGTAGCTCCAGGTCTGCGGCGCCATGAAGTTCTGCAGCGCGTTCGAGTGGTAGACCGGGTTCGGCGCCTGAACGGTGCCGATGAACATGAACCCGTCCTGGATCTGCTGGATAATCTGCTGGCCCAGTTCGTTGGATTCCGCGCTGCCCGGCTGCAGCTGCTGCCACGCGGCCACGGTCTCGGCCAGTTCACCGGTCCAGGCCGGCGGCTCGATGCCTTCGGCGCCGTTGGTCTCGATGTAGCGGCTCCACAGCATGCCGACGCGGGCGTCGAAGAAGCCGCCGAACGGCGGGACCAGCTGTTCGGCCGAGCCCAGAACGATCGGGATCGGCTGGCCCTTGGTCCAGACGATGACGTCAAGCTCGTTGGCGGCCTGGGCCGAGCGATACTCGTCCGAAGTCACTTCGCGGATCGTCGTCGGGATACCGGCATCGGTCCAGTGCTGTGCCACCAGTTCGGCCACGGCAGTGGACAGGCCCTGGGTCGAGAACTGCAGGTTCAGCGTGAAGGGCTCGCCATTCAACTCGCGCACGCCATCGCCGTCGCTGTCGGCCAGACCCACGGCGTCCAGCATCTCGGCCGCCATCTCGGGGTCGAAGGCGGTGGCATAGGTTGCCTGGTCTTCGGTCGCGAAGGGCGGCACCGGGTCGAAATGCATGTAGGCACGCGGCTCGCCCAGGTCGAAGAAGGCGACCGAGTTGATTTCCTCGCGGTTGATCGCGTGGCTCATCGCCAGGCGGAAATCGCGGTTGAGGAAGATCGCGCGGCGGTCCTCATCCTCGGCGGTCACGTTGAAGCCGAACACGGGCAGGCCGATCTGCGGGCGCAGGTCGATGGTGTAGTTGCCGGCTTCTGCCCCGTCCAGCAGCGTCGGCGCGTCGGGCAGGGTCACGGACTGGGCCTTGTAGTCGATCTCGCCGTTGACCATGCGCAGGATGCGCACCTCGTTGTCCGAGACATAGCGCTCGTCCATTTCCGAGATGTAGGGCAGCTGGTTGCCGGCGGTGTCGACCATGTGGAAGAAGGGGTTGGCCACGTAGTGACGGCCCTCGGTTGTGTCTTCCACGGTGATGAAGGCCTCCAGCGTCGGCAGCACTGCGGCGGGCAGGCTTTCGACCGTCGACGGATCGCGCAGAAGCGGCGAGGGCACGTCCTTCCAGTCGGACCCGCCGTAGTAATGGGCAATCGCGGCATAGCCGTTCTCGAAGCCGAGCGCCTGCGCATTGGCATCCGCGTTCTCGTCGATTGCGGGATGGAACTGGCCAAGGAAGTGCATCGGCTGGAAAGGCTGTGCGAAGTCGGCTGCGAAGCTGGCCAGAAGGCCGGGCAGCGGGCTCGGCAGGCGGAAGACGACGGTGGTGTCGTCCATGGCCTCGACCTCGAAGGGCTCGCCATCGGCCATCCACAGCGACCGCGGGCTTTCCACGACGTTGGGATCCATCACCATGTGGTTGTACCAGAAGGCGATGTCATGGGCGGTGAAGGGCGCACCGTCCGACCAGCGGTGGCCGGGGCGCAGGTGGAAGGTCAGCTGGGTGAAATCCTCGTTCCACTCGTAAGCGCGGGCGACGTTGGGCACGATGGTCACGAGGTCATCCGCAAAGCGCACGAGGTTCACGTGGCGCAGCGACAGCATGTCGGAGGTGCCCGCCTCGGTCGCGTTCGACATGCCGTCGAGCGTGCCACCATACTGGCCGATGGTTTCATAGGGCAGAACCACCAGCGGTTCGGCGGGCAGGCGGTCTTCCACGCCCGGCAGTTCAGTCGGGTTACCCTGGATGCGCGCGTTGAGCGCGGCGATCTCGGGGTTTTCCTGGAAGCTCATTTCGCAGCCTGCCAGGGCTTCGAAATCGCTGAGGTCATATTGCTGGGGATAGGCCCCAGGTTCGAGGCCCATCATGTCGGCCACGGTGGCCACGGGGCAATCAGCCCAGGCTGCGCCGCCGAGGGCGATCAGGCTAACGGAAAGGAGGTATTTCATGTGTCCGGCTCGCTTCTCTTGATCCGGCGCCGATTCGGGATGCGCCGCAGACCGGGATAGCGGCGGGCTGCAAAACAAATGTGTCTGGCATTATCGTTACTCAGATTTCATAAATTGAAATTATGGATTGGGTCATGACGCCCCCGACCCGACCAGACGATGATGCCCTCCTGCGCCGCCTGCGTGTCTTTCTGGCTGTCGTGGACAGCGGCGGAGTGGGTGAGGCGGCCCGCGCCCTCGGGGTCAGCCAGCCAGCGGTGACGACCCAGATCAAGCGGCTGGAAACGGACCTGGGCGTCTCGCTCTTCCGGCGAAGCGGGCGGCGACTTGCGGTCAGCGACCAGGGCCGAGATATTGCCGGTACACTGCGCCGAGGGCTCGGCGAACTGTCGCTGACCCTGAACGCGGTGCGCGACATTGCCCGATCCCGCGCCGCGCCGCTGCGCTTCGGTTTCTCCGCGCCGCAGATCGCTCTCGACGCCGCCGAAGTATTTCGAAAAGCCGATCCTCACATCCAGCTGGAACTACGCGCCGCCAATTCAACAGAGCTGTTCGCCGCGCTCGATTCCTACGATCTCGATATCATCATGACCGGCCTGCCGGGGCCGAAGCAGCCATATTACTGCCAGGTTTTCGCACGCCAGAGCATCGTCGCGATGGTTCCTGCGGGGCACCCGCTGGCCGGGCGGCCCTCGCTCTCGCTGGAAGAACTGGCCCGCGAACCGATCGTGCTGCGCGAACCGGGCAGTTACACGCGCGCTCTTCTGATCGAGGCCTTCGAAGCCAAGGGGCTGACCCCGCGTGTCGCCTTCGAGGTTGCCACCCGCGAAGCGGTTACCGAAGCGGTGCGTCGGGGCTTCGGGCTTGGCCCCGTGCTCGATCAGGAGGCATCAAGCTCGTCCGACCTATGCACAGTCGGCGTAGAAGACGGCAAGATCCACGGAGATGATTTCCTAGTATGCCATGCCAGCGCTCTGCATTACGGGCCCGTCCGTCGTTTCTTGGCGATAAACCGGCGGTAGAGCACGACCGTTTCCGCTGCTTGGCATACCACAACCTTGCCGCCGGCTTTCCGCAGCGTGGTTTTGGAGCTACTGGATTAATAGTGAATGCTAACGCAGTCCCTATCGGCGTGGAAATCCATCAAAGAGTGGGTCCGGTCCCTAACTGGCACCCGATGTTCGCTCAAACTGACTTGGTCTGCATGAATGGCCGCTCCTGTTAGATCGCGATGCGGCGCCGGGCCAGTCCTGTTTGACCGGTTTGTCAAAAAGTTGAGTACACGCGCGCTTTGTGCGTCTGCCCAACATGAACAAGACCGCTTGGTCTCGGGGAGGCTGAGGGGGGCGTAACGAGGGGTGGGGATAGCTGCGTATGTTCGAATGAGCGCCAAATCAGCCTGACCTGGATTGCACGCAAGCCGTGCGAGTGGAGAAACAAAGACGAGCGCAGGTTCCGTGGTAGACACGCCAGTTGATTGGCCATCTAGTGGCCAGTCGCCACGTATCAGGTCAAGCCCTTGAAATACAATAAATTATGGCGGAGAGACAGTCCCCATAACATTACTCCCGACACGTTCGCTAGCGCCTGTGTGCCAATTGTTTTAATGTTATTTTATTTCATTCTGGCGGCCAAGCCGTTCGCCTGCGGCCTATTGCGTTCCCCTAAAACCGCAGTA